>CAMATH010000152.1 GCA_945860955.1 Planctomicrobium piriforme
GTGGCGTCTGCTCCGCCGCCGGGATCTCGATTCCCGCGATGACGATCGGTTGGATTGGCTGGGGGTCTGACTGGCTCATGCGCCATACATTCCCCGAAAAACCGACTTTGAGTAAATACCAGTTTCCGAGGGGTTATTGAGCAGTTACAATTTTTCGGCATCCGCGGTGTTCCAGGAACAAAGAGTTCGGCACGCAGCGGCAATGGGCCCGGCGTACCGAATCATGAGTTCTGCGAGGGCTTCCATCGCCTCCGCATCGGTCCCGAAGCGGTAAATGTGGCTCAGTTCCAGTGTACTGGGGGAAGGGGCTTCGAGCAGTTCAGGGGGGGCGGACACGGAATCGACTCCCGCACGGGTTGACGCATGCCGCGGCTCCTGTGCCGCGACAATTCACTCGTAGAACAATAAAGGCCTCTCGTATGCTCATTTGTCGTCCCAAATGCACCACCCCTCGGGAATTCTGAAGATTGGAAGGTTTTTGTCATCAAACCCGGTACAGGAATACAGGTCGCAGATCGGCTCATCGGTGTGGCATCGGAAATATCCGTCCAGAATCAGCAGCGGGGGGCGATCGAATCCCAGCTCCGCCCCCCCCAGACTCGGTGGCCAAATGCAAAGCCGGCCGCCGCAATATTCGAGCGACATTCCTCGGTCCCACTCCAGTAGTCGCGACAGGCGGTTCGGATCGGGGGATCGTCGAGAAAACAGATTGACAACGGCCTCGCTTCGCCCACCCTCTATATCGTTCGGAACTAGTTTTGTGGAAACGACGGCGCAAAGTGAGGGCCTGATTCCCTCATGTGTGGGCAACGGTTCTCTCTTCGGATTCAGACCAATTGTACGTCTGAATATGTGGGCCGCGGGAATTGCATTTGAAAGAAAGTCGATTGCCAGTTCCGTTGAGACAAGTTTGGGGCGATACAGGGTAATCGCTTCAGAATTGCAATCCGGATAGATCGCCAGATCCACCATGAGTCGATCTGGCCCAGATTGACCGGATTCAAAACACATCAAGCGGTTTCGCACCCCGTTGCGATCCGCCCAACCAGTCCGAATACCCAGTCTGATCGCCCGGTGGTTGTCCGTGCGATCTTCCCACTCCACCAGCGGTGAATTCGACATCGGCGAGAATTCCAGAATCGGGACTGTCATGCGGCATTGGGATGGCGAACTGTAACAACACCACCTGCCGGGCGGGCAATGATGGACTATTCGGGCGATCGATTGCGGAGCTGATGCACGAATGGCTCCCGGGGCCAAGTGTCCGGGCCATACTTCGCTCGCGCCTTCTCGTAGTTCAACAGCAACTCGAGCGTCGACTCCCCATTGGCGACGCACTGGACCGTGCCTTTGTCGACAATCAAGGCGACCTGCCGGCCAGCCAGTTCGGACTGGTTGTTGAACCAGCCCGGATTCTGTTTCAGCCAATTCATCATCTGATCGTAATCCAACTGTCTGCGCTGGATCTCGGCCAGGAGCCTGCACACGCGTTCCGGCAGTTCGTGCGGCAGGCATTCCGCCTTGCTGACAAAGTCCGCCGCCCCATAACGCATCACCCGGACAATCAACTCAATCACGGGGTATGCAGAATAGACAACGACGATTCCGTTGGGCTTGAGACAAGCTCTGGCAAGCAGAACCCGCTCCCCCTGATAGATATCGGCGTGGGAATGTGGTGAGTCGGAATCGGTACTCAGAGCTTCAAACCCCATGTCCACCACGGCCAAATCGAATTTGCGAGACCCGAGTTTTGCCAGATCAAGGCATGCTTCGGGTGAGTCGCGGCATTCCAGGTTGAACTTTGCATCCTGGCAACGCGAGAACGCGCGATGGAGCATTTCGCGGACGTCAGGGTCATCCTCAACAATCAGTAAATCAAGCGGCTGTTGATTCGACATGCTCACAGTGAATCTCCTGGATCAGTCACACAGGATCGCGCCATCGGGATCTCGACTGTAAAACAACAGCCGACTCCAAAATCCCCCTCTTCCCAAATCGTTCCACCCATTTGTTCAAGAAGTCTGCGGGCGATTGGCAACCCCAAACCCGTACCTCGAGCGCTTGTAGTAAAGAACGCCGCAAAAATCCGTTCCTTCGCATTCGGCGCAATACCAGGACCGTTGTCCCGGTAACGGATTTGACACCGTGACTGTTCGCCCGCCATGATCGTTGGGCCGACTTGCACGCGAATCTCCACGCGATCATGAGTTCGTTGTGCGTGGCGTTCGGAATTGGCGGCAAGAATCTCGAACACCTCGTACAAAGCCTGGGGACTGGCGTGAAGTATCAACTCGTTAGCCATGGGATCCATATGGTACTCGGGGGGATGAATCTGGAGATCCGGGTGTCGCTCTCGAATTCGAGCCAGCAGCCCGTCCAGGAATTCAACGGAATTGATGGGTTGAATGTCTCGGAGTGGTTTGTCGGCCGCGTACCGGCCGAAGTCTGCCAAAATCGCATGTGCCCCCTTGATTCCCGAGATCACCCGTTCCAGATCCGCCAGAACGGCAGCGGACTCCTCAGACTCCATCAGAAGTGTTCGCAGATCGTGCTGGATGAAAGCACAACGCGACACGGCCGGGCCCAGAATGTTGGCCAGTTGGTGAATGGCCATGGCCGCCGTTTCTACCGAACCGGCTCGCTTGGCGCGGGTGGTCTCCTCCACGGTGAGCCTGGAAAAATGGAGCGCCACTGCGATACTGGCTCCCGCCCAGCGGATCTGTTCGTAGACCCTTGGCGCGAAATCAGCAGGCAAATCCATGGCGATGATCCCGACCATCTCGCTCCCGACGAACAAGGGGACTTCCAGCCACTCTTGGTCAGTCTTGTTGAATTCGCGCCGCCACCGATCCTGGCTTCGAACCTTGGGGATTCCAGGGATCCACTCACCATCCATTTCGGGGCCGTTGACGCACGTTGAATCCCAGTGAAAAATCGCAGGTTCCTTCAATCTGTCCAAGAGCAACCATGCCTGTTCCTGGACCGCGCTTCGATCGAATCGGAATCGCCCCAGTCGAAACGCGTGGCGGATGTCCTGGTCCTCAATTCCAAACTCATCGCAACTCGCCAGATACTCTCCATCCAAACGCGAAGAGTAGTGCAGATAGATTCGCACCCACTGATGCCCTCTTTGCCGGAAGAACTCCAGGATCCGATGCGTTGTTTCCGGAAGTCCACCCACCGACAGCACTTTCTGCAGCAATTGCGACAATTCGACCAGGTCTGTCAGCTCGGTGGACTGATGAACCAGTCCCAGCCATCCATCGGATCCAAACGGGGTTAACAGTTGCTTGCGAAAGTCAAACACCGGAGCGACTAGGTCGTCCCAAACACGACGGCGGTCCCCTGGAGACTCGCGAAATCGATGCTGCGGGTCAAAATTGCCCCCGAGGCCGTTGCGGATGCTCTCTGAGACGATTCCCGCCTGACACTCCTCCTCGGTTTCGCTCATGGGAGCGACCGCCAACGGATAGTTCCAGATTCGAGCAGGCTGCTGATCCGCAATCGCCGCCGCTCGATTTCGATACAATACCCTTCCATTTCGCGCCACGAGGCGGAATTCCGAGTCTACTTGTTCGAGTGCCTGCTCAAGCATTGCGCGACGGCGTTCCTGGTCGAAGACGGATGCGATCTGTCCGGCGAGAATCTCCAGGGAACGAACCTCCAGATTGCCGGGAGGTTGGCCATCGTTCCGTTCCACATGCAGCGTCCCCAGGATTTCCTGCACGGGATTTCTACCCCCTTCCTCTGTGAGCTGGATCGGAATCACAGCGATTCCTCGCATGTGAATCTCTTCGGCCTGGTCGACGTTGGTAACGAATTCACTGTCCCCTGGCTGGGCCGCATCCGGTACTACCGCCGATTGTCGATTTAATACCACCCAAGCCTGAATGTCGGGCTTCCCCCCGGTAACTCCAGGGACCAGCGGGCAATTCGTGCGGTCTTTGAAATTCCAAGCCGTATGCCGGCTATGAGCGGCAACTCCCTGAATATAGTTTCCATCCGGACTGACCAGGCTGATTAGCACCCGAAAATACCCCCCCGAGACTACCAGCGCTCGGCACGTTTCATTGACGAGAGTTCCCAGGTCGCTCATACTCCGCCCCGGCAGCCGGTTCACCACTTCAATCACCCGCATGTGTCGTTCGCGGACGCCCCCCAACTCAGCGTCAAACTCCTTGCGGCATGCGGTTTCCATCGCGGACCAGAATCGCTTGAGAGAACGCCGCAACTCGGAGCGAGTGATCGCGTCAATATCGCGTTCCAGAGACCGCTCCAGAATTAGTGTCGGCGCGATGCGAAAGTGCGTCCAGGTTCCCTCTTTTTCCGGCTTCGACACGACTCTTGATCGCGCATCGACGACCCGACAGAGCCGTTCGGAAGCGGCCAAGGCGTCCGTCTCCCATTCTCTCACAGCCTTGGATCCGGCTCCCACATAACGCAGTAACTCAATTTTTCCGTTTCCGAATTCCCAATGCGATTTGGCAGTCCGTCGATCACACAATACTCCCGTCTGAAAGCCATAGAGAGTCTTCAGTCCCCGCTCAAAAAAACGCCACACGCCGGTGGTGGGAAGTTTGGTGGTGCGGTCGGCCTCGTCACTCAGCGCCTCTTCCCAAAGTCGCACGACACGCCGCCACAGATACCGAGACTCCCCATCCAAAGGACGGTCGCATTCTGCCGCGGCAACGGTGGAATACAAATCCCAAGCCTCGTCCCACCGTCCTTGCAGAGCCATAATGTCACCCCTGCGGACACGCGTCATCAATGATCGCAGGTATCGCTCCCAGATGGGGCAGGCCATCCTGAGTTCGCCAGAGGGCTTGGTGCGCCGGGCGATTCCCGAGGTTTCAAGTCGGTGAGGCAGGTTGGTCGCAGCGCTGATTGTTTCGCCACTCTCACGTGCGCCAAGCATGCGGCACAAAGTATCCCACGCCGCAGGTTCACGCTCCACATCGGAAAGATTGAGCTGACAGAACGGCTCAAACTGGAGATGTTCATTTATGAACCGCTCCACAAGCTGTGCGATCCAGGCCTTCCCCCACAGTCCCTCATCCCCGATCGGTTGCTGAGTCATCCCCGGCCGTCGCAAAGTGGAAACAAGTTCTTCAATGAAACGGGCGTATCCACCTGTCTGCTCATAGAGATAGTTGAGCGCGGCCGGCTCGAGCAGGTCCGGTTGGGTGTCCGACCCAAATCCCTGCTCCAACGATTCGCCCCGGATGCGCGCACAAAAAAAGCGGCGGGTCAGATCTTTGTCGAATCCGTTGAGAAAGTACTTTTGAGCATGGCGATATGGAGAATTGTAGTCGTACGCCAGCGAGACAAGATCGTGTGATCCCGTGACCACGACGCTCAACTTCGAACGAAACAGCGGGTCCATGGAAAACCACTGGCAGGCCAACAGCATGGCACGAGCCCAGGGTGCCGGAAACTCGGGAATGCTCTGAATGAACAACCAGAGTGGACTCGTTTCCGATCCAGCGGCCGTTTCGATGATCCCGCGAAACTGGTCACTCAGCCCAGCTTCCGGATCCACCTCATCCGGCACTTTATCGGTCGCCTTGCCGGTGACACCCACCAGACACTCACGAAGTTCTCGGATCCAGTCGACCGCAGAGTCGCTGTTGATCGTTCCCCTGCGCAGGATGACGACGCGCGGTTTGACTCCCTCAACGACGGCGGCCCGGCGTCTCAATTCGTATAACAGAAGCGCCTTTCCAGATTGTCTCGGAGCGACCAGCGCAAGATGCTCGCCCTGTCGGAGTTGTTCGAACAACTCCGAGACCAGTGTGTCGGAAAACTCACGAACGTACGCCGGCCCCAGTTGCAATGAACTCAATTCACACCTCCTGGAGTGCTCGAATCGCAAGGGCGATGTTGGGACAACACCCGATCAGAACCTGCCGCATGACCGGAAATGCGAACTCGTAACGTGAGCCGATAGCCGTCAGAATCTGGGAATCCACCAGATTGCGAATGGCGCGATGAACCGTCGCCAGACTGTCTCGTCCCAATTCGACGTTATGTTGCCGGCACCCCTCCCAGAAGTCTTGTTCTGTCCAGCTCGCAGCACGCGAGTGCGCAAGCAGCAGCGCGCAACACCGTTCGGGAATCACCGGAAAGCCGTCTTGCGTGGTGTTCTCGATGAAATGCGTTTCGAGGAATTCCCCGAGTTCCCGTCCCTGTTCAACCCCATCGACGTCCTCGTGAACCAACCGCCCCCGCTCCGCAGCCCGCCGATAGAGATGCTGGCCGATGAATTGAACCAGAAACGGATACCCCGAGGTGAGCCGCCATACGCGTTCTTGCAGCGCCGCTTCCGACTCGATCTCGATGTTTGCCAGTCGCAGGGGATCGCTCAACAACCCGTCCGCTTCCCGCCGCGACAATGGCCCCAGGCTTAATGAAGCAACCTGCAACAGCAGCGGGGTCTCGACAGAGTGAATTCGATCCACCGTCCCGGACTGCGGGTTCAATCTCCGGGACCGGTCTCCATAGACCAGGCGGCCGACCGAGCGATAGCCGGCTAGCACAAAGCGGACCTGGCCCGCGTCTTTGGCAGCCGCCAACAGACTGAAAAACCGCCAGTCGTTGATCGCATCCAACTCGATCAGTCGATCCACCTCGTCAAAAAACAGGAGCAGCGGCCGTTTGCCACCATGACTGCACCGTTCCAGCAGGTATTCGATGTTCTTGCCCGACCGATCCAAACGCATTTCACGCCGGGGATCGATCTTATGAGCCAGCATCTGGCACGCGTGCTGGTATCCGGACCACGTCAGGCAATTGAAATAGAACACCCGCCGCGGATCGTGATGAAATCGCGTCCGCAGCACTCGGGACGCCTGCTTGAGCAGGGACGTCTTCCCAATTCGGCGGGCACCATGCACCGCGACGCACTGCGTGAAGTCTTCGACCAGCAGTTCCAGCTCGGCCCGGCGGCCGTAAAACATCGCCCCCGCAGCCTCTTGATTCGTGTTGAACGGACAGAGTCGAGCCACCGGTGTCTGCTCGCGCACAATGGCGGCGAATGCCATCCGCGGAATCCGCGATTCCAGAATCCGTTCCAGATCATGTCGGCACAGCGTGACCGCCTGCTGCATCACGCCGACATACGGGTTTGGCTCAGGACGCTTCGTCTCCAAAAAGAGCTGAAAACAGAACCCAATCGAGTCGGTCGCGTGCTTTTGTTCATTCAAGAACTCGGCCTGAAACCTACACTCCTCATCCGACTGGGGCGATTTCGTGACCACCAGCACATTCCAGCCCATCCCGCTGAACCCCAGCGACGTCAAATCGAACAGATAGGCCGACGCTTTGCCGACCGCAACATGTTGAATCTGCTCGACTTCCAGCACATCGGCGAGCAGTTCCATCAGTTGGTCAATCCCGCCATCCGGCTGCAAAGGGGATTCGGACAACGATTTCTGCCACAGTTCCTCGAATCTCGACCGGAAATTCCTGGTGACAAAGTGACTCATGGGATCGCGCCGTGTTTGGTTGTTCAGGCATCGCTCATCTCCTCCCTGTAGCTCGCCGTTGGAGTAAGGTGGCTCGACGACCGCTTTGTCAATAATTCCCGCAATTCTTCTTTCAGGAAGTTTTTCATGAGTTTGCTCGCATTGGTGCCAAGTTGAACAGCGGAACCAGCCGACTCACGCCGGCCGATCGCTGACCGGCATTTTCCACGCGACTTGCTGCTGAAACTCTCATGTTTCCATTTCGTGAGTTGATGGCTGTCTCGTCGGCGAACTCGTTTACGAATTGGATGAACCCATGGCACGAATCCCGCGAAACGTGCTGTCCGATCCTGGATCCACCGTCGTCTCCAACGGTCGGCTTCCTGTGCCATCGTTGTTGGTTTTCCCGCCACCCCGGCAGGGGTTTCGAGGCGAGGAGGGAGCCCAGAGACGTGGTGAGATCGCGTCTTGCTGTCCCTCAAGACGGCCGATTGGCCGCCCGTGCCCGTTCCGCCCGGTACGGCCTGCCTGCGATCTTCAGAACGATCGTGTTGTCGAAGACGCGGTCACTGAGCGCCCCCGCGAGTGCGGGGTCACTCATGTACTCGCCCGAATGATCGAAGTCGATGTTCGTGACCAGTGCAAGCCGAAGCCGGTTTCGAACCAGCGTTCGCGGGCCATTGCGGCGGCGCGGGTGGGGTATTGTTCCGAGTGCGCCAATCGCCACGGGCCTGCCTGCCGGGAAGTGTATTTTTTCTGGTTGTGCTCAGGAGTATTGTGTTCGGCAACACGACGGGCCAAGTTGTCAGTCTGGCCGATATACCGACGGCCGGTGGCTTCACTGATCAGAACGTAAACCCAGAACGGTCCGTCAGTTGCCACTTCTGCAACTCCGAATCAACACAAAAAAAGAGACTGAATCGATTGATTCAGTCTCTGGGAAGCTCCCCGACTAGTCCGCCGCAGCGGAGAACCTAGAACCTAGCGGTTAATCCGCCCGTGGCGGACTCGCTCTACCATTGAGCGGTGTTTCCGAGGGTGTGGGAATCTCACAAGCGTGGTTTTGTCGAGCCACGCGCGGACGACAACCGTATCGACTGATCCAGCCTCTTTGAAGCTCCCCGACTAGGGGTCGAACCTAGAACCTAGCGGTTAACAGCCGCTCGCTCTACCATTGAGCTATCGGGGAATGGTCACAAACCGGCAGTCGCTGGTCTAGCGGTTAATCCGCCACTGGCGGACTCGCTCTCCCATTGAGCTATCGGGGAATGGTCTCAAACCGGCAGTCGCTGGTCTAGCGGTTAATCCGCCAGTGGCGGACTCGCTCTACCATTGAGCTATCGGGGAATGGCCTCAGGGTGGCATCCGTAACGCCTTGAGTGGCAACGGATTACGTTGCGGCACCCATGCCGTGAGAGGGACATTGTACGCAATCGGACCAATTGTTGCAAGATATTTGACAGGCGTTCCGCCAGAAAGGTTCGGCGGCAAATGGGGGTTCTCTCGCCCTTTTGCCGTTTCGATCACGGTTACAGCGAACCGAGGAATCTCACCAGGGCGGCTCGGTCCGTGGCCGGCATCTGGCGGAATGACTCGCGCGAGGCCTGCGCCTCCCCGCCGTGCCAGAGAATCGCCTCGCTCAGGCTGCGGGCTCGGCCGTCGTGCAGGTACGCTTCATCCCCTCCCACCTGTCGGGTCAGACCGATTCCCCACAACGGTGTCGTCCGCCATTGGGCCGCCGTGGCGGTTCCATCGGCCATGTTGTCGGCCAATCCGTCACCCAAATCGTGCAGTAACAGGTCGGTGAAGGGATGAATCGTCTGGTTCCGCAGTTCCGCCAGCGGGTGATGCGGGCTGGTTCGCAACGTCGCGACATGGCATGTGGCACATTGAGCCTGCTTGAACAGCTTTTCTCCCCGCTGGGTTTCCGGATCTTCCAGGTCGCGGCGCGGGGGGACTCCCAGCGTGGCGACATAGCGGTACATCAGGTCGAGGTCGTCATCGGAGAGACTCGCCGCTGGTCCGCGATCGGTCTGTTCACTCCCCCGATCGACTCGGGGATAAATGGAGGTGGTGACCCCCATGTCGTTGTTCAACGCACCCGCGATCTGAGACTTCACCCGCGATTGCCCCCCCTTCCAGCCGAATCGCCCCCAGCGCGGTTCCGAAGTCACGGGGTCAGAGACGATCCGCAGGTGTCCGCCGTTCGCGCGGGCCAGCTCGCTGCCGGTTGACTCCTCCACCGCTTCCAGCAAACCTTGCCCCACGAGCGAAGGCGCGAGTCGCACAGAGAAGAACTCGGGGACAACTCCGGTGAACTGGTAGCGTGGTTTCCGCAGCCGGTACACGGTCCCGTCGGCGTATTTCCCGTCGGTCTCGTCCCAGCCGCTGATGGAAACGCCCGCTTCCGGCATACCCTGTCCTGCCTGCGATTGAAGGGATGCCCCGAGTTGCGGATGCGGTTTCCCCGTCGCGTCGGCACCCACGCGGACGAGATACGAGGTGAGTGGCGCGCCCGGTTCCGCGGGGAATGCCCGGCCATTGTTTTTGTGGCAGGCGACACAACTTCGACCGACGTGGTGATTGCCCAGTTTCCCGACCAATTCCGGAAACACCGGATTGCCGGTTTCTGAATGCAGTCCGGTGCCCAAGTCACTGTGGTGCAGCCGTCGACCCAGCACAAAAGGCTGCGCGCTCACCGGAGCGAGATTCGTCGCCATCTGCTTGAACAGGTCGACCGGCTCGTTGGAGTACTGCCGATGCGACGTCAATCTTCCGCCGAGCAGCGCATCGGCCGGCAAGGGATGGGAATCGAGTCGAGGGCCGCGTCCTTCCCACGGGAGCATTCCCCCCTGTCCCACCACGTAAAGGAACGCGGTGCCGTAGTAGTTGGTCCGCCCGTCGACCGGCGGCTTGAGAAACGGGCTGAATTCCATTTCGATGCGATCGCCCACCTGAATGGGCCGGCGTTCAATCGTGTTGTGCCGAACGGTCACCGTGTAATGCAGTGGATCGACCTGCGTCGAAACCACGTTGTGGGAATACTGGGCCGGGGTGGTCTTCCCTTCGAAAAACAGACGCAAGTTCGGCTCGTCCAGCGGAACGAGCGAGGTCATGTTGTAGGTGATACTGTCTCCCCCCCTGGCGACGCGGTCGATGATTTCAATGGCGACCGTGCGGTGCTGCCAGTAGAGAGACAGAAAGTGGTCGTAGGCCTGAAACTCTCCCTCACGGGCGTGGCGGTCGCGCACTCGATCCCCGACCCGGGTAATGATCGCGGTCGGGGTCTCTTCGATGGTGTCGGGTTCCTGCGGTGTTCCGGGGGGGAAGAGGGGCACGACAGAAGCCGGCACAGTCGAGTCCTGGGCAATGCCGACACCGCAGCAGGACAACGCACTCACAACTGCGATCGCGCGTATATACCGGGAACCGTGACGATTTAGAAATGACATGTTGCAGCCGAAATTGGTGACGAGAAGTCCGTGGGTTTGAAGTTGGAACCGACTGGCGACGATCGGCCGGCCACAACGGGACCGGTAACTCCCTCGGGACGCGTATGGCGGTCGCGCCGGAGGAAATCCTATCCATCGTCACGTCGCCAGATCGTGCGACGGGCGATCATCCCAAAAACCGTTCCAGCACGTTGCGAGTCATCTTCGAAACCACGTCATCCACCAGAATCGAACTCGGCCAGGTGATCGAACCGACCGAGAAGACCTCTCCACCGCTCGGAGTGTCATAGGTCACGATATCGGCTCCTCCGTTTTCGGGGTTCAGACCGTGGGCCAGAATCTGCACATTTTTCGGCGAATGCGATGAGACTTTGTCCGTCTCATGCCCCGAGGCCCCCCCCGGCACCCGGCGATGCAGACTCGCCTCGCCAAACGTCGCGTCGTTCTTCATCCCCGTCCCCGCGTAGGCCCAGTGGTTTTCATCCAGGACTTTGTAGGGGGCGCTGGTCATGATTCCGTCGTAACTGAAGACCACTCCCAGAAGGTTCGCCTCCGATTCCTGATAGACATGAAACCGGGACTCGGCGACCCCCTTCGCGATTCGGTCGCGTTCATCACCATTCATCACCACCATTGTCTGTGGATCGAGGAACTTCACCTCGCAGTTGAGGCCATTCCCTCCCAGATACAGCAGCTTGCCCCCTCGTTCATGCACCCACGCCTTCAGGCGAAAGTACATCTCCTGCGACCAGTACTCGGGGTGCGTGCTGATGATCAACACCTGGTAATCGTCGAGGTTCAAAACCCCCTCGTGAAACTGTGTCTCGGCGTAGTAGTCGTACGCGAACCCTTCGCGTTCCAGCCACCCCAGCAGCCGCCACTCGGCGGGAGCGATATGACAGGCGGCGCGGCCTTCAATCGGGTTATCGATCTGTTCCCCCTCGGGAATCAGATTGATCGCCTCGGGACGTTCGAATGAGAGCGGGGCGTAATCCCAGACGGAGTAGTTGACGAAGGCGGGATCGGTGTAGCGATGCAGTTCCTGCCGGGCGTTCACACAGGGAACGCTGGGGAGTTTGTCGGCGTTGATGTAATTGCTGCGACCGCCGAACGCGTTGTAGGCGTTCCAGGTGATGTTCGAGGCAAGGACCGCCAGTTTGTGCTGTGGTTTCGCCGGTGCGACGATCCAGGGGAACGAAAAAAAGTGTCCCGATTTCGTGCGGGCCTGAAAGTAGTACAGCCCGGAGGGTTCCGGAGCGGTGACATATTGTTTGAGTGCGGGATTGGCGTAGCCGAACTTGTTCCACTCGACGCCGGTTTGTGTGTAATCGCCATCGGGAGTGATCTGCACGGTGGCGCGGGGACCATGTTCGTCGTACCAGCCGAGCTTGCGGATCAGTTTCCGTTCCAGGCCGCAGCGCCACAGTTCGAGTTCGTAGGCTTCCGGGGAATGAACCCGAAACTCGGCCTGTTCTCCCGCGCGGACCCATTTGGGCCAGGGATAGCCCAGCAGGCAGTCGGACAGGAGTCTGAACTGGTAGGGGGTGCCGGGAGTGACTTTCATCGTCACCCGTTTGGCACCGTAGCCGGGTTTGTTGAGCGTGACGCGGTATTCACCGGCGGGTAGATCGAGGTAAACCGCGCCCGAAGCGCGCGATCGGGTCTCGCGGGAACCGTCGACGTTCTCGAATTCCAGCAGAACATCGGGGAGGGCGACATACCGTTCATCGCTGACATATCCGACGAGCATGGCTCAACTCCTGGAGTGGAAGAAAGGTGAGGTTGCGGCGGCCTGCGGGGGAATTCAGGGTGTTCGAGCCGCAGAGAGTGATTTCTCGCGTGATTCAGTCCCGGTTCGCATCGCTTGGGCCGCCAATTCCAATGGGTGGCCCTCCCTGACGCACTTCCACGTCGGTGGTGTCGCCAAATACGTGTTCCTGGATGATTTTGGTGGTGACGTCGGTGAGGAAGTTTTTGAGCAAATCGTCGATGGCGCAGAATTCGGGCCACAGGGTCTGATCGACAAACGTCTTGGGAACCCGCACCATGACCGTGGTGTGTCGCTGGCGGTAGTACCGGTACGGCGTCAGGCCGTAGCGTCGCAACAGGGCGGTGAACAGTTGCCGCGACCAGACGTTGGTCATCGAAAATGTGTACTCGACCGGCGGATCAATTTTCTGGGTCGAGTGCAGTCGCTGTCGAATGCGGTCGATGGCGTTGGCTGCCGCCGCCCGTTCCCCATCGCTCGCCGCCCCTTCATGCAGCGCTTCCAGTTTCCGCAATTTGTCGATCAGTTGATCGAGTTCGAACATGCGATTC
The DNA here is from genome assembly GCA_945860955.1 of Planctomicrobium piriforme. GTDB lineage: Bacteria > Planctomycetota > Planctomycetia > Planctomycetales > Planctomycetaceae > UBA10511. Next base: position 13,235 of record CAMATH010000152.1, read on the forward strand.
GCCCCTCTATCTGGCGACCAATGGGGACTGTCTGACGAAAACTACTCGCCGTGCAACCACGGAATCACCGAGATCATCTCATCGATCCGGTCTTCCATCCGCAATTCGATGACCGTGGGACCACGTCGGCCCAGCCCCGCTTCGATCAACTGGGGGAGTTCCGCGATGTCGGTCGTGCTGGTTGCCTCGGCACCGAAACTCCGCGCGAGCGCGACAAAGTCGGGAGAACGCATCGTCGTGTCGATCGTGCGACCGTTGAATTCCTTTCGCTGCGATCCATTGATCGCCGACAGACAGTTGTCTTTCACCACGACGGCGACCACCGAAACTTCATGTTCGACCGCGGTCCCCAGTTCAAACGCCCCCATCAGAAAGCCGCCATCCCCGGAGAGCGACACGACCGGACGATCGGGACATGCCAGCTTCGCGCCGATCGCCGCGGGAAACCCGAACCCTAACGAAACACTCTGACAGGGGTAGATCAGCGAGCGTGAGTCTTCCACCGGGAACCGATCGAAGCAGTTGTAGCCGGTCGCGGTGACATCGACCGAAATCAATCCCCCCTTGGGGAGCGCCTTGCGGATTTCTGACAACACCGGAATCGGAGGAAGTTCACGCCACTGCGCGTGCTTCGACTCGGCAGACGCCCGCCACTCGGGATCGGAGGCGAAGTGCGTGCGTGCCAGCTCCCGCAGGACCGCGTCCAGAGCAACCGTCAAATCGCCGGAAACTCCTCGCGTCACCGGATACTCCCGTCCGACCTCTTTCGGATCGCGATCGAACTGGATCACCACCTCCGGCAGCTTCAACGTCCAGTTCTTGGTGTCGATTTGTGTGAAGCGCGAGCCGATCGCGATCAGTCCGTCGGCGGCCCCCAACAGCGCGGCGGTTCGCTTGGAACGGGTGAAGCCCGCGACTTGAGGATGCTCATCGGAAATCACCCCCTTGCCACGCCGCCCGTAAATGATCGGAGCCCCCAACAGCTCCGCCAGTCGCTGCGTCAAGGAAGCGGCATCGGCCGCGACGACATCGCTTCCCACCAGAATCACCGGACGGCGCAAGGCCCGAATCGATTCGATCGCGAGACCCAGTTCCAGCGGGTTCACCGGGAGAGCCAGCGGACGCTGTTTCGGCTCCGCGGGATGAAACCCCGGGGGCAAATGCATCGCCGCCACGTCGGGAGCGATTTCGATCACCGCTGGTCCGGGGCGCACCCCGGTCATCGCGGCGAACGCTTCGTTGACAATCCGGGGAATCTCCTTGAGGCGTTTCGGCGAACCGAAATAGCGAGTGAACGGCGCGTAGAATGCCTTCTGGTCGAGTCCGTGGAACAACTTCGACGGATCGCGTTTGTCGCATATCCGCTCGAAGCCCCCGACGATCGACAACAAGGGGATATTGTCATTGTACGCGTCGAGAACACCGGTGGCCGCGTTCGCCGCGCCGGGTCCGGGAACCGTCACGGACGCGGCGATCCGACCGCTGGCACGAATATACCCGCTGGCGAGCATCGACGCGCCCTGTTCGTGCCGAACGAGGTAGTGCGGCAGCGCCGGGCTGGTGCGTGCGAGCGCATCGTACAGCGCGATGTTCTGGTTTCCGGGCATTCCGAAGACCGCCGACAGGCCACGGGCTTGCAGGCAGGAGAGCAGCAGGTCGGCACCGGTCTTATGAATGGGGTGGCTCACCACGGGTCGCCAATGAGAAAGGGGGTGGAAAGTGGGGAGGTGGAACCGCGACTCTAGCGAATTCGCGATGACTACGGTATCTCACGGATGACCCGTTCCCTTGATCCGCCCACTGTACGCTCGATGATCACAGATTTCCACGGTTTACGCGTCACGGTCATGGGGCTGGGGACGTTTGGGGGAGGAATCGGAGCGGTTCGGTTTCTGGTCGCGCGGGGCGCGATCGTCACAGTGACTGATTTGCGGTCTGAACACGTCCTGCGCCATTCGATCGGGGAACTTATATCAACGCCCCCCGCGCGGTGGCGGCTGGGAGGACATCATGCCGACGATTTCACGGGTGCCGACCTCATTGTCGTCAGTCCCGCCGTCCCTCGGGAAAGTGACTGGCTGAACCTCGCCCGAGAAGCTGGTGTTCCTCTCACCAGCGAAATGAATCTCTTCTGGGAACGGAACCGGGGACGTGTGATCGGGATCACGGGGAGCAATGGAAAGTCGACGACTACCGCGATGATCCATTCGTTGATGTCGCAAGCGGTGGAAAAGGGACCACGGTCGCCGATCACGATCGATTCCTTTCCCGCCCGTCCGCAATCCGGCAGCGATGGCGGTCCCTGCGATTCTGAAGGGACTCGCGTCTGGCTGGGAGGGAACATCGGACAAAGCCTGCTTCCGGTCGTGGACGAGATTCAGCCGCGCGATTGGGTGGTGCTGGAACTGAGCAGCTTTCAATTGGAAGACCTCGCCCCTTTGCGGCCGAATCCGGAATGCGCTGTGATCACGAATTTCACCCCCAACCACCTCGATCGGCATGGCACGGTTGAGGCGTATCGAAACGCCAAGCAGAATCTGCTTCGCTGGCAGAGTTCGGACCGGAGTGCCGTGCTGAATCAGGACGATCCCGAAGTTTCTTGTTGGGAAGCCGCCGCTCGGGTTGTTGGGTTTGGAACCCGGGACGTGGGGACGGAGGGTCTGTATTTGTTGCCGGGCAAAGTGCGCGCGGAGACGCAGGCGCTCTTTCGTTTTGCGAATCAGGAATCACTCCTCGCAATCGGTCGCTGGCTGACACTGCCGGGAGACCACAACCTGAAGAACGCGCTGGCCGCCGGGGCGTGTGCGCTCGCTTTGGGAGCGGATGAAAGAGCGGTGGAATCCGGTCTTTCGGCCTTTCGTGGGTTGCCGCATCGGCTGGAACTGGTCGCCGACTGTGCGGGGAGACGCTTTTACAACGACTCCAAAGCGACAACTCCGGAGGCGGCGATTCTGGCGTTGCAGGCTTTCGCGGAGCCTGTCGTTTTGATGGCGGGGGGTTACGACAAGGAAATCGATCTGCTTCCGCTGGTGCGGGCAATGGTGGATCGACCGGTCCGAGCGGTCGCCCTGTTGGGGCAGACGGCGGCGACTCTGGAAAGCATGCTTCAGACCGTCGACCCGGCAGGCAGCGTCTTACACCAGTCGTTTGATGACTTCGAGTCGGCCTTTCGCTGGGCCGCCGGCCAATCGAAGGCGGGGGACGTGGTGCTGCTCTCCCCGGGTTGTGCCAGTTACGACTGGTTTGAAAACTACGAGGAACGAGGGCGGGTGTTCCGGGACTTGGCCGGCCGTTGGCGTCCTGGTGCGGCCCCGAGTGCGCCGTTCTAACGGTGTACCCGTATCGGGGCCAGTCTTTCGGAGAATGTAGCCCGCACTCTCTGAGTGCGCGGCCCAATGTGCGATCTCCGTCCCTCGACGCACTCGGGGCTGGCGCAATCCCACAAGCGAGCCGTACGTCGCACGGTGCCAGCGGAGGAGTGAACCGCTGGTCGAAATCAGACGCGTGATGTTTTGGTGTGAGTCCTGGGGCAGCCCCCAGTGCGCTGTATTGCCGGCGGGGGCACAGCGGGCCAGTCTTTCAGAGAAAGACGGCTACAGTCTGAGTGCGCGGCCCGCTGTGCGCTCTTCGTCCCTCGACGCACTCAGGGCTGGCGCGACCCACCGAACGAGCCGTCGGTCGCGAAAAGAACTGGAAGTCACGCGGTCTCAGCGGAAGAGTGATTACGCCGAAGCCATCGGAGACTTCACATTGTCGCAACATTTGGGTTGGCGCGGAGCCACGCCCGTCAGGAAGCAGTCAACGGCTACCGCGTTCCGACGAGCGCGGCTCGGATTGAGTATCACCGCCGTTGTGTCGAAACTCCCGGCTGCTGACCAGCGCCCAAACGAAATCCTCAAGCCGATCGCGGCGTTCTCTGGCATCGTCGGTCGCCAGTCGCTCAATCCAGCGCCGCAGCTTTTCCGGCGACGGTGCCCGTCCGAACGCGTGGCGGTGAAATTCGGTGACGATCGATTCATTGGAATCACCGCCGGCAATTCGTTGATGCAGTCGCCCCTTGGGGTCGGCGATCTTGGCGTTGATCAGTTCGCCATTCAGCAAATGCAGTTCGGTCGTCAATCCGTGGGCCGCCAGATCCGACTCCTCGCAGCGACCGGCACGCTGGCACCGCCCCAGAATGTCGAGTGACGGCGCGGGAATCAGAGGATCGTACAGTGTGACCGCTCGTGTGCCGACGGGTTGCCCCGCGTACTCTTCCCGTACTCCTGTCACGTCTGCGATCGCGTCGGCCAAAACCTCGGCATCCAGAGGACGCGGGTACGATCGCGAATAGAAGCGATCATCCAGTTCGTTTCCTGTCACAATCGACGAGCCGCGGGCGTAGGTGTGACTCAACGCGATCAGCCGCAAAGTCCGCCGCAGATTGAACCGGTGTTCGACGAAATCGTCAGCCAGTCGCTCGAGCAGTTCCGGATGCGTCGGCGGGTTCGTTTCGCGCAGGTCATCGGTCGGGTCAACCAATCCGCGACCGAACATTCCCTTCCAGAGTCGATTGACCGTCGCTTTAGCGAAGTAGCGATTCCCCGTTGCCGTCAGCCAGTCGGCGAATTGCGCGCGATGGTCCCCCTCCTCCGTGAGAAACTGTTCACCAGGGATTCTGGGAACCGCCGGCTCGTTGGTTCTCAGATTGGTGACCGCGCCGCGAGACGTCGCGGTCACCACGCGACCACGGTCCAGCCGGGCGAAGACCGCCGCCAGACCGTGGTAGTCCTCTTGAGTCCAGCGATCGAGTGGGTGGTTGTGACAGTTGGCGCAACCAAGCCGCACACCCAGGAAGACCTGTCCCACCAATTCCGCCTGCCCCCGAGCGTCGGCGACCATCCGGGGGAAGTTTGCCGGCCCGACGGTGTGAGAATCGCCGGTCGCGGTGAGCAGTTTGCGCGCCAGGTTATCGAATGGTGTGCCGAGTTGGATCTCGCGATGCAGCCAGTCGGCATAGGCGCGAGCCGCTTCGGGTTCGTTGGGGAGTGAATGGAGTCGCAACAGCCGGGCGATGCGGAGTGTCCAGTAGTCGGCGAAGGCGTCGCTCGCGAGCAGGGAGTCGACGAACTGCTCCCGTTTTTGCGGAGACGCGTCCTCCAGGAATTGCGTCGTGACCTCCAGTTCGGGCAGTCTGCCGACGAGGTCGAGCGAAACCCGGCGGAGCCAGTCGGCGTCGGACGCCGGTGGCGAGACGGGCAACCGTAGGTCAGACAGAACTCTCAACACTTCGTCGTCAATGAAATTACCGCGTGGTTCGTGCGAGAGATCGACGGGCGCATCGGAATAGGGGACCGCCAACTCGATGGGCACGACGCGATCGAGAAAGCGGGCGATGATCACCGACTGACCCCGGCGGTTGATACGCGCCACGTCGTCCGACACCATGCCAACCGCCGACGAGTCTGCCGGGGTGAAGACCGTCCAGGCGGTCACGTCGACCGGAGGGTGATCGTCAAAAGTCGCCATCACGCGCAGAGTAATTGTGGCGGGCAACTCGGTCCGCAGCACGCGACGGGGAGAGACGTCGAGTCGAGCCAGACGCCTGCCCGGTCCACGTTCCGCCCCCGAGGCGATCCACCGTTTCAGCCGACCCGCACTGGCACTCGATTCAGAGAGGACAGCCCCTCCGCCATGATGCAACTTTCCGGTCGGTTTGGTGAGAACGAGACTCAATTCGGGATGTGCCAGATTGACGCGCCGGCCCTCCAGTGCCTGGGTGATCGCGTCATAATCGGTCGCCGGATCGGACCCCAGCAACGACAGATGAAATCCCCCCCGACCGGCCGCCGCCCCGTGGCAGGCTCCTCCGTTACACCCCGCTTTCGTTAACACCGGGATGACTTCTGTATCGAAATCGACGGGTGGCTCCGCAGGCTGCGATAACAGCACCAAGCAGACCAGCGAGACTCCGATCATCGCCGATCATCCGACGACTTCGGGGCCGCCGGCTGTTTCTCCGGGCGAGTCTCTTTCTTCCCGGGATCCTTTCTGCCGTACGTTTTGGCCCACTTCTGCAGGTAGTGCTGCGCACGCGGTGTGCCGTACTCTTCCAGTTTTCCCGCATCAATGATCGTGTTGGCGATCCGGCCGAGTTCTTTTCTCGCCGGCTCGTTCTTCTCGACAAACTCCTCCAGCGCC
>CAMATH010000153.1 GCA_945860955.1 Planctomicrobium piriforme
GAGGAAGACATCCGCCGACAGAAGCTCAACGTGTTCATCATGCGGACGATGGGAGCTGAGGTCCGCCCGGTCACCAGCGGTTCACGCACTCTGCGGGACGCCATCAACGAGGCGATGCGCGACTGGATGTCATCGGTCCGCGACACGCACTACATCATCGGCTCGGTCGTCGGACCGCACCCGTTCCCCATGATCGTGCGTGATTTTCAGTCGGTGATCGGAACCGAAACCCGCGCCCAATGCCTGGAGCAACTCGGTCGACTGCCGAACGAAGTGATCGCTTGTGTTGGCGGGGGTTCCAATTCGGCGGGCATGTTCTACCCGTTTGTGGAAGACGTCGATGTGGCGCTGACCGGGGTGGAACCGGGGGGACGCGGCGACAAGCCGGGCGAACACGCCTGCACGCTCAGTTTTGGCGTGAAGGGGGTGCTGCATGGCAGCTACAGTTACGTTTTGCAGGATGCCGACGGGCAGACCGAAGACGTGCATTCGGTCTCCGCCGGCCTCGACTACCCGGGAGTCGGGCCCGAACACAGCTACTGGAAAGATACCAAACGAGTCACGTACACCCCGATCCGCGATGACGCGGCACTCGAAGCGTACAACCTGCTCGCTCGTACGGAGGGAATTCTTCCCGCTCTCGAAAGTTCGCACGCGGTCGCCCAAGCGATCAAGACTGCCGGCCTGCGATCGAAGGACGACATTGTCGTGATCTGCCTCTCGGGTCGTGGTGATAAAGACGTCTACGAGGTCGCCCGATTGCAGGGGCAGACGATCTGAGTTCGGTGTACTCGCGTGGCCAGTAGACGTTTTTTTTGGCTTGTTTGCATCCCACAACTCGCAAATTGAAGATTTCGGACTGGGTGCCCTCACGCGGCCCGCGCGCGGGCCGTTGTCTGAAACTCCGATGCGGCTGTTTCGATCTGTGTTGCGGAAACCTGGGCCGATTCGTCCGCGAAACCCAAAAGCAGCGCCAGGTCGCACAGCCGGTTGATCCGCCGGGGCGTTCCTCCCGAAAGAACGTGGAGCGACTTCAGTGCGTCATCCGTAAATAACGGCCGCTCTCCCCCAGCCCCTTCCAGTCTCCGCTGGACGTACCCCGCGACTTCTTCTGCGGTGAATGGCCGTAACACACTCTGCGTGGCCACACGGTCGGCCAGTGGTGCGACCCGCGCGATCTGGGCCGCCAGTTCAGGCTGGCCTAGAAACAGCAGCGTCAACGGGGACGTACCCATCGGCTGGATGTTCAGCAGCAGACGCAGTGAATGAAACACTGCGACACTGTCGATCAGATGCGCTTCATCCACCACAACCACCGGCGCGACATCCTGGCGGGCGAGGTATTCCACCTGCCGTTCGATTTCGCGTACCGTCCGGTCAAGTCCCACCCGCGGTGTCTCCACCGATAAGGGATCGGCCCCCAACTCGACCGCCAGATAGGCCAACAGCTCCTGCGCGTTCAGTTGAGGAAACCGCAGAGTGATGAATCGATGTTGCGTGGAATCCAGCCCGGCGGCCAGCACCCGGACAAGGTACGTTTTGCCCAGACCGGTATCCCCCAGCAGAACCGCCGCCCCTTTGCGTTGTTCGATGGTGTATCGCAGCCTGAGCAGCGCCTCTTCCTGCGCCTCGCCAGCGTAATAGCCCCGCAGGTCATTGTCGTTGTCGAAGGGATTGCCGCGCAATCCCCAATAGGCCTGATGCATCGCGGTCACTTTCAACAAGGCATCGCGGGGGCGAGAGTTTCAATCACTCCCACCACCGGAATGCCGGCGGCCAATCGAAGTTGTTCAAACTGGGGATCGACGGTCGAATCGTCGTAACGCCGAATCTCGGCGATCCCATCCAGCACCCCGGGGCGCAACCACGTCGAGCGATCCAGTTCCTCCCAGGATCCCCCGTCAATCAGCACCAGCAGCGGACCACCGACCGGAACCAGTGTGTCGGTTCCTTCCCGCTCCGCTCCGTTCGCCTTCCCCAATCGGGCGAGTGAGGCCATCCAGAGTCGCCCGGGAACCAATGTCACCATGGCCGGGGAGTTTTCCTCGTCCGGGGTGGCAGGTTCAATCGATAGATCCCGTTCCTCCAGGCTGTTGCGGGCCGGATCTGTTGTTGCATCGACCAGAAGCACCGCCGATTCGGTTGTTTCCAAAATCGAACGCGCCAGCGCCAGCAGCGTCGCGGTCCGACCCACCCCGCGCCCCGGACCGGTGATCAGCACCCGCTGCCCTCCCGAGGTGAGTTGCCAGTCGACCAGATGTTGGGCGGCCCCTTCCAACGCCATCCCGGCGGAAGCCGAATTGTGCAGCCGTCGGCAGATCTCGGGCCACGCCAAGTCATGAATCGGCGATTGCGCGGGCCAGACAATATCGTCCTGGCGACGCAGGAAATGGGGTCCGTCGCAGCGAATCATGTCGGCGGGGGGCTCACGTACCGGATCGACCCAGCCGCGCGCCGCCTCCGCAGCGAACCGCGTGTCATCCGATCGGCCGGTCGACTGTCCAAAGACTTTTCGCAGCGCCCGGGCGAGAGGGGTCATGGTCGATTCCGATCCGAGGGAAGGTCGACCTCGTCCTCTTCGATGATACGACCTTCCAGCCAGACGGAGGGACGTTCACCTGATTCCAGCGCCTCGACTTCGGCGGCCTGGATCTCTTCCTGGCGGTTCCGATGCGCGTCGATGGAATGGTGCGCCGCCCGAACGCCATTGGCCCCGTTCGTATACGGCGACTCCGAGATGTCCTCTGGGGACGCGAAGGAAGACGTTCCCAACGATTCAAACTCCTCCCGCAGGGATAGCCCCTGGTTATCGATGTCCCCCACCAGTCCCACAACCAGGGCGGCGGCCGAGACGATCGTCAGTCCCAGAGCGAATCCAAACAACCGGTGACGCAACCGACGCGCGAACGTCACGGGTCGGCCGGCGGAGTCTCGATGCCCCAGCACTTGCTCCAGAATCACCAGTCCGCGCGGTGCCGACGAATCGGTCGGTGTGGGAATGGGAGATTCGGGAAGATGGGGGGATTCTGGCTCGGGGGGCTGTGCGAGAACCAGCCTGGGTTCTGCGGTCGGGGGTTGAGGCTGACTCGGAAGTCGGCGATCGTTATCCGCGACCTGATCGAGGTCGGGCAAGACAACACGAAACGGCACCGGCGCGAGCGATTGCGATCGATTAGGGCGTGGCGCGGGGAGTGCGAGAGACATGGGACAACCAGGGGGATCCGCGATTCGGCCCGGCGGAATCATCCAGCGGGCCGGTGGGTTCCGGGTGAACTCTGTCTCGCTCTGATCGACCTTCGAGGAGGCCCAACTTGAGGAATTTGACGATTGTGATGGTTATCACCTACCGCGCCACCACGCCGCGTCGAGAGTTGACCAAATGTGCATCACCCATCCCATGAAGAAGAACCACAACAGGGTCGCGAGCACAAAATGGAAAGCGGCGGCGATCAAACGTCCCTGAACCAGTTGGCCCAGTCCCGGATACAAGAAACTGGCCAGCGCGGCGATGACGTTGCCTGTGGAACCTTGACTTCTACTCATCGAATGCGAACTCATCGGGGAACTCGTGTCGGTCTCGAATGCGAACAATGGGAATCGAACAATGTACCATTCGTTGCCGGACGGGAAATCTTAATCGAAAAGGATCACTCGGACCGCTCGCGGTGTATCACTCGCCGACGCGAGATGGCTACAATCAGCCCCATCCCACCTGGAAAGTCCCCCACGTCATGCCTACAGATCTTCTCGTTCGGTACGGTGCCATTCCGGAAGTTGGTCGATTCCCCTGCGACATCGAGCCTCCCCCTCCCCGTGGTCGCGCCGTCGTCGTTCAGACGCCGCGTGGCGTCGAGCTGGGAACCGTACTCGAAGCGGTTCGTGGCGCGGGCAGTTCGACCAACGGACATGCTCACCATGAGCCGGCGGAAGAACCGGGCGGGCAGCGGGTGTTGCGTATCGCCGCGTCTGAGGAGCTGACCGCCGCGGAAACGTCGCGTGCCGACGCTCAGGCGAGCTTCGAGTCGTGGCGGCAGCGGATGGTCGACTGGAAGTTGCAGCTCGACCTGCTTGATCTGGAATGGACGCTCGACCGTCAGAAATTGCTGCTGTACGTGCTGGGGGGGCGCGGACCCGAAACGACCCGGCTGGCATTGCTCGCCGCCGCCGCCGGTCTGGCGAAAATCGAAGTGCAACCGGTCGGTGCCGACGGACTGCAACCGGTCGAGAAGCCGGCGGGCGGCGGATGTGGCAGCGGTGGTGGCGGCTGTGGTGGCAGCCATTAAACAAACCCTGGAACGCGAAATCCAAGATTGCATTCATGACAGCGACAGCCCCTGAAGCGGTTTTTCAAGAACTCGAACGACTGAACCCGGCCCAGCCCCTGGCGCTAATCGATCATCTGATCTCCCAGCTCCGAGGCGAACGCAACTGGCACGCGTTGTTCGACGCGCTGCTGATGCGCCGCCGTCAGGAATTGGGACTCCCCTTGGTCCGTCCCACGTCGCTGCGCGATGTCCCCGAGGGGCAGCGCGACGAATTCGAAAAGTTCTACGTCGACTCGGCCCGTGAAGTGGGCAAGCTACTGCTGGAAGATGGACTCATCGCGCAGGCCTGGAATTACTTCCGCGCGATCAACGAAGCCGAAACAATCGCGGCGGCCATTGAGGCGCTGCCGACCGACTCCGGTGTTGACGAGCAGGTGGTTGAGATCGCCCTGTTTCAAGGGGTCGCTCCGGTGAAAGGCTTGCAGTTGTTTCTGCAGACGCATGGCACATGCAGCACCATCACCGCGCTCGACCAGCAGTTCGCGCAGATGGCACCGGCCACCCGGGCGGCGTGCGCCCGGGTCATGGTCCGCCGGCTGTATGACGATCTGCGCGGCAACGTCGAACATGATGTGAAGCGTCGACAGCCGATGACTCCTCCTGGAGCGTCGCTGCGGGAGCTGATCGCGGGTCGCGAATTCCTGTTCAACGACGACAATTATCATATCGACGTGTCGCACCTGAATTCGGTCGTGCGGTTCGCCCGCATGGTCGAATCGACCGATGCCGAACTGGAACTGGCGCTGCAACTGGCCCAGTACGGCTCGCGGCTGGCCGCCCAATATCAGTACGGCGGCAATCCGCCGTTCACGGATTTCTACCCGGCACATATCCGCTACTTTCAGGCGCTCTTGAATCAGGAACGCGACCAGGCGATTGACTTCTTTCGCAAACAGATCACCGGCGACCCGGCCGAAACCGACACGCAAATGGCCGCCTACGCGCTGGTCGACCTGCTGATTCGACTCGATCGAAATGAAGAGGCCCTGGACCTGGCGATCCAATACCTGTCGACCAGTGCCGACGAATTCGGACTCTCCATTCCCGAATTGTGCGTCAAAGCGAAGCGGTACGACCGGCTCCGCGAATTCGCCCGTGGCCGGGGAGATCTGTTGAATTTCACCGCGGCACTTCTCAGCCAGTGATCGAGATGTCTCACCTCGAACTCAATCGCGCCGCGTATGGTCGCATGGTCAACGCCGGCAGTCCCTTTTCGAAGGTGGCGACCGACGAAGAATGTCAGCAACCGCTGAAGACACTCGACGGTCGAGGCTGGCTCCCTCCGTCGGTGGCGAATCTGGACGTGCTGTGCCTGGCGGCGGGAGGTGGGTGGCAGTCGATTTTGTACGCGACCGCCGGTGCCCGGGTGACGGTGGTCGACCTCAGTCCCGACATGCTGCGACTCGACGAGCGGGAGGCGGCACGCCGCGGATTGCGGGTGAAAACGCTCGAGGCGTCGATGGACTCGCTGCACATGCTGGCCGACGCGTCGTTCGATATCGTCCATCAGCCGGTCAGCACCTGTTATGTCCCGGACATTTGTGCTGTCTACAAAGAGGTCGCCCGGCTGCTGCGAGACGACGGCCTCTATATCAGTCAGCACAAACAGCCGACGAGTCTGCAAATCGTTGAGCGGGATCCGCAAGATCGTTACGTGATCGGAGTGAAGTACTACCACGAAGGACCACTCCCTCCCGTGGGAGACAAATCGTACCGTGAACCGAACGCGGTGGAGTTCCTCCATCGCTGGGAAGACTTGGTGGGAGGGTTGGCGCGGGCGGGGCTGTGCCTGGAAGATCTACGAGAACCGTGCCGGGCGAAACCCAAGGCACTTCCCGGAGAAATCGGCCACCGCGGAATGTACCAGCCACCGTACGTCCGGATGAAAGCCCGCAGATCGCGTCGGGTGACTGTTGAAACGAAACCGGCCAGTCGCCTCTGGACACCGTGACCCGCTTGACCAGGTCTGATCGCATGGTTCGACTCCTCACCGTCATCACCGCGTGCCTGATTGTCGAGACACGGCGTGAGGCGTGCGCCGATCCCATCCCGGGGACGAAACAACCCGCCGCGGTTGATTTTCAGCGCGAGGTGCAACCCCTGTTGGCGGAGCGTTGCTATCGCTGCCACGGTCCCGACGCGGCGCACCGCAAAGCGGATTTGCGGCTGGACACATTGGAAGGGGCCACCCAAGACCTTGGCGACCGCCGCGCGATCGTCGCCCGCAAGCCAAGGGAAAGTGAACTCCTGACGCGGGTGACGACCGACGACAGTACGCTGCGGATGCCTCCGCCGGAGGCGGGCGAGCCGCTCTCCCCGCGTGAAGTCGAGCTGTTGACGCGGTGGATTGAACAGGGGGCCGAGTATTCGCGCCACTGGCTTCATGCGCCCCTTGTTCGCCCCGCCGTCCCCATGGTGAAAAGTGGCCACGGCACCGGGAACGCGATCGACGCGTTTGTCGTCGAGAAACTCGAAGCGGAGGGAATTCCCCAGGCGGCGGAAGCCGACCAGCGCACGCTGGTCCGCCGACTGTCGCAGGATCTGCTGGCGCTCCCCGCGACCGCCACCCAGTTGACCGAGCTGGAGACGACGTCGAACGACACGAGTTGGGAGCTGCTTGTCAATCGCCAGTTGGCGAATCCGGCGTTTGGGGAGCGGATGGCGATGTACTGGCTCGATCTCGTTCGCTATGCCGACACGGTCGGCTACCATGGCGATCAGGAACATCACATTTCCCCGTACCGCGATTATGTGATTTCGGCTTTCAACCAGAATCTGCCATTTGACCGCTTCACGCGCGAGCAGCTCGCGGGGGATCTCTTGCCCGATCCCACGTTAGATCAACGAGTGGCCACCGGGTACATTCGGGTGCTGCAAACGTCGCATGAGGGGGGAGTTCAGAGAGCCGAGTATCAGAAGAAATACGACGCCGACCGGGTTCGCAATCTGGGATCGGTCTGGCTGGGGATGACGGTGGCGTGCGCCGAGTGCCACGATCACAAATACGACCCGATCCGTCAGCGCGATTTCTATTCGCTGGCGGCGTTCTTCGCCGACGTCGACGACGTCCGCAGTTTTTCGGGAGGCGATTCGAACCCTACCCGTCGCGAACCAGAGATCGAGATTCTCTCGGATGAAGACCGGAGTCTGATTGAACAGTGGAAGCAGGAAATCGCCGAGCTGACTGCGAAAGGAACCACCGACGAGACGAGAGCGACGATCAAGGCGAAGCAGTCGGCGATCAACGCCGCCCGCGCCCGTGGTCGCCGCTGTATGATTGTCGAGCGGAATGATCCTCGCGAAATCCGGGTTCTCGCGCGCGGCAACTGGATGGACGAATCGGGACCAATCGTCGCTCCCGCACCGCCGATCGCATTGGGCGAGTTTTCGGTTGGCGACCGTCGCGCGACGCGTCTGGATCTGTCGAACTGGCTCACGACCGAGGCGCGGGGCCAGACGGCGCGGGTTTTTGTCAATCGGCTGTGGAGTCTGTTTTTTGGATACGGGTTGTCTCGAACGCTGGATGATTTCGGCGTTCAGGGAGACCGCCCCAGCCACCCTGAGTTGCTCGAGTGGCTCGCCTCCGAATTCGTGGATTCGGGTTGGGATGTCAAGCACGTGGTCCGCTTGATCGTCACGTCACGCACGTATCGAGCGATTTCGCAGGAGTCGCCGACGGCGCGCGAACGCGATCCCGACAATCGCTGGCTGTCGCATCAGGGACGCTGGCGTCTGTCTGCCGAAGCGGTCCGCGATCAGGCGCTGGCGGTGAGTGGCCTGCTCGTCGCCCGCATGGGAGGGAAGAGCGTTCGCCCCTGGCAAGCCGAAGGGTATTACGTGCAGCTCAATTTTCCCCGCCGGGAGTACCAGCCCGATCGGAATGCCGACCAGTACCGCCGGGGCGTTTACACCCATTGGCAGCGCCAGTATCTGCATCCGATGCTCAAGGCATTCGACGCTCCGATGCGTGAGGAGTGCGTCGCCCGACGCAACGTCAGCAACACCCCTCAGGCGGCGCTGGCCCTGCTCAACGATCCGAGTTTTATCGAGTGCGCCAAATCGTTCGCGATTCAGATCCTTCGAGAGCCGGTAACCTCCGACCACGATCGGCTGCGGTTCGCATGGCGGGAACTTCTGGCGCGAGATCCCAGTTCCCTTGAGATGTCGACTCTCGAGGAGTTTCTGTCGGCCGCCCGCGACGAGTTCGCGGACGAGAGTGCCGCCAGTCAACTGCTGTCGGCGGGCCTGGTTCCGACTCCCACCGATATTTCAGTGCGAGAGCTGGCCGCCTGGACTTCAGTCACCCGGCTGCTGTTCAATCTGAGTGAATCGCTGATTCGTGATTAAATCGCGGTTGTCGCCCGCTCGAAAGTTGCCGACAATCGCCCTCATTGACCGACTCACTGCCCGTACTCCGTTCGAATCGCGGCCCACAGCATGTTCCAGCGACTTTTCGCACATCGCGACCGGCAGGTTATTCGCCGGCTCGCGCACCGTGTGGCCCGATTGATCGTGGTTTTGATCGCGGTCACCCTGGCGGATCGAGTGGTCGCCGCCGGGGAGGAAGTGCGTCCGATTTCGTTTGACGACGCGATTCTGCCGGTACTGACCGCGAAATGCGGCCGCTGCCATGGTGCGGAGACGCAAAAAGGGCAACTGGCACTGCATTCGGCGAAGTCCCTGAGAGCGGGGGGCGAAGGGGGGCCGGTGCTGGTCGCCGGCAAACCCGAAGAGAGCCGACTGATCGAAGTTCTCGAAGCGGGGGAAATGCCCCCGGATGGCAAGAATCGACTCACCGCCGACGAACTCGCTTCACTCAAGACCTGGATTCATCAGGGTGCGAAGTTTACCGACTCGGCGGAGGCTGATCGCGTGACCCAGCACGAAGTCGTCCCCATTCTGCTGTTGCGGTGCGTGGTCTGCCATGGCGGACGCCGGCGCGAGGCCGACCTCGACTTGCGGTCGCGCGACGGGATGTTGCGGGGGGGAAAATCGGGGCCATCCATTGTTCCTGGTGATCCCGGTTCGAGTCTGCTGCTGAAGCGAATTCTCGCGGAAGAAATGCCCCCGCGTCCCAAATTGACCGAGGCGATGGTCAAGCCGCTGGAACCTGCTGAATTCGAGGTGATTTCCCGCTGGATCGAACAGGGGGCCGTCGAAGCGGCTCTGCCCCCGGACTTGGCAGGAACGGCCGACGATCCTCTCGTACGTCCGCAGGACCGCGAGTTTTGGTCGTTCCAACCCCCTCAGCGCCCAAAGATTCCCGAGATCAACGACAAGTCCGCGGCGCGAACCACAATCGACCGGTTCATTCTCGCCCGGCTCGATTCCCTGGAGTTGAAACCGTCACCCCCCGCCGACCCCATGACGCTGCTCCGCCGGGCGACGTTTGACCTCACCGGCCTTCCGCCGACGCCCGAGGAAATCGCGCGGTTTCGAACAGAAACGGAAAATCGAAATCCCGAGGAACAGGCCGCCGCTTATGACCTGCTGATCGACCGGCTGCTGGAATCGCCGCGTTATGGAGAACGCTGGGGACGGCACTGGCTGGATGTCGCTGGCTACGCCGACTGCGAGGGACGCCGGGAACAGCATCTCCCCCGTCCCGACGCCTGGCGCTACCGCGACTACGTCATTCGGAGCTTCAACGCCGACAAACCGTACGATCGATTCCTGCAGGAACAACTCGCCGGCGATGAATTGGCCGACTACACCCATGCCGCCGAAATCACTCAAGAGATCGAAGACAATCTCGTCGCCACCGGGTTTCTGCGGATGGCCCCCGACCCCACCTGGGCCAATCTCACCGGGTTTGTTCCGGACCGTCTGGAAGTGATCGCCGACTCGCTGGATGTGCTGGGTTCGGGAGTGATGGGCATGACGTTGAAGTGTTGTCGCTGCCACTCACACAAGTTCGACCCTTTGCCGCAGCGCGACTATTACCGAATCGCGGCGATCTTCAAGGGTGCGTACGATGAACACAACTGGTTGAAGCCCGACACGGTCGGTTTTGGTGGCGCGCTCAACGCGGGACTCGCCGCTCGCAATCTGGCGGTTGTGACCACGACCGAACGAAACCGCTGGCTGGAACAGATTCAGGCGATCGACGCCGAGATCGCGACGCTGAAGTCGCAAGGCAACGGAGCCGACATTCAGGCGAAAATCCGGGAGCTGGAGGGACGGAAACCGCGTGAGCCGAAGTTGTTCGCTCTGTGGGACAGCGGCGACCCGTCCCCCACGTACATCTACCGGCGGGGAGACTATCAACACGCCGGCACTCCAGTCTCACCCGGTTTTCCCTCCGTCTTGAACCAGAGCGGCGCGCCGTTCGAACCCCGGCCTCCGTTCGCGAACGCCCCCTCCACCGGCCGCCGTCTGGCGTTCGCGCAGTGGTTGACCCGCCGCGACAATCCGCTCACAGCGCGGGTGATTGTCAATCGGGTGTGGCACCTCCATTTCGGCAGGGGAATTGTGCGAAGTCTCGGCAATTTCGGTGTCATGGGAGATCGCCCGACGCATCCGGAATTGCTCGACTGGCTGGCCTGCGAGTTGATGGACAACGGGTGGAGCCTGAAGCGGCTGCATCGTGTGATCATGACCTCGGCAACGTATCGACAAGCGTCGGTCGTCGACAAACGTCACAGCGAACGCGACGCGGACAACCAGTGGCTCTCCCGAATGCCCTTGCGACGCCTGGATGCCGAAGCATTGCGGGACAGCCTGCTGTTCGCTGGCGGTACGCTGGATGAATCACGGTTCGGGCCGGGGGATCCGGTTCAGGTGCGGGCCGATGGCTTGGTCTCCACGGGAAGTCGTCGCAGTGTCTACGTGCAACATTTGCGCAAACATCCCGCGACATTGCTCGAGAGTTTTGATCTCCCGCAGATGAATCCGAATTGTCTGGCCCGGAGTGAATCGCTGGTCGCGCCGCAGGCACTGCATCTGATGAACGACGCGACGGTGCGCCAGCTCGCGGAGCGCGCGGCCGACCGGGTGGTCGCGACTCAAGAGACGTCTGTTGATCGCGTCAAGATGCTATTCGAGCAGATTCTGGGACGCGACCCGTCTGAGGATGAAAGTTCGGCCTGCGTGGCGACGCTCGATCAATTGACCGACGTCTGGAATCGCCAGCCGCCAGAACCGAAAGACGCCAAAGTTCCCGCCGACCAGCGGGCGCTGCGCACACTCGCGCATACGCTGATCAATTCCGCCGCTTTCCTGTACATCGATTGAGATTCGAAATGTTCACCGCGGCCAGTGTTTCGAGATCGTCTGTGACCCTCCCGACATTCACTAGCGGACTGACGCGTCGTGCGTTCGGCACCAGCGTCGCCGCCGGGCTGCACGGCGCGGCGCTGATGCACTTGCTGGGGACCGATCTTCACGCGGACAATTCCCGCGAGGCGTCTCCCGCACGTCTTCCCGAACCGGCCAATCTGCGTCCCAAGCGGGCTCAAACTCCGCCCGCTGCCCGCGCGGTCATTCAGCTTTTCATGAATGGCGGCCCGAGTCAGATGGATCTGTTTGATCCCAAGCCCGCGCTCGACGCCCACCATGGAGAACCGTATTTCTCTAAAATCGCAGGCGAAGTCGAGAACGTCAAAGACGCCGGCGCGCTGATGCGCAGTCCGTTCCAGTTCGCTCAACATGGCGAATGCGGAATGTGGGTTTCGAACGCGTTGCCGCACCTCGCCCGGCATGTCGACAAGCTGGCGCTGGTGCGGTCGATGTACACCACCAACATCACGCACGAGCCCGCCCTGTATCTGATTCAAACCGGCCGCATGATTTCCGGACACCCGACGCTGGGGTCGTGGGTGGTCTACGGACTGGGGAGCGAGAACCAGAATCTCCCGGCGTATGTCGTGCTGGATGACCCGCTGGGCTTGCCGATCAACGGTGTGGAAAACTGGAGCGCGGGATTTCTGCCGCCGAATTTTCAGGGAACCCGATTTCGCTCGAGTGGTTCCCCGGTCCTGAATTTGAAGCCGGAACAGGAAGACCCAGGCGACGTGCAACGGCTGGAGCGGGATTTGTTGTCTCGGCTCGACCGACTGCATCAGCGAAATCGTCCGGGGCAGCCGAACCTGGACGCCCGAATTGCCAGTTATGAATTGGCGGCCCGCATGCAGATGTCGGCCGGCGACGCGTTGAATCTGTCGGGGGAAACACAGGGGACTCTGGAACTGTACGGTATCGGGCGCGAGCCGACCGACAGTTACGGACGGCGCTGCCTGATCGCCCGCCGGCTGGTGGAACGGGGTGTGCGGTTCGTCCAGCTCTATATCAACTCGCAGATCTGGGACAATCACACCGGACTGGCGAAGGACATGCGTGCCGCGTGTGAACGGACCGATTTGCCGATTGCTGGCTTGCTCACTGACCTTTCGCAGCGGGGGCTGCTCGACGAAACGCTGGTCGTTTGGGGGGGAGAATTCGGCCGACTGCCGATCGCGCAGCTTCCCGCCGACAAAGACGAACAGAAGGCGGGTCGGGATCACAACAAAAACGCGGGCGTCTGCTGGTTCGCAGGTGGCGGCGTGAAGGGGGGCGTGACGCACGGCGCGACCGACGAATTGGGATTCACCGCGGTCGAAGGCCGAGTGAGTGTCCCCGACTGGCACGCGACCATTCTGCATCAGGTGGGACTAAGTCACGAAGATCTCAACGTGGAGCAGTCTGGTCTGAGAGAGCGTCTAACCGGTGTGCATCCCGCCCGGGTAGTTGAGGAGATTCTTGAATCGCCGTCTGGCCGATGACTGGGGTCCGTTGCGAGATTCCTGAACACTCTGTCGGATTCGCTTGGCCCCCGTCGTGGCTTCGCCTCTTCGCCGCGATTCACTTCAGATCGTAAATATGCATCTCATCCTGATCGCGCAGGAACAGCTTCCCAGAAAAGACCACCGGGTACGTCCACGACTTGGAATTCGACCGGTTCTTCTGCTCCAATCGCCCGAGTTCCTGATAACCGGTCGGCGTCGCCTTGACCATCGCGACTTTCCCTTCCGACTCATCCCGCACGAACAGCTTGCCATCAGCACAGGTGATGCTGGCTTTCCCGACCGATCGGTTGTTCCACTTCTTCTTTCCGGTTTTGAGTTCAATGCAGGTCAGACCCCCCGAGTCGCTCGACCCGTAGACGTAACCGTTGACCAGAACCAAGCCTCCATGTTGAACTTTCAGATCGTTCGAGTGATAGGCCATGACGGCCGACGTGGTGTTTCCCGATGTCGACAGGTTCAGCATGGAGCCTCCTTTGCCGTATCCGGAGGCGCTGAACAGCATGCCGTCGGCATACACCGGGGCGGCACAGTTCGCGGTCCCGTTGGCAGAACTGTCGTCGCGCCAGAGAAACTTGCCGTCCTCGGCTCGAACTCCCACGACTCCCTTCGCGGTGAACTGGGCATACTGCAGCACACCACCGACTTCGATCGGCAGAATCGACGAATACCCCGGTCCGTCGTTTCCGGGAACAGCCGCGCTCCAGACAACTGCTCCGCTGGACTTGTCGAGCGCAACCAGTGTCGCCCCCGGGCCGCCCGGGGTGCAAATCACCCGATCGCCGTCGATCAGCACCGACTCACAAATCCCCCAGTTGGGAATCCCCGATCGAAAGTCCTCAATGATGTTCTTGCGCCAGACTTTGTCCCCAGTCGCGCGGTCGAGACAGACCAGGTCTCCGGTCGCGCCGAGCGCAAAGAGCCGGTCGCCGTCAATCGTGGGTGTCCCCCGCGGTCCGTCCCCAAAACTGTTCTGGTACGCCTTCGCGAGAACGTAGTCCCAGACCGGCTTACCGTCCGCCAGCTTGACCGCGACCACTTTTTCCCGATCGCCAAAATTCCCCAGCGTGTACACCACGCCATCCGCGCAACTGAAATTCGAGAAGCCGACTCCCAGCCCCGAGATCACTCCCAGGTACGGCGGACCTTTCGGGGGCCATTTGTTTGCCAGTCCGGTGTCGTCGCTGTGATTATCGCGGTTGACTCCCAGAAACTGCGGGAGAATGGCCCCCTCGGCGAGATCCTCGACATTGGCCCCTTTGGTCTTCGACGACTTCGCCTTGGCCTTTTTGGCGGTCTTGGGACTTTTCGGCGGGGCGGCGATCGAATCGCCCGCTCCGACAACGAACGCCGTCGCGCCGATGAGAAGCCACTGGAAGACACGGATCCGATGGGTGGCACACTTTCGAGTCGTGGTCATGATGGCTTCCGTTAGAGTGAACTCGTGGTGGCGTCTCGCGACGTGTGGTCAAGTGGAACTGGAGGTCTGTTATACCGCCATATCGCGCGCGGGGTAAAATCGAACATTCGCCGCCTTGGCGGCTCGACCGGCAGGTAAACGAGATTGGTGGCTAACTCGACTCGGCGCTCAGATACTGCGGTTGACGCGGTTTCGAATGATCAGTGTTTTGATTTTGGACAGGTTCTTAGTGCCGCGCTCTATCGACCGATTTCGACCGGCACCTGCGGTGCGTTCAGGCGACCCGCAGAGCGTCTCGCCGACAACGACCACTTCAATCCCCCAACACCCAATCCTCGCCAAACCAGGCGTGCTTGATCGTCTCCCGCAGTGGCCTCCCTTCAGAATCCTTCGGCACGTCAGGTCCCTTCAAGGTGAATGTGTACGTGACGTGAATGGTGCCATCGCGTCCTTGGATTACCGACGGATAGCTCGCGGTGTGGGCTTCCGGCCCGGGGGGATAGTCTTCCAGTGGACGCTTCCAGCGCCAACTCTTCCCTTCGTCGTCCGAGAGCCAGATCGACAGACGATGCCGGCCCTGCTCGGTGTCGTTATTCACCAATAGCCAGCGTCCGGATTTCAACACCAAAACCTCCAAGCCCGAACCCGGGTTGGGAATGTCGGTGTCGACAACAGCCCCCCACGATTCTCCCCCATCTCTCGACTCGGCTTGCAACACCCGCTTCGGTGGGGGACCGTTGTCCCGCATCAAGGCGACCAGCGTCCCGTCGCGACGCTGCGCAAGACTCGGCTGCACTCCTCCCAGACTGACCAGTGGCTGGCTCGCCCGCCATGTCAGACCGCCATCATCCGACAGTGCCATCAGCGACAGGTCGTAACCATCCGAATACAGTGGCACAATCAGCCGTTTCCCGTCACGCACGTAGGGATGCGCGCGGGTCATCCACCCCATGCGCGAAAAGTACTTGTCGGCCCCGCGCTGGCGACGTTCCGCCAGGTAGCCGCGCAGTTTTTCACGCTGATCGGCGGGAACCTGATCGATCGCGGCTTCGACAGCGTCGGCGTGGCGGTTGATCGCCTCGGCAAATTCCAAACCGGGCTTCAACAGGATGTCGTCGGCCCGTTCCCACTTCGGTGTCGCTTCTCCCTGGAAGTCACTGCTGACCTTATAACGACAAATCGCCGTGTGCCAGTCATTGGCGACAATCGTCTGCCACAGCAACCACAATTTCTGATCGGGATCAATCAACAGACAAGGGTTGGTGTCGGGAAATCCGGGAGCGTCGGCCAACAGGAAAGGTTCGCTCCACTTCGACTCACCGCTCCGCTTCCGCGCCCCTTCCACGAACACGTCATCCGCTTTTCGTTCCCCCGACCCTTGATACCAGCAGGTCAGCAGATCCCCGTTGGGACACTCGACAAGGCACGATCCGTGACTGTGCAAGTGCTTGGGAGGGAAGATCCATTCTCCTTGAAGGCTCTGTTTCGGGTCCGGGAGCGCGACATTGTCGGGGGCGTTCCGTCCCGCCCACCAGGCGTTGATCCGGGCGGTCAACGTCGCGACCCGCTGCGGCTGCGACGGGGCGAGATTCTTCTCCTCCAGAGGATCATGCGCCAGATCGAAGAGTTCCGGATCGCGCGCCGTTTCCTCTTCTTCAAACAGGATGAGCTTCCAATCTCCCTGTCGCACCCAGCGATGCGTCAGATTGAGCGCCGGCCGGTCAATGTCTTTTGCGGTATGCACAAAGATCTCACCGAAGACCGCGTCGCGATCGACCTTTCCCTGGCCCCGCGATTCTTGAAGGAGACTCAGTCCGGGGAGACGGGGCGGGTTCTTCACCCGGGCGACCTCCAGCAGAGTCGGAACCACATCAATGCTGGAAACCAGTGTTTCGTGTCGGGCGGGCGGGATTTTATCGGGCCAGCGGATCATCAGCGGGAAACGCAAGCCGCCATCGTACGGAGAGAGTTTGCTCTTGGGGGCGAACCAACCACGTGTCGTGCGGACTTCCCCAGTTTCCTGAATCCAGCCGTTGTCGACTGTGAACATCACCACGGTGTTGTCGCGCAGCCCCTGGTCGTTGAGTCTCTTGAGAACGTCACCCACCGTTTCGTCAAACCATTCGCACATGGCGTAGTACGCTGCCAGTTTGGGGTGTCGACCCTCGGCGGTGTATTTTTTGAGCAACCGCGGCGGGGGGTTGTGTGGTTCGTGTGGCAGCATCGGGGCATACCAGACGAAGAATGGCTTACCGTCCCGATTCGCGAGGAAGTCATCAATCGGCTTCAGCGTTTCCCGTCCAATCGTCAACCCGTCGTCACCATGCCGACCCTTTTCCGTCATCCCGTGGGTGAACCCCGCATTGGAAAAATGCCCTTCCCAGAACTTCCCCGTTTGCAGGCTGACGTAACCCTGCTTTCCCAACAGGCGGGGCAAAGCGGGGGCCGCCTGAATGAACGGGTGCATCGCCCGGCGATCGACACCGTCGGGGGGATCGTTGCAGCAGATGCGATGCTGGTGTCCGTACATCCCGGTCAGCAGCGTCGCGAGACTGGCGCGACACAGCGACGTGGGAACGTACGCGTTGGGGAACACCGCGCTCTCTTTCGCCAGCCTGTCGAGATTCGGAGTCTGAATGACGGGGTGGCCCATGAAGCCAAAATCGGTCCAGCCTTGATCGTCGGAGACGATGAGCAGGATGTTTGGTGCCGAATCATCCGCGGAAGATTCAAGGCCTGGACCGCCGATCAGCAAACCGGCCACGATCAGAAACAGAAGCAGACGAGGCCGGATCACGAGCACTCCTTAGATGGGACGGCAGCGGGAATTCCGCCAGAATTTCTGGATCGAGACGCCACAGATCACAAGGACTCCCGTGGCGCACAGCACGAGTCCGCCAGGTTCGGGAACCGCGGCGGCCGACACGATGACCGCGTCGATCTGCGCGTTGCCATCATGGCCGTCGCTGCTCTTTCCGAATATGAACATACCCGTGGCGGCGATGGGCGACACCCACCGCACGAGAAAGTTATCGGCGTTGGTGGTGGCCGTCCATCCGAAGTCAAACATTCCGAACGCAGTGCCCGCCGCCATAGTGCCATCCGCCGCCCGAAAGAATACCTCGTAGTCCAGCGCCCCCTCCTTCAGGGACAACGTGCCTCCATCGCGATCAAAATCGGAATAGCGCGTACTTAGCGAAAAGACGTCCGCGGTCCGGAAGGTCGGACCCGCGAAGCTGCCGAGATTCGCGAAATTGTCGAGACCGGTGTGGTCATGTCCGTTCTGGTTCGCGGGAGCGACCGAATTGCCAATCTCGAAGAACAGAGAGTCGAGGCCGGCGTGAGAGTCGGCACCATTCGCCCGGGCTTCGAGATTCGCCTGATCGGTGACGAAGTCCCAGTCGACCTTGTTGCCATACCGGTGGAAGTTGGCATCTTCGGCGATTCCCTGAACGTATTGATGCCCCGCCCCTCCGGGATTGGAAAAGAGGCGATCGATTTGCGCGTCGTCCATCTTGCCGGCCGTCGCGCCAATCGAGTCCAACGTATAATTCGATCCCGTCGCGAACATGAAATTCTGCGGGTCCGCCGAATGGCCGCCACCGGCGAATCCGGGACCATGATCCATGACGACGTGCCCCACCTCGTGCGAGAAGGTGCTGTTCTGGTACTGGCCGGCGTCGAAGAAGATCCCTGGAGATCCATCGAATCCCGGCGAATAGGCTTCCGCGTTCGCTCCAGAGACCAGTGCCGACCCCCCTCCCATGGGTGGCCCCGCATAGTAAGCTTCCACCACATTGCCGGCCCCAGCGAGCTTGTTGCGGATATCGAGTTCCTCATCGGGAAGTCCCGCCTGCGCCACTCCACGCCCATGGCTCAGCGGAAACGAGAAGTTCGCCGCCGGATTGGGAGGATTCGCACCCGACGTATACGCACGCGCTCCCGTGGCGGTGACCGAGACTCCCGCCTGAGCGTAGACTTTGTTAGCGAAATCGAAGTCGCGCGTCAGATTGGGAGCGGCGGCAATGCCGTTGGAATCGGTGAGCGTTGTCGGACGGACCTGAATCGTCCGGTTACTGCGATCGAATGGCACAAACACATTCGAAGTTCCATCCATCACAGGATGTCGGACGTCCATCCAGCCGGTCCACTCCTCTCCGAAGCGGCTGGAGGCGGGATTCGTTTTGTATTCCAAATAACCTTCGGTCGGAGAGATCGCGGTGCGAAACAACCCAATGCTGGGAGGGTCGATGTGTCCCGCTGACGCCGTTTCCAAGCGGACCGCCAGACCGATTGCCAGAGTGATGCCGAATGTGCTGAACAGCGAGCCGCGCGAGAGGTAACTGCTCAATAACCCCGCGGTCGGCGCGCGGTCCGGCGGCGCTCGTCGCAGGCGTCGATTGAGTGCGCGAGTTTACGGAGGTGGAGAAGTTGCCTCAGGCCGCTGCCATTATCCGGTCTCGGGTGCGGGGGTCGCAGTCGCTT
>CAMATH010000154.1 GCA_945860955.1 Planctomicrobium piriforme
CAAGTGGTTTTTTCCATTGGACATCGGACCAATGCCTAAGAAAATCCCAGGGGGGTCTGGGGGGACAGAGTCCCCCCAGCTTCGGTGCGAAAGCGTCGCATTTGTGGCCAGCTACTCGGCATTGCCTGATGCTTTGCCATGCGACAGAATGGTGGCGTCTGTGGTTTCCCCCCTTCCGCCCCGGTGCCGGCATGCTGTCGCTGAACTCTCGTTCGACATCGACGGATTGCAATCGCTTCTCCCGCCGGGCGTGCCTGCAGGCGGGTTTGCTGGGATTGGGTGGCCTGCGGCTCGCTGACTGGCTGGCGGTCAAGGCGCAAGCGGCTGAAGCGGGCATCTCGCTTCCGGGCAAATCGATTGTCTTTTTGTTTTGCTCGGGGGGGCCGAGTCACATCGAGACATTTGACCCCAAGCCAAACGCGGCAGCCGAGGTTCGCAGCCAGACCGGCTCGCTGACCACCAACGTCCCCGGGATCGAACTGGGTGGGACGTTTCCCGGGCTGGCGCAACGGGCCGACCGCCTTGCAGTCGTCCGGTCGTTCGCTCACAAGACCGGAGACCACGTCAAGGCGATCGAACAGGTGTTTCAGGCCGGGCAGCGGACGGGCAGCTCGTTGGGGGCGGTCGTCTCAAGATTGCGGGGATCGACCCACCCCGTCACCGGCATGCCGACGCACGTTCACCTCGCCGCCGACGAGGTCGATCCGCAGTATTCCAATGAAAAACAGCGGATGCTTTCGGCGGACGGGCCGGGAACCCTGGGACCGGCCTACGCGCCGTTTCGTCCCGAAGGAAAAGGGGAACTCAACGGCAGTCTGGAGTTGCGCATTCCGCTGGAACGCCTCGACGATCGGCGGTCGCTGCGACTTTCGTTTGACCGCCTGAGGCGTGACACCGATGCGCGAGGCATCATCGCCGGGTTGGACAAATTTGAGCAGCAGGCGTTCGAACTGATTCTGGGAAACGGACGGCAGGCGTTTGAACTGTCGAACGAAGATCCCGCGTTGATCGCTCGCTATGACACGTCGCACTTCTCAACGGGCCACAAAAAATTCCGCCCGTCGACACTCGGTCGGCAGTTGCTGTTGGCCCGTCGATTGTGCGAAGCAGGCTGCGCGTTCATCACCATTCAGAATCCCGGATGGGACATGCACGCCGACGGCAACAATCCGGGGATTGTCAAAGGAATGGAGATGCTGGGGCGTCCGGTCGATCACGCGGTGTCGGCGTTTCTCGATGACCTGGCCGCCCGGGGCATGTCGGACGATGTCCTGCTCATTATCACCGGCGACTTTGGCAGAACGCCCAAAGTGAACAAGCAGGGGGGACGTGACCACTGGCCCGGTCTCAGCACGCTGGCATTCGCCGGCGGTGGCCTGAAGATGGGACAGGTCATCGGCCGATCGGCACCCAAGGCCGACGTCCCGACGTCGACCGCCATCACCCTCGATCAGTTGATGGCGACAGTGGTCCATGCATTATTCGACGTCAGCCGACTCCGCCTGCAACCGGGCGTCCCCCGCGAGATCGCGCGGACGCTGGAGCAGAGTGAGCCGATTCGAGAATTGTATTAAATGCACCCCCACCATTTATTAGAGCGGGGAGTTTTTCATACACAGCTCCGTTACGGTTTTTAGGTGTTGGTAAATCAGTTTTGACGCCAGATTTGTTGGAGACAAATACACTGAATACCGCAACCTTGTCTACAGAACAACTTCCAGGTCGCGCATCTCCCAAGGTCACTCAAATGGCCGTCGTGAGTTTGAGCAAAAGTAGTTTAAGTCAAGCTTGCCCAATGCACCGTTTTGATTGACGGGCATGCGATTTGCCAATACAACACTTTTGGTCGCATCATCAATCAACTCGACACCCCTCAGTTCGTAATTCATGGCACCTACTCATGCGATATGGCACTGCGAGATACTTGTTGCACGCATTACTTTTCCATATAGGTAGTCCCACTGATATTTGCTCCCATGAGATTCGCTACGTTGAGATTCGCCATATTGAGATCTGCCCCGGCAAGATCTGCCTTGGCGAGATTCGCGCCCATGAGATTTGCTCCAAAACAATCTGCATTAACAAGATTTGCCCGTCTGAAATCTACTCTCGCTACATTTGCTCCTTTGAGAATTGCTGAGTACAAATTGGTGTCCGCCAATTCGAGATTCCTCAAGTCTTCGTAACGCCAATCAATATACGCCAGAGA
Organism: Planctomicrobium piriforme; assembly: GCA_945860955.1. GTDB lineage: Bacteria > Planctomycetota > Planctomycetia > Planctomycetales > Planctomycetaceae > UBA10511. The sequence continues at coordinate 2,210 of CAMATH010000154.1, forward strand.
GATCGACTGCGGAAACGGGCCACGAAACCGAAACCGGTAACCAGCCGCTTCAATTCGGTGGTAATACGGCCTCCAATAGTCCATTCTTCCTGGCCGAAACCGGATATGACCATTGTTGTCGAGCGATTGGTATCGTCGAGGCGTTTCACCATGCACGGAACTCCCTCCAAATTCGATCACGGCACGATGTACATCGCAACTGAGCTGAAAGATCGCGTCGCCTAGGTGTGAATCGATCGTGGTGATCCGCGTCGGCCGGATTGCCGCCGTGGGCCCGGACTGCATCCGGTCGGTCTTGACGACAGAGAGTGCAATCGGATCCTCCCAGACCAGAGACATTTCGTCGGTCTCTACAGGTTGCGGACGCAAATGGACCCCTTCGCCCCACCAATCCCATGCATCCGCCAGCCAGTCTCGGAGAATTCTCCATTTTCCGAGGGGAAGCGGTAATGTCGGCTGACCATTCCGAACCGGGGGACTGGGATCCGCACCCGCGGCCCGTTGGACTTCCCATTCAATCAGAGATGCTATGTGCGCCCCGACTTCGCGAGACAGCCACTGCGGCCCCAGCAATCGCGCCAAACGATGAACGAATTCACGCCGCGCATCATCTTTTGGAAAGTCGCGCCAGTAAAACTTGGAAAGATCCCGCTCCGCCAGTGGTTGGGCGGTGCGCCCGAAGCGTTTCAACTCCTCTACAACGCACTCGGCGAACAAGTACTCGCGGAACGACTTGTGACTGAATTCGCACCCCAGTTCCGAACGCCCCCCATGGAAGAAAAAGCTCACCAGCAATCTCGAGAGTTTCTTTTCATCCAGCAATCGGCTGACCTGTTGATTCAATCCGTCGCTCGTTGAGCGCACACGCTTGAGGAGTTCCCCCTTTGGGATCGCTTCGACCCCAAGTACCGACATCGCTTCGGCGGTACTCCAAAGAAAACTCCGCAGTTCATCGCCGTGCAGATGTGCCGTTTTGCCGTCCACAATTTCCGATTGCGGTTTTCCCCCGCCCAGCAACAGGTCAATCAAGCTTCTGTAGAGTACCGTACGAGATTCCAACAGCGATTCCGGGGTTCCCGCCCATTGCGAAAGAAGTCGCAACGACAACAGACCTAACAAGGGGGATCCCAGCAATTCCATTCCCGCATCCGAATCGATTCGTGATTGACCTTCGGTGCCGGGACTCTTTGGTGACTCAACGAGGATGCTTTTTTCATATTTTCCACGAACTTGGTTCAACACGTCCGTATTCGGCGTACTCCACGGAACCCAATCGAGGGATTTGACCGGCCGCTCGACAACGGCGCTTGTCAACCGGTCGTGGAACTCTTTCAATTGGTTCAAAGTGAAGTAGCGGAGTGTCAGCAAGCGTGCCGGGTCGCGCAGGAGCCTGCCGTGCGTCACCGCCTCGGTCGGGCGGCCCGTCAAAATCACGCGGACCGGGTGATTCCGTTTGGTCGAATCAAGATAGGTGTCGCGGATTTCTTTGATCAACCGCTCGACGTGCTGTTGATAGCCCTCCTCTGCCCCGACACTGATTTCATCCCACGCATCCAATATCAGAACATATCGGCACACGGTGGTCCCGTTCAATTCGGCGGTTTCCGCGAAAATCGCGTCATTCATGAAGAGATCAACGTCGCAGTGGAATTCGCGAAGACTCGGGTCAAACTCTGAATCTCCGATTCGCACTGCTTCCGGAAGCGTGTCGCGCACATGGCGCTGCGCCGCCGTGTCGAGATGCTTCAATTCGACACGTATCGGCGACAGTCCCCGCGAGATCAATTCATGGCAGAGTCGCAACGTTAATGATGATTTTCCCGTTCCCGCCGGCCCCTGGATGACAATCACATCGCGAAATACCGGGTCGCTCAAATGTCTTAACAGTGTTTCGAGTGTGTCGTGGCGACCTCCGTGGTCGGGATGGTCGCGAAAGACATTCATCTCGTCCTGTTTTGTTGTTTCCGCGAGCCGTTCTTTGTGTCGGCGTTCGATGTCGCCCCAGGCGATGTCGCCACAGTCGGTTCGCACATACGTATGTTGCAGCGCGTACGGTTCCTCACGCAGAATGCGTCGCTCTTCATACAGCCACCGCTGGTACGCCGCGTGTTTGCGCAAATTCGCATAGGCTCGCCCAGACCGGTCTGAAATCATCAGCAGCCGACAAAACGGATCGAACTTCTCAAGTACCTCGCGATTCGAGAGGATCAGCTCCAAGTTGGCGGCGAATCGCTGGTCGACGTCCGTGACGATCTGGTTGCGCTGTGCCTCCGGTGCCTCACACAGCTTCAGAAAATTCGTCAACCAGCCCTTGGCGTCGATGCAAAACTCGTGCGACATCGCCGCGTCGAGCCGCATCTTGGTGAAATCGTAGTCTTTGGTCGCGGAATGTTCGGCGATGGCCTCGCCACCGATCGCCGCGATCTTCTTGGCCATCGCACCATCGGGTACAAGACGTGCTGTCGCGATCGCCTGCTGCACACTGCGCTGAAAAGCGGCCGTGCAGGCGAGTTCACCCAATTCATTTGGGTCGTCGATTCGCGTGCGTGCTGCGTAGACCTCCAGTACGAACTTGACCGGTGCCACCGTCGACGCGATTCCTTCGCCGAGCGCCTCTGCCCAGGGAAGCGCACCGTTCACCGCGTCGGGCCACGGAGTGTTTTTCACTGCCGCGATCACTTCGCTCAGGAATTGATGGACAGTTTTGAAAGTCCCGATGACCCCTTTGAGTGCCATGCCGGCCAATCCACTGTTCGGTTTCGTGTGAATGTCATGCGCTCGCGCGGCGCGATTTTAGCGAGTGGAGGCGAGCTGATACAGCCTGCGTGACTTCAAACGGCAAACCCGTGCGTCAAGGTGCTGGAGGATTGTCATGCGCTCACATCCAGCGTTTCCGACCCTCTGCGTGCCTGCGGTCCCTGCAACAGCGTTCTTGACGGAATTCGGTCACGCGAGATTGCAGGCGTCAAATTTCGTACCGGAATCGCGAGCTGACCTCGTCTTCACCCCTTCCGTCTCGGCCGGCTCTCCGGCGGGGCGTTCCACGGATCCTCCGGCCACGAGTGTTTCGGATACCGCGCCCGCAAGTCCTTTCGTACCTGCTGATACGTGTTGTTCCAAAAACTCTTCAAATCGTCCGTGACCTGTTGCGGCCGCATGTTGGGGGCCAGCAGGTGCATCAGCAGCGGAACCCGCCCGCCGGCGATACGGGGTGTCTCCGCCAGGCCGAAAAGCTCCTGAATCCGTACCGCCAGCACCGGCCGCTTGCCGGCGGCATATTGCACCGTCACTTTGTTCCCCGTCGGAACCGTGATCCGCTCGGGGGCCTCCCGTTCAATCGCCTGCTGTTGAGCGGCGGTCAATAACGATTTCACCCACGGCATCCAGTTCGCTTTTTTGACCTCGTCCAGGCTGCGGCAGTTCTGGCAGAGCGCCGGCAACAGCGATTTCAGTTGTTCGTCGTCAAGTGCGGGCAACTCCAGTTCCGGTATCCAGTCGCGCAGCGAGCGAACCCGGGCGACATAGTCGGCGACGTCCCCATCGCGCGGGAAGACCTTCGCGACATTGTCCCCGGCCGCCTTGGCCAGCGCTTCGGCCATGCGCTCGTTCGACACGTGCCCCAGCGTCACCTCGTCGAGAACCAGGTCGTCCCACAGTTCTTTACGAACCGCCACGACCTTGCCGCTCCGCTCGTCAAACACCACTTCCTCCCGCGTGACCAGCCGGTCGGCGTCGAGCCACTCCGGGCGAATCGCCGACGCCATTCGCACAATGGTCTCCGTCGCTCCGGCGTCGACGTTCACACAGACGAACAGCGGCGCTTCGACCACTTTGGAATCGTGATGGAGCCGCACGCCCCGTCCCCCGACCATGACCCCCCGTTCCAGACTGGTGGCCCGGCGAATCGCCACACGATCGGGATATGCCGCCAGAATCGCCCGCTGCAACGCCTCTTCCGACTCCTCGACGTCTCGCGAACCCGGTACACCGCCGCGATCGTCGTCGAGCAATTGCAACAGTTGATTCGCCGCCTGCAAAATGAACCGCGCGCCTCCACCGTGCAGCGTGCCAAACTCGGTCGTTTCCGAACCCGTCGCGGCGAATTGAATCAGCGCCTGCACCCGGTCGGCCAAGTCGGACTCGGTGACTCCCGACCGCAAACGCAGTTTGCGTGAACCGTGTTGAGGCGGACCGGACCGCATGGGGTCGCGTTCCGAGAGCATCGCGGCGACGAGTGCCGCCCCGCGCGGCGAGCCGAGTTTTTTCCCCTCCAGGAGCAGTCGGGCGACACGCGGATGGACTGGCAGCCGCACCATACGGTGCCCTAATGGAGTGACCTCTCCCTGGCGCAGCGCCCCGAGTCGATCGAGTAACCGCTCCGCCGACTCGATCGCGGTTGGCTTCGGCGCTTCGAACCAGGGAAATGCTGCGACGTCACTCTCGCCAAAACAACGCAGTTGCAGGACCGGTCCCGCGAGATCCACGCGCAACACCTCGGGGGTCTCGAATTCGGGGAGACTGCGATGATCGCGTTCATGCCAGAGCCGATAGCAACGCCCGGGACCGGTTCGACCGGCCCGCCCCAGCCGTTGGTCGGCGGATGCCCGCGAGATCTTGCCCAAATCGAGATGATCCATGCCGACATGCTCATCGAACCGCATCACGCGCGACAGCCCCGTGTCCACCACCGCGGTCACGCCGTCGATGGTCAACGAGGTCTCCGCGACATTCGTCGCGAGAATGAGCTTGCGCTGCACGTGTGGTGCCAGCACGCGATCCTGCTGTTCAGAAGGAAGGTCGCCAAACAGGGGAAAAACAGCGAGTCCCGCCTGGTCGGCATACGTGCCGAGTGCTCGCTCGGCCCGGCGAATCTCCCCCACCCCAGGCAGGAAGACCAGGATGCTCCCGGTTGTCTCGCGCACGGCCCGCTGGACCGCGCGCTGTAGCAGGTCATCCCCCTCGGCGGTGAACAACGACAGTGGCTGTCCCGGTTTGCCGATGTACTCGACCTCAACCGGGTACAGGCTCCCCTCGGCGACGACAATGGGGGCGTTCCCCAGATAATTCGCGATCGGTTGCGCCGCCAGTGTCGCCGACATCACCACGATTTTGAGATCGGGCCGAACGGTCTGCTGAATCCGCCGAACCATACCCAGGGTGAGATCAACATTGAGGCCCCGTTCATGGAATTCATCGAACACGACGGCGGCGACTTGTTCGAGATAGGGATCGTCCTGCAACATCCGCAACAGGATTCCATCGGTCACAATGCGGATGCGCGTCTCCCGACTGACACGGGAGTCGAAACGCACCTGGTAGCCGACCTCACCACCGAGGCTGGAGCCTCGTTCGAAGGCGATTCGCCGGGCGGCTGCCCGGGCGGCGACGCGTCGTGGTTCCAGCAGAATCACCTGCCCACGGTTGTTTCCGCCGCGACCCTCGATATCCGCCAGACCGCTGTTCAAGATCGCCGGCGCGACCCGCGTGGTCTTACCCGATCCCGTCGGGGCATGCAGCACGACACTTCCCGCCGACTTCAATTGGGCGATCAGCTCGGGGAGGATCTCATCGACGGGAAGAGCGAGCGGGGACGACATTCCGGTGCGGGGCAGGGGGGGCGAAATCGGCAACTCTCGGTTGAGAGATCGGCGGATTTCCTACGGACGATTAAAACAGCCGGTTGTACCCGTTCAAAGCGGCGACGCGGTATGCCTCGGCCATGGTCGGATAGTTGAAGGTCGTGTTGATGAAGTACATCAGCGTGTTGTTCGGCGCAGGCTGCATCATGATCGCCTGACCGATGTGAATGATTTCCGACGCGTTCGCGCCAAAACAGTGAATCCCCAGAATCTCCAGCGTTTCCCGATGAAACAGCAGCTTGAGCATACCCCCCGTCCGTCCGGTGATCTGCGCCCGGGCGAGGTGTCGAAACAGCGCGTGCCCCACTTCGTACGGCACTTTCTCCGCAGTCAGCTCCCGTTCAGTCTTGCCCAAGGAACTGATTTCGGGACTGGTATAGATCCCCGTGGGAATCTCCCGGACCATCAAGCGGGGGCACGGTTCGTGCGCCAGATGCAGGGTCGCAAACCGTCCCTGCACATAGGCGGCGCTCGCGAGCGACGGAATGCCAATCACGTCCCCCACCGCATAGATATGAGGGATCGACGTCTGAAAGTCCTCGTTGACGGCGATATAGCCCCGTTTGTCGGCCGACAGACCAATGTTCTCCAGCCCCAGTCCCACGGTGTTCCCTGTTCGGCCGTTCGCCCACAACAAAATGTCGGTCTTCAGTTGTTTGCCCGATTTCAGCGTCAGGACGACTCCATCGTCCACCGTGCGAATCTGGTCATACTCTTCGTTGTGTCGAATCAGAACTCCCTGTTCGCGCAGGTGGTACCCCAGTGCGTCGATGATCTCGTCATCCAGAAACTCCAGCAGTTTGGCCCGCGTATTGACCAGATTCACCTTACAGCCCAAGTTGCGAAACATCGACGCGTATTCGCAACCGATGATGCCGGCACCGTAGATGGTGATCGAATGCGGCGTTTCCTCGAGTTTCAGAATGGTATCGCTGTCGAAGATCCGTGGGTGGCTGAAATCGACATCGGCGGGACGATAGGGACGGGCTCCCGTCGCGATGACGATGTGCTTGCCATGCACCCGCTTTTTGCCCCCCGATTCGTGTTCCACTTCAACAGTGTGCGGGTCAACGAACCGCGCCTGCCCTTGAAAAATAGGGACGTCGTTGCGGTCGTAGTGCGTCTTGCGGACTTCGACCTGCTGGCCGATCACCGACTCGGCCGAGCGTCGCAAGTCGCCAAACGAAAACCGGGGACGGATTCCCGCTTCGCGAAACAGACGATTGCGAGCCGCTTCGGTCACCTGAAAGATGGCGAAACGCAACGCCTTGCTGGGGATGGTGCCAGAGTGGGTACAGGCTCCGCCGATGCGGGCGAACCGTTCGACAATTCCCACCGACATTCCCCCTTTGGTGGCCTGCATGGTCGCCCCCTCGCCCCCTGGGCCTGAGCCAATGACCAGAACATCGAATTCGTCTTCCGTGACAGGTGCTGCGGGGGAGTTCATTGCGTAGAGCCGAATCGAAGGGGTTAGTTGGGAACGGGATCCGCGGTCGGCGCTCCGCAGTGTGGTGATCTTATACTCCGCGCGGCCTAAAATGCGACATTGCACTTGCGCCGGATGGGGTCGTGGGAGAGCCGGTTGGCGGCTGGTATTGGCGACGGCCCCATCCGCCTTGAGCGGATGGGGAGAAAGATCGATGGCTAGTCTCAAACCACATTGCGCGGTCCAGACCCCATCCACCTCGTGTGGATGGTGAATCAGATCTTCGCTCTGTCTGCCGCACACGACGTCGGTAACCAAGTCAACGGGTGCCACCGGCGATGCCATGCTTTTTGCGAGGCGTGAATGCGTTTCGCGTTCCCTTCGACAATTGGCGACCAATCGTTTTGCGATCCGGACAGGTTACGTTTGACGCCGATCTTGTCTGACAGAGCGAGGATCTCATTCACCAATCCACACGAGGTGGATGGGGTCTTGTTCTGGGATTGGGGGCATTTTTCTAGCTGCCGATCTCATTCACCATCCGGGCGAGCCGGATGGGGTCTGGGGACGCGAATCATCTGATTTGACGCCGGGCGGAGTATAATGAGCGGAGGTTGCGAAATCGATGATTCGCTGGGGACGCTTGCCGTTCGGAACGCGACTCCCGATGATTCCGGGCGTCCGAAACGCAATTCCCTGAACCTCCCGTCGCATTCCATGCCTCCCTCTGTCGCCGATCTGCTCGATTCGAACGATTCCCGCCTGTTCCAGATTCACACCCATGGCCCCGGTCCTGTTGGGAAGCTGCCGTTCACAGAACAGATGCTGCTCGACAGCCCCAGTGGCGATCTGTTTGGGATGACGCAGAATGCGGGGATGGGGTGGGAACCGCAGGAACTGCTCCGCAAGCAGTTTCTGATCCTCAGCACGCAGGGGGGGATTCGGGGTGAAAGCGGTGAGCCGATCGCGCTGGGATACCACACTGGGCACTGGGAAGTGGGTCTGTTGATGCGGGCGGCGGCCGAGGAACTCGATCGGCTGGAACGGCTCCCCTTCGCCGCCTATGTCAGCGACCCGTGTGACGGGCGGACCCAGGGAACGATCGGCATGATGGATTCGTTGCCCTATCGCAACGACGCTGCGATCGTCCTGCGCCGGCTGATTCGCTCGCTCCCGTTGCGCAAGGGAATCATCGGGGTCGCCACCTGCGACAAGGGGCTTCCCGCGATGATGCTCGCGCTCGCCGCGATGCATCACCTGCCCTCCGTGCTGGTGCCGGGCGGGGTGACGCTCCCGCCCACCGTGGGTGAAGACGCGGGCAAGGTCCAGACGATCGGTGCCCGGTTCGCCCATGGGGAAATCACGCTCGATGAGGCGGCCGAGGCGGGTTGCCATGCGTGCGGCAGTCCGGGTGGAGGCTGTCAGTTTCTGGGAACCGCCGCGACGTCGCAGGTGATCGCTGAGGCGCTCGGCATGGCGCTCACGCACTCGGCCCTCGCCCCTTCGGGTCAGCCGATCTGGCTCGACGGTGCCCGCCGGGCGGCCCGCGCGGTGGTCGAACTGGAAAACGCCGGCCGGACGATGCGCGACATTCTTACCCCCGCGTCGCTGCACAATGCAATGATGGTGCATGCCGCCGTCGGTGGTTCGACGAATCTGCTGCTGCACATCCCGGCGATCGCTTTCGCGGGTGGACTGGAACGTCCCACCGCCGCCGATTGGAGCCGAATCAATCGCCAGGTTCCGCGACTGGTCGATGTACTGCCCAATGGACCCGTGGGGCATCCCACCGTGCGATTCTTTCTCGCCGGTGGTGTTCCCGAACTGATGCTGCACCTGCGTGCGCTGGGGTTGCTGCAACTCGACGCTCTTACCGCGACCGGGCAAACGCTGGGCGAGAATCTCGATTGGTGGGAACGCTCGGACCGCCGCAGGAACGTGCGCGAAATCCTTCAGAGCATGGACGGCGTCGACCCCGACGACGTCATCATGACTCCCCCCCGCGCCCGGGAACGCGGTTTGACCAGCACCGTCACCTTTCCCCACGGCAATCTCGCTCCCGAAGGCTCGGTCATCAAGAGTACGGCGATCGACAAGTCGGTCGTTGATGCCGACGGCGTGTATCGCAAAACCGGGCCGGCACGCGTCTTCACCAGCGAACGGGACGCGGTGGCGGCGATCAAAGGACGCACGGGCACCAAGCCGATTCAGGCGGGTGACGTCATCGTGCTGATCTGCCGGGGACCGCTGGGGACCGGAATGGAGGAGATTTATCAAATCACCTCGGCGCTGAAGTTCCTCCCCTTCGGCAAACATGTCGCCGTGATCACCGACGCTCGTTTCTCTGGCGTTTCCACCGGTGCCTGCATCGGGCATGTGGGACCCGAGGCGCTGGCTGGCGGCCCGATTGGCAAGGTGCGCGATGGCGATCAGATTCAGATCATCATCGATCGCAATCACCTCACGGGAACCATCGATTTCATCGGCGAATCAGGCCAGCCCGTTTCTACAGAAGAGGGGGCGAAGATTCTCGCCGGGCGAAAACCTGCGGTCGCGCTGGCGGCGGATCCCAATCTGCCCGCGGACACGCGGTTATGGGCCGTTCTGCAACAGGCGAGCGGCGGCACGTGGGGCGGCTGCGTCTACGATGTCGATCGCATCGCCAGTCTGCTGGAAAAAGGTCTGGCTGCGGAACGGGAATGATGTCCGATCCGAGTTGTCTCCTGGTGTCTGCGGGTGATCATCGTCGCCGTTGATGCCTCACTCCGCTAGAATCAGTCGCAGTCACTCCGAATTCCCCACCGCATTTCCCCCTCGCCTCACTGCTCCGCTTGAACGCAACCGACGAACTGCACGAGATGCTCGAATGGTTTCCGGGGGGGGAATCCCTGGTGACGAAGGCGGAGCATTTTCCTTCCTCGCAGACTCCTGAGCCTTACAAGGGCCTGCTGGTCCACGACCACCATATGACGATCACGATGGAGGAGTATTACAAGACTCCCGTGCGTGTTCGGGTTCTGGCCCGCCGACAGGAGGGGAACTCCTATCTGCGCCATATCGTGTTGGAACGCTGCGATACGGGGGCCGTGGTGCAGTTTGGAATCGTGCGGTTTGATTTCTCGTACGTCACCGACGCTGTGCGGGACGAGATTCTGGCCGAACAGACACCGCTGGGGCGCATCCTCATCAACTACAACGTGCTGCGGCAAATTGACCTGGGGGCGATTTTGAAGATTCAGCCCGGCGAAGCGCTGCAACGGCTGTTTGGATGCCCTGCGGACTGTGCGGTCTATGGCCGGCTCGCGACGATTTTCTGCAATCAGAAGCCAGCCGTGGATCTCCTGGAGGTGGCGGCTCCGGTGCGCGAAACAACCGGTGGAACATAACATGGCAGCCCCGTTTGTTTACCGTCGCCGGGTGCAATTCGCTGAGACTGATCTCGCGGGAATCGTGCATTTCTCCAACTTCTACAAGTTCATGGAGGAAGCGGAACACGCGTTTCTGCGGTCGAAGGGATTGGGGATCAAGGAGGATCAACCCGACGGCACGGTCCTGGGCTGGCCGCGCGTTCGCGGAACATGCAGCTTTGAGCAACCCGCGTATTACGAAGACGAACTCGACATTGAAGTCCGCATTGACCGGCTCGGGGTGAAGTCGCTGACGTTGTCATTCACGATTTTGAGGGATGGAATCCGCATCGCTGTGGGTGAGTTGAAAACCGTCTGTTGCCGCTTCGGAGCGGCTGGAAAATTCGAATCGGTCGAAATTCCGCCCCACTGGCTCGACAAACTGCAGGAATCGGAACCCGCCTGAATCATGCCCGAACCCGATCTGGTGCTGGAACATGTCGCCAAAAAATTCCACGGAGGGGCAGGGGAGGTCGCCGTTCTTGCGGATGTGAATCTCACCCTGTCGCAGGGGGAGGCTCTGGCGATCACCGGTCCCTCGGGATCGGGCAAAAGCACGATGCTTTACATCATCGGGACGCTCGACACGCCGAGCGCCGGCACGGTGCGGATTGAGGGGCACAACCCGTTCATCCTGAAGGAAGAGGCGCTCGCGGCGTTTCGTAACCGGGCGATCGGGTTTGTGTTTCAGGATCACTATCTGCTGCCGCAATGCACGGTCCTGGAAAACGTCCTGATTCCCACACTCGCCGCCAGCGCGGCTGTCACCGATGTTGAACAACGGGCCACCCACCTTTTAGAGCGGGTCGGGCTGTCGCAGCGATTGCGGCACCGGCCCGCGGAACTTTCTGGAGGGGAACGGCAGCGCGTCGCGATCTGCCGGGCGCTGATTAACCAGCCGCGACTGCTGCTGGCCGACGAACCGACCGGAAACCTCGATCGCAACAACGCCGAGTCGATCGGCACGCTGCTGCTGGAAGTTTGCCGCGAACTCTCGACGGTGTTGATCGCGGTCACCCACAGTGCCGAGTTGGCGAGCCGATTCCCGCGAAAAGGGGAATTGGTGGATGGTCGTCTGGAGGAGCGTTGATGAATTCCTGGCGATTCCTGATTCGGACGCTGACCTACCACTGGCGCACGAATCTCGCCGTCCTGTTGGGGGTGGCGGCCGGGACCGCGGTCCTGGCGGGGGCACTGATCGTGGGGGATTCCGTTCGCGAGAGCCTGCGAACGATGACACTGGTTCGGCTGGGGGAGGTCGACCATGTCCTCCAGGGACCACGGTTTGTTCAAGAATATCTGGCGCGGGATCTGGTTGCCCAACCTGGATTTGACGACAAATTCGCGACCGCCGCGCCGGCGATTGTGTTGTCGGCGACTGTCGAACATGTGACGAAGACCGCGGAGGGGACCACCGGCTCAACCCGCGCGGGGCGGGTTCAACTGTTTGGCTTGAACGAAGCGGGCTGGCGATTGATCGACCGCGACCGATCCCCTCCCAGCGGTTCCGAAGTCGTGCTGAATTCCCGACTCGCCAGCCAGTTGGGGGTGAAAGCGGGAGACGATGTGATCCTGGCAGTCGAGCTTCCCAGTGACATTCCCCGGGATACGTTGTTGGGAAAACGGGACGAAAACGGCGTCGAGTGGCCGGTGACGGTCCGCGAGATTCTGCCGGAAGAGAGTGGACCGGGACGATTCGGCCTGCTCCCCGACCAGCAGTTGCCGGTCAGCGCGTTTGTCTCGTTGTCGGACCTGCAAGAACGGCTGGGACTCGCCAAAAAAGAGGCCTCACGTCGCGACCCGGTGACGAAGCCGGCCCGGGTGAATGCAATTTTCGTGTCGGCCAGGAAGCCTGCGGATGGAATGGGGGAGTCTGCCGAACAGGCTGCAGAACTGCTCAATCGCTTGCTGGATCAATCGCTGCAGTTGGCCGACTTGCACCTGCGTGTCACGTCGGTCGAGAAACAGGGCTACGTCACGGTGGAGAGTGACCGGATGATTCTCGACCCGAATGCGGTGCAGGCGGCCGAACGGACGGCTAAGGCGCTGAGGGTCGAGGCGACGTCGCCCGTGATGGTGTATATCGCGAACTCGATTCGCCCGACGAAGGCGGATTCAGATGCGGGGGCAGCGACTCCCGAACGAATCAGCCGTTATGCGGTGGTCGTGGGGCTGGATCCAAATCTGATGCAACCGGGCAGATCGGGTCCGTTCGGGTCCTACGAATACGTTGGTGACGCGCCGGCGTCCCCGCTCAATGATCCCGATCCCACCGCTTCGAAGATTCCAGGAATTGTCATCAACGACTGGCTGGCGAGCGATTTGCGGGTCCAGTTGGGAGACGAGCTGGAACTCAGTTGGCACCAGGTCGGTTCGCACGGCGAGCTGCCCGAAGAAACTGGCCGATTCCTCGTTCGGGGAATCGTGAAACTCGAAGGAACCGTTGCCGCCGACCGTGGTCTGGTTCCCGAAGTTCCGGGAATCACGAACGTGAAGAGCTTCGCCGAGTGGGAAGCACCGTTTCCGATGAAAAAAGTTACGGCACGGGACGACGATTACTGGAAGGTCTACCGGGCCACCCCGAAGGCGTTTGTGTCGCTCGACACGGCGCAGGAGTTGTGGAAGAACCGTTACGGGAAAGAGACGTCGTTTCGTGTCGCCGCCACGGGGACCGATTTCGCCGACTTTCAGGTGAGGTTCCAGGATCGATTGAGACACGAATTGAAGCCGGCCGAGAATGGAATCCGGTTTCGCCCGGTGAAGTCGGAGGGATTGCGGGCCGCTGCGGGGACGACCGATTTTGGCGGGCTGTTTCTAGGGTTCAGTCTGTTCTTGATTCTATCGGCGGCGATTCTGATTGGGCTGTTGTTTCGGCTGGGAATCGACCGTCGCGCGGCGAGTGTCGGGTTGCTGAGCGCGACCGGGCTGGGACCGAAACGGATCTTTCGATTGCTGCTGGCCGAGGGGGCGGTCGTGGTGGCTCTCGGGGTCGCAGTCGGTTTGATCGTCGCGGTCGCATACGCCCGGCTGATGGTGCATGGCCTCAAAACCTGGTGGGTCGGCGCGATTGGCACCCGATTTCTGGATGTGTACATCGAACCGGTCAGTCTGGCGATCGGGGGGTTGGGGGCGGCCCTGGTGGCGCTAATCGCCCTGGCGTGGGGTTTGCGTGGATTGGGAAGAATCCCGGCGCGGCGACTCCTGGGAGGAAATTCGACCCCGGACGAATCGATCCGTGTGCGATCTCAACGGGGACGCCGATCCGGAAGACGAGCGCTCGTGTGCGGACTGCTCGCGATCGGCCTGACGTTGGCCGTCGTGGTCGGGGCGGTTCCCAATCGGGAGGCGTTTTCCGGGTTCTCGATCCCGACGATTTTGTTCTTTGTCGTGGGACTACTGGCTTTGGCCAGTGGGCTGTGGGGATTGGGGTGGTGGATTGATTCCGACGGCCGGGCCGCCGTGCGGGGGAATGGAGCGGCGGGGATCACCCGATTGGGAATCCGCAACGCCGCCCGGCATCGATCGCGGAGTATTCTGTCGACCGCGCTCATCGCGACCGCGACGTTTCTCATCGTGGCGATCGCCGCCGGCCATCGCAACCCGGCGGTCGAAACCCCTGATCGCAACTCGGGGAATGGCGGTTTCACACTGGTCGCCGAGTCGAGTGTGCCGGTCTTGCACAGCCTCAACACGGTTGAGGGACGTACGAAACTGGGACTCGACGAACCGATCGCGGCGAAGACGCTGAAAGGAGTGCGGCAGGTGGTTCCGCTGCGGGTGAATCCGGGAGAGAACGCCAGTTGCCTCAATATTTACCGCACGACGCAACCCACGATTCTTGGGGCCACCCAAGAAATGATCGAGCGGGGAGGCTTCAAGTTCGCCGACACCCGGGCGGCTGAACCCTGGAAACTGCTGGAGAAGCCCGATCTGGATGGCTCGATCCCGGTTCTGGGTGACATGAACACGCTGCAATACAGCCTGCACCTGGGGATGGGGGGAGTTTTTGAGATTCGCGGTGAAGACAACCAGCCTCGAAAGCTGAAAATCGTCGGAATGTATGATGGAAGTGTGTTTCAGGGCGTTCTCGTCATGCACGAACGGTTTTTTCAGGAACTGTTCCCCTCGCGCGTCGGCTACCAGTATTTTCTTGTGGACGTCGTCCCCGGGGCCGATTCCCGCGAAGTCTCGGACCTGTTGGAGTCGCGACTGACCGGATTGGACGCCGAGCGAGTCGCGGACCGGCTGGCCAGTTTTCTCGCCGTCCAGAACACGTACCTGTCCACCTTTCAGGCGCTGGGGGGGTTGGGGTTGTTGCTGGGAACGATCGGCCTGGGGACGGTGATGCTGCGGAACATTCTCGAACGCCGATCGGAACTCGCGCTGCTGCGGGCGGTCGGATTTCGCAAGCAAAGTCTCGCCGGCCTGGTTCTCGCCGAGAACGCACTACTGCTCGGCTGGGGATTGTTCTGCGGGACTGTCTCGGCGTTGCTCGCGATGGGTCCGCACTTGTTGGCCACGGGTGCCGACTTTCCCTGGCGCGACGTTCTCGCGCTCTTGGCCGCCGTGTTCGTCGTGGGCATGCTGACCGCCTGGATGGCAGCGCGGTCGGCGATGCGAACTCCGGTTGTCGCGACTCTGCGTTCCGAGTGATGACGCGCGGCGGAGAGGTGACTAGAATCCCGGTTTCCAACCTCAGACTCGGCGTTGGCGCAACGGTCGCCCTGACGCATTCGAATTCCCCATTTCCCACCCCAGAAAGCCCTCCATGAAAACGCTGCTCCCCGTCATCTTTGGTCTGCTCACAGCTCTCTTTTGGGGACTGTACGGACCGGTTCTGGGCGAATCGCGCGGCGATCTCAAGAGTCCCTTCAAGCCCTACCTGCTGATCGGTCTGGCCTACCTGCTGTGGGGAGTTGGCGGGGGACTGGTCGGGATGTGGCAGAAGGGGGACAACTTCAGCTTCCCTCCGGGCGGAACGACGCTGGGCTTCATCGCCGGTTCGCTTGGTGCGTTTGGCGCGCTCACGTTGACGCTGGCGATGTACAACGGCGGCAAGCCGCACATCGTGATGCCGATCGTGTTTGGCGGGGCCGTGACGGTCTCGACATTGGTTTCGGTGATCAAGGAATACAAAGACAAGGGACACACCGAAGCGAATCCGTGGATTCTGGGAGCCGGTATTCTGGGAGTGGTGATCTCCGCCGCCCTGGTCGCCTCCTGCACCCCGCACACGGCCCCTCCCGGACCGAAAAAGCCCGACGGTACCGCCCCCGCGACCACCAGCGCCCCCGCTCCCAATGCGGGTGAAAATACGCTGAGCTGAACGGACCACGTTGGCGGCAGTCATCCGATGTCCTTACCGTGCGAAACACCATCTGCCAACGATATGCCGTTGGCAGACGGTGCCGCACGTTGCGGCTGATACCGGGCGTTCTCTTGCTAAGAACCCGTCCAAGATCAAATCCGTCGTTTTGTAGCGTGGATTTTATACTCCGCACGTCTTCAAACCAGACGACTCACGTCCCCAGACCCCATCCGGCTCGCCCGGATGGTGAATGAGATCGGCAGCTAGAAAAATGCCCCCCATCCTCGACCAAGACCCCATCCACCTCGTGTGGATTGGTGAATGAGATCCTCGCTCTGTCAGACAAGGTCCGCGTCAACCGAAACCCATCCGGATCGCAAAGCGTTTGGTCTCCAATCGTCTCATGGAACGCGAAACACATTCATGCCTCGCAAAAAGCACGACATCGCCGATGCACCCGTTGACTTGGTTATCGAAGTCGAGTGTGGCAGACAGAGCGAAGATCTGATTCACCAATCCACACAAGGTGGATGGGGTCTGAACCACGCAAGGTGGATTGGAACTAGCCATCGATCTTTCTGTAACTGCTCAATAACCCCGCGGTCGGCGCGCGGTCCGGCGGCGCTCGTCGCAGGCGTCGATTGAGTGCGCGAGTTTACGGAGGTGGAGAAGTTGCCTCAGGCCGCTGCCATTATCCGGTCTCGGGTGCGGGGGTCGCAGTCGCTT
>CAMATH010000155.1 GCA_945860955.1 Planctomicrobium piriforme
TGTTCTCGACCTTCCATGGTCCAATTCCTTTTCTGACTGATGGGTTCTCCAGTCCCTGCCAAGGCCCGCAGATTACCAGGAAATCCTGATTTCCTCTATTGACCTTTTTTGTGCCCTGCTGAGTCGCACAAAAGCTGACGTGCACCCGAATCCCAGCGACTTCCAATTGACACATTCTCTGATCCGGGATAATTGAGTCTGCGCGGCGTCGACAAAGTCGTTCCCATGGCGGGAAACGCCCAAGCCTACGCAGCCTTCCCGTATTGCCGGTCTATCGGAACAAGGAGGTTCCGTTGCTCTGGGTGATGATTGCCGGTGCGTTCGCCCTGTTTCAGGGTTCGCTACTGTTGTTGTTCGCCTGGGAACAGGCGCGCTACCATCGCGGTCGCGCGGTTTCCCCCCTTCCCACGGGTGACTTCCCAGCCGTCCGATTGATCGTTCCGTGTCGAGGGGTCGATCCTCAGATGGAGGACAATCTGCGGGCACTGTTCGAGCTGCGTTATCCCCGACTCGAATTCTGCTTTGTCGTGGAAACTTTGCGGGATTCCGCCGTTGAGATCATCCGCCGGCTCCAGTCTTCCACCCGCGTGGATTGTCGAATCGTCGAAGCGGGGCTGGCGGTCGATACCGGGCAGAAAGTTCACAACCTGATCGCCGCCTGTCGACTCCCGCGGGGCGATCGAGACGTCCTCGCGTTTGTCGATTCCGACGCCCGCCCGCATCCCGACTGGCTCAGTCGGCTCACCCAGAGATTGGCGGGGCTCAAGTACGCGGTCGTCACCGGTTATCGCTGGTACGAGCCGGTTCACGGCGACTGGCCCAGCCGATTGGTTTCCGCGATCAACAACATTGTCATTGGTTTGCTCGGCCCCCACGGTTTCAACCTTGTCTGGGGTGGAGCCTGGGCCATTCGGGGCGAAGTCTTCGACCAATTGGGACTCCCGGATGCTTGGCGCGGCAGCCTCAGTGACGACCTGATCATCAGTCGGCTCGTGCGCAAAGCGAATCTCCGTGTGGCATACGAACCCCATGCGCTGGTCACCTCCCCCGCCGTTTTCACCTGGAACTCCGGTGGCGAGTTTCTCCGGCGCCAGTTCCTGGTGGTGCGAAACTACGTCCCCCGCTGGTGGCACTTTGGATTCTGGGGCGGGCTGTTCGGCCAATTGACCCTCTGGGGATTGGCGACAGCCGCAGTGGTCGGTGTTGGTGCCAGTTCCAACCATGGGATCCCCGCTCTGCTGTCCGGCGTGGTCTACCTGCTGGGTGTCTGCCGCTGGGGGCTTTCCCTGTCGGCGGTTCGCCCCTTCATTCGGGTTTCCGACGCCAGCTTTCGTTCGGTCTCGCGAATCAACATCTGGGCGTGGCCTCTCGTTTCGCTGGCGACCTGGGGCGCTCTTCTCTCAGCCGCTTTCGGTCGTACCATCGTCTGGCGCGGCATCCGCTACTCCATGGATGCCCCCAACCGCACTCGGATCTTAAACCGCGAACCGACACCCGAAGTCGCTTCGATCCGGCTAGCAATCCAAACGAGTCAAACGGAGTCTCCCGCGACTGCCGCTCGACGCGCCGCCTGACTCCTGTTCGACCGCTTTCCCAATTCCACTTCCGGCCCCACTTCACGACGCACATCACTTCGCGACCACCGTTCCTTCCGATCGGATCGTCGCCAGCAAGGATCAGAACATGCACATCGTACTCTGGGACACCCGACACGGCGGAGCGTACAAGGACTTCGCCGGTGGGTTCGGCGTTGGTCAATTTCACGGTAAGGGCTTCCGCGAGAAGTTGATCGAACGGGTCTATCGCAACGATTTTCGCGCGCCCCCCCTGGCGTTTGGATATTTGGCGGCAGGTCTCAAAGCGAAGGGACACAGCGTTGAGTACGCTCTCGAAGAGACTCCCACTGCGGATCTGTTTGTCCTGAACCCGGCACTCATGACCCTCCCCCATGAACTGCTGGCGATCGCCGAGATCAAGCGAAAACATCCCGGGGCGCAGATCGTCGTCACCGGACAGGTCGCCAGCACGATGCCCGAGAGTTTCGAAGGGCTGGACTGCAAAGTTCTCAAAGGGGAACCGGAGCAGCTTCTGGAAAAGCTCGACACCGTCCTCGGTTGTCCCGACGCACGCCAGGAGATCGGCACTGTCGCGAATCTCGACACGTTGCCATTTCCCGACTGGTCGGTGTTTCCGTATCAGAAATTCCGCGTCGGGTACGACTTCTGGAAGTTCCCCACGGCCTACATCCAGTCGAGCCGCGGCTGCACACTGAGCTGCTCCTACTGCCCGTACATCATCCTCGAAAACAAGGTTCGCACGCGGTCACCAGGACTGGTCGCGGAGGAAATGCGGCGGGGAATGAAACAGTACGGATTCCAATCATTCAAATTCCGCGATCCGCTGTTTGGTGCGAAAAAGAAGCACATGACGGAGCTGGCGGCTGAGATTGGCAAATTGCCGAAACGGGTGCAATTTTCGGTCGAAACCCGGATTGAGATTCTGACCCGCGAGACGCTCGAAATGCTCCGGGACGTCGGACTCACTTCGGTGACCGTCGGAATCGAGACTCCCAGCCGGGACACGCTGGTGAAGTACAAACGCGCCCCGATCAAGGACGACAAACAGAGCCATTTTGTCGAGATGTGCCGGGAAATGGGGGTACGCGTCGTTTCCGGGTTCATGATTGGATTTCCCGAAGACACCAAAGCGACCATCCGCTCGGTGGCGCGGTACGCCAAGCAGGTCAACCCGTTCGCGGCGAATTTTAACGTCTGTACCCCCTATCCCGGAACCGGCTTCATCAACGAGATTCAAGACCTCATCGCCAGTAAAGACTGGAGCCGTTACGACGTCTATACGCCGAACCTCAAGTACGAGCATCTGACCACGGAAGAAGTCGTGGAACTGCACCGCGAGTGCTTCCGCCAGTATTACTTCCGCTGGGAGTATCTGCGAAACAACTGGGCGTTTCTGATGCCCCGACTGCACGCCGCGGTCTCGACGGCGGGACGCTGGCTGGGAGTCGGAAAATCCAGCCAACCGCTCCAAGCGAAGCTCGATCCCGTTGCGGCCCCAGTCTTATTGCCAATCGTCGATGCGACTGAGGGGGCCGGTTGCTCGCAGCATACGCCCGAACAGAGCGACACGCGTCGGGCGGCGTAGTTTTGTGGGAGAGACTTCACTGCAAAACCGTGGCGATAGCCACGTTTGGCAGCGCCGATTGTGCCGAGTGAAGCGATTCAAGGGGGTATCGTCGATCTCCCCAATTGGCTATAATGAGGAGATGGACAGCCAACGCGGGCATTCCCGTTGATCCGTCCCCTCCTCTTTCCGACCGAGATTCCTATCGCAACGAAACGCAACACGTTCGCCAAACGTCAACGAGAACAAGACAAGAAGCAGCGCGCCGATCAGAAGCGGACCAAGCGGGATCAGAAGGCGAAAGAGCCGACCGATCCATCGCAACCCACCGAAGGGCAACCTGCCGACTTCGGGATCATTGAACCGACCAATCGTCCGTCGGCGTAGAGTCGCGTGGCAACTTCTCGGAAAGAATCGCCAGCGTGGCCCTTGTGATTCACCATGATTGTGCTAAACTAGCCCGCTCAGGCACCCCTAGCTCAATGGATAGAGCATCGGTCTACGGAACCGAAGGTTACAGGTTCGACCCCTGTGGGGTGTATTCTCTTCTGACTCACCAAGAACCCCCGAGAAAACACTGTTTTTCTTGGGGGTTTTGTCGTTTCCGGGCTACCCGTTCCGTGTTCATTTCCAATGATTTTTCCGTAGAATGCAGGCCGCTCCGTTGGAACCCCCCGGTCTTGAGGCCCTTCCCGTGAACACAGAATCGGATCCGGAAAAAATCGTCCGGTTTCAGGCGGCGCTCGATCAGTTGATCGCGCGAACTTCCGAAGACCGGTATGTATTGGCGATTGTCCTGGTGGGGAGTCTCTCGGTCGAAACGATCTGGCGGCGGGAATCGCTGGGGCTTTGGATCATTGAGGCCGATGGAGTCAGTCGCCGTTTGCGCAGTGACGGCAACGACGAACGGGTCTACCGCATTCTGGTGGAGAACGGGATCAACATTCATGTCGAGTTGATCCCCCGCACCCGATTCAAGCAGATGGTTGACGGTGCGTCGAGGACGGCGTTTTCCTGCAACTTCTTCGCCGAGCGGCGGGTCGTCTACAGCCGCGACCCCTCGATCGAGAGTTGGTTTGCAAAGGCGAACAGCGTCGCCGTCAAAGATCAGGAACGGGAACTGCTGGCCTTTTCGACCTGGACCATCCACGCTTTGCGGCACGCCCGGAAACGACTGGAGATCAAAGAGGATCTCGACTTGGCGGCCCAGGAGATCCTCTCCGCCGCCCATAGTGTAGCGCACACCGAGATCATTCGCGGAGGGAAAATCTGCGAACACGACATCATCTACCGCGCGATCGAAGGGAATCCGAAACTTTTTCAAGCGATCTATCTGGACGTTCTGGCGAAACGCAAGAATCGTTCCGTCCTGGCGGCAGCGCTTGACGCACTGGACGAGTATCTCAAACAGCACTCTCCGGAACATCTGCGACCTTTGCTGGACTACCTGAAAAAGGAAAACCGGGTCGTTCCTCTGTCCGAAATCGGCGAACAGTTCGCCTATTCTCAATTGCATCCCTGGCATCTGGAATCGGCGTGTGAATGGCTGGAGCAGCAGGGACTGGTTGAAAAACTCTCGGCTCCGTTCAAGTTGACAAAACGGAGCCTGGAAACGGTGGAGGAGCCGGCGTATTTCCTCAGTCCATAACATTCGCCGACGGACATTCATCGCGTTCCTCGGTTTGCTTCGCACACTCTCCCCCGTACTGGCCGCTCATGCGCACCACAATCCAAGTCCAGGGCGCTCGCGAAAACAATCTCCGGAATATCGACCTCGAGATCCCGCGCGACAAACTCATTGTCATCACCGGGATGAGCGGTTCTGGCAAGTCGTCGCTGGCGTTCGATACGATCTACGCCGAGGGACAGCGGCGACTCCTCGCCTCCATGTCGACGTTCGCCAAACGGTTCGTCGGTCAGTTGAAAAAGCCCGACGTTGACTTCGTGAACGGGCTCTCTCCCGTCGTGTCGATCGACCAGAAGACCACCGGGTCCAATCCCCGCTCAACTGTCGGCACAATGACCGACGTTTCCGACTATTTGCGAATGCTCTTCGCGACAATGGGCACGCCCCATTGCCCGCGTTGTGGCGAAGCGGTCGCGATTCGCACGCCGCACCAGATGCTCGAACGGCTGCTCTCGCTCCCCAAAGGCACGGTCGTCGAAGTTCGCGCGCCGGTGTTTCAGATTCATGGCGAAGATTACGAGTACCTGTTCGAGCAGATTCGCGTCAACGGCTACCGCCGCGCCCTGATCGATGGCCAACCCCGTGACCTGGGGGACCACATTGAACTCGACGAAGAGGAAGAGCATGTGGTCGACGCGGTGATCGATACGTTCGTGATCGGGCCGGGCATCGACCAGCAAGTGGTCACGTCGCTGGAACATGGCCTGAAACTCGGCGACGGGTTGCTGAGTTTCCATATCGTGAAGCCCAAACAGGGGAACGCCGAATCGAAGAAATTCCACGACGGCTTTGGGTGCGCGAAGCATCGCATGGTCGCGGGCGAAATGAACCAGTCGCAATTCACGTTCAATGATCCCTCGGGAGCGTGCCCCACCTGCACCGGACTGGGGGTCTCGATGCGGGTATTGCCGGCGCTGTTGGTGCCTGATCCCTCGCGCTCGCTCAATCAGGGGGCGTTCGTCAGCGCCGCCATGGGCAATGGTCGTGATAGCTGGGGAGGGCGGATTCTCCACAGTCTTGCCACCCACTACGGCTTCAGCCTCGACACCCCGTTTCAGGATCTGGCCGATGAGCATGTGCAGCGGCTGCTGTATGGCACCAAAGGAGAATTGTTCGAGGTCGTGTTGCCCCCCGGCGCACAGCAGGGGCAGCAGCACGTCGGCAAGAAAATCAAGTTCCAGGGGGTTGTGAATCAGCTTGAACACCACTACCGGAAATACCGCAAACAGGGAACTTCGAATGCGGGGATGGACGAATACCTGAAAAGGGTGATGGTTGAATACGACTGTCCCGAGTGCGGCGGCGCGCGTCTCAAACGCGCGCGGCGGCTGGTCACGGTCGCCGGTCGAAATCTTTTCGAAGTCGGCCAGATGCACCTGTCAGAGCTGCTCGGGTATCTCAAGTTGATTCAACCGACCGACCGGCAGCGCGCGATCTGTGAGTCCATTCTCCGCGAAGTGGCGACCCGACTGGAACTGCTCGTCGCGATCGGACTCGACTATCTCAACCTCAACCGCCGGTCGGCGACCCTTTCGGGAGGTGAGTCGCAGCGGATCCGGCTTTCATCCCAGATCGGTTCAGGACTGATGGGGATGCTGTATGTGCTGGATGAGCCGAGCATCGGGCTGCATCCCAAAGACAACGTGAAGATGATCGAGACGCTGCAACGGCTGCGCGATCTGGGGAACACGGTGATTGTGGTCGAACACGACGCCGACACCATCCGGGCGGCGGACCATATCATCGAAATCGGCCCCGGCCCGGGAGTGCATGGAGGAACCGTGGTCGCCGAGGGGCCACTCAAAAAGATATTGAAAGATCCCGGGTCGCTCACGGGACAATATCTCAGCGGGAAAAAATCCATCGCCGGCCCGAGTCTGCGCCGCCCGAAACGTGGTCAGTCGCTGTTCGTGAAGGGCGCCCGCGAGAACAATCTCAAGAACATCAACATCGAGATCCCGTTGGGACAGTTCGTCTGCGTGACCGGCGCGTCGGGATCGGGCAAGAGTTCGCTGATTCACCAGATTGTTCAAAAGCGATTGTTCGCGATTCTGCACGACAGTCGGGTGTTGGCGGGTGAGCATGACGAACTCACGGGGAGCGAACACATCAGCGACGTGATCAACATCGATCAATCGCCGATCGGTCGTTCTTCCCGTTCAAACCCCGCGACCTACATCGGATTCTACGATGCGATCCGCACCCTGTTCGCCGAGACCGAGGAATCGAAACGCCGGGGCTTCACGGCGTCGACGTTCAGTTTCAACGTGAAAGGGGG
Organism: Planctomicrobium piriforme; assembly: GCA_945860955.1. Lineage (GTDB taxonomy): Bacteria > Planctomycetota > Planctomycetia > Planctomycetales > Planctomycetaceae > UBA10511. The sequence continues at coordinate 7,107 of CAMATH010000155.1, forward strand.
ACGGTGCGAGGAATGCGCGGGCGAGGGGACCATCACCACCCAGCTCTCATTCATGCCCGATGTCGAGGTGGTGTGTCCCACTTGTAAAGGGGCACGCTACAACCAGGAGACGCTGGAGGTGAACTACCAGGGGAAGAACATCAACGAGGTTTTGGAAAGTTCGGTCGAGGAAGGGGTTGAGTTCTTCGCCAAACAACCCACAATCGCCCGCAAAATCGCGATCCTGGAGGAGCTGGGACTGGGCTATTTGAAACTCGGGCATCCCTCGACGATTCTGTCTGGCGGAGAGGCGCAACGCGTCAAACTCGCGGGTGAGCTTGGGAAGCTGAAACGGGGGAAGCAAAACCTGTACATCCTGGACGAGCCGACGACCGGCTTGCACTTCGCAGACATTGATCGACTGTTGGATAGTTTGAATCGCCTGGTGGACAACGGTCATTCGGTGGTTGTGATCGAACACAATCTTGACGTCATTCTGACGGCGGATCATGTGATTGATCTGGGACCGGAAGGTGGTCATAAGGGGGGGCGTTTGGTCGCGAGTGGAACCCCGGAGGAAATCGCCGCGTGTCGAGAGTCGCACACGGGGCAATTTTTGGCAGAGATGCTGCAGGGGAAATCGGGTTCCTGAGCGTTAACCCGAGAGATCCGGCGATCCTCCCCCAGGAGATGTGGTCAACTGACCATATAAACTCTTGCAGCCATCAGAGTTTACCTATACAATCGGCAGAGAATTGGGGATCGCACTTTGCGTTGCGACGCGATTCCCGGGTCGGCGCGAGCCAGTCACGGTTTCTCATCTTCGAGGGAATGTCATGTTGAACCTGTTGGGAGATCAGTTTGCGCGGACCTGCGACGGGGTCAATCGCCGAAACTTCCTGAAGGTGGGGTCTCTGGGATTGGGGGGGCTGGGGCTGGCCGACCTGTTGCGGGCACGGGCGGCGGCCAAGGGCGAGTCGGCGGAGGTTCCCGAGACTTCCGTGGTCTGGTTGTGGTTGGGGGGCGGGGCGACTCATGTGGAGACCTTTGATCCCAAGATGTCGGCACCAGCCGAGTATCGCTCGGCGGTGGGGGAAGTCGCGACAACGCTCCCGGGTGTGACTATCGGCGGGTTGTTTCCCCAAATCGCCCAGCAAGCCGAGCATTTCAGTTTTATTCGCTCGTTCGCCCACACCAACAGTGGTCACGGCGGCGGAACGCATTATGTCATGACCGGGTATGACTATCCGCCGGCTGACGCGAATTTTCCGCCGATCAAGCCGTCGATCGGTTCGATTCTGGCGCGTGAACGTGGGGCGAGTCATCCCGTTTCGGGAATTCCGACCTACGTCCGGATGAACGGGATTTACGGCGATGGCCCCGCCTGGCTGGGTGCCGCCAACGGACCATTCGACTCCGGGGGCGAAGCGCAGCGGAATATGAACGTCCAAGTGGCGGCCAACCGGCTCGACGACCGTCGCGGGTTGCTGCACGGCTTGGACCGTATCAATCGCGACGCCGACCGGACCGGTCTGATGAAGGGGCTGGACGCCTTCGAAGTTCAGGCGTTTGACTTGGTGCTAGGCCGGTCAAAAGACGCGTTCGATATCAACCGCGAGGATCCCCGGCTGCGTTCCAAATACGGCACGGGAGTCGGAGAGCAAATGCTGCTCGCCCGCAGGCTGTGTGAATCGGGCTGTGGCTTCGTCACGATTCATCATGGTGGCTGGGACATGCATGGCCAGATCGTGCAGGGACTCAATGCGTTGTGTCCGCAAATCGATCAGGCGGTTTCCGCCTTCGTCGAAGACGTGGTTCAGCGGGGACTCGACAAGCGGATTCTGCTCGTCATTTCGGGAGAATTCGGGCGAACGCCGCGCATTAACGGCTCGGCCGGACGAGACCACTGGGCTCCCCTTTCGACTCTCGCCTTCGCGCTGGGAGGCTTGAAGAATGGCCAGGTGGTGGGGGAATCGAGTTCCAAAGTCGAAGTCCCGGCGAGTGCTCCCATTTCGCCCCAGGACATGATGGCGACGATTTTCTCCGTACTCGGACTCGATCGCGATCTGCAATTCCAGGATCCTGCGGGACGGCCGACTCCGATGATCAACAACGGGAAACCGATTCGCGAGTTGGTCTGAAAGACGAACGGTTCGATTCAGAGTTCGTAGCGAACGAATACCAATTCGCGTTCTCGTTGAGACGCGCGCGGCCAACTCCTGGCGGCGGGTACCGTCGACCGTTCGAGCGAATGGTTCGGAGCCGCCGGTTCGACCGGCGTTGAAACGGCTCTCTCAATGAGAGCCGTCTGTTTCACGTTAGGCCGGGCCTGCACAGAGTTCCGGAATCGGCCGGCCGTCGCTGAGTATGGGGATCGGTCGGCCGTTGAAATTCTGGAACGAGATCCGCTCGGCATCGACCCCCAGGTGGCGATAAACGGTTGCCAGAAAGTGGGGGTTCGACCAAATTCTCCGGTGACAATCACCATCACCCGGCGATCGAGTCGGCGTTCGTGCAGGTCTTCGACGAGTGCTGAGACCGCCTGATCGAACAAAGGCGCGCGACGTTGCATCGCCTCTCCCTTGTGTTGTCAACCGCTGCCTGCGACAATTCCCGTTTCGCGTTTCCAGTTCTCCCCTCGTTCCACACTGCAGGAGTTCTATGCCGAAGGAAGAAGGAATTCTGATGGAGGGCGTGGTGACCAAGGCGCTGGCGAATACCCAGTTTCTGGTCAAGCTCGACGTCGGACACGAAGTGATGGCGCACGTCGCCGGCCGAATGCGGAAGAATTTCATCCGCATCGTCCCCGGGGATCGTGTCAAGGTCGAGGTTTCGCCGTACGATCCGAAACGTGGCAGGATCACGTTCCGTGAGCGGTAACAGTCCAGGGGGCGTGGCGGACGCGACCGAGGCCCCGCTGCATTTCGTGCAGCTCTTCACGGACGGAGCCTGTTCGGGCAATCCGGGGCCTGGGGGATGGGCGTTCATTCTCAAACATCCCGCGACTGGCAAAGTGCTCGAGAAATCGGGCGGGGTCGCCGACACTACCAATAACCGGATGGAAATGCAGGCGGTGATTTCCGGTCTGGAGACCCTGACCAAGAAGGCCCAGGTCGAGATTACGACCGACAGTGAATACGTCGCCAAAGGATGCACGGAATGGCTGGCGGGATGGAAACGACGCAATTGGCGCACCGCGGACAAAAAAGCGGTGAAAAACGTCGATCTCTGGCAACGGCTCGACGCATTGCTGCCCCTGCATGTCATTCAATTTCACGTTGTCCGTGGTCACGCGGGGCACCCGGAGAACGAACGCTGTGACGAACTGGCTGTCGCCGCCTCGAAGGAAATCGCGAAGCTGGCGCGCATGCCCATGACCTCGGACACAAACCCGACTCACTGACCCCTCGGCATCTCAGGGACGACGATGATCACGCGGATTACGGGAAAACTGGCGGCGCTGTCTCACGACGCGGCGACAATCGCCGCCGGCCCTTTCGAATATGAAGTGTTCATCCCCGAATTCGTCCGCCGACAGCTTCAAGGAAAACTCGGGGACGACGTCAGCCTGAGGACGATCGAATATCTCGAGGGAACGCCCGGCCGGGGGAATCTGACGCCGCGCATGATCGGGTTTATGAGCGACGCGGAACGAGAGTTCTTCGACGCGATCTGCTCCGTCGATGGGGTCGGCGTCAAGAAAGCGCTCCGCTCGATGGTCCGGCCTGTGCGTGAAGTCGCGGTCGCCATCGAAGAACAGGATGTCAAGCAGTTGAGCGCCCTTCCGGGAATCGGTGCCGGGCTCGCCGAGCGGATCATCGCGAAATTGCGGCGGAAAATGGCGAAGTTCGCGCTGCTGGTCCAGAAAGATCTTCCGGCGGACCAGGACGCGGGCCGCGGAGTGATCAACGACGCCTACGAGGCGCTGATCAGCCTGGGGCATTCCGCGACCGACGCCCGGCAGAAAATCGAAACCGTGCTGGAATCGGGCAAGAAATTCAAGTCCATTGAAGAGATCCTGGAAGAGATTTATCGGTCACAAAGCCGGTGAATCAGACCATTTCTTAAATGTGCACACCGTCCCACGCGGCTCTTCAGTGGTCCGTGTACCGTTCTTCCCGTTTCACTTCGGATCGACGTTTTTCCGTCGCGAAATGAGTACTACGGTTCGCCGACATCACGGAACCGGGGTGACAGCAGCTCCAGGAGTTGCGTCCGATCGTCACCGGTCAGCCATTCAAATCCCTGCGGCGGGACTTCCGCCTCCAAGATCTCCCGCAGCCGGCCCCGAATCTTCTGGTGAAGTGGTTCCGAAATCGATCGAAACGCGGCAGAATCGACCAGCCAACTGCAACGGTGCCGAAACAGTCGCGTTCGCAACTCGAATTCCCGCAGTGCATTCTCCCCAGGACTTTTTCCCGCCGACTCAAACCACTTCCTGTAGTGCAAGTCTCCTACAATCGCGGCCGGAAGCGGCGGTTCGTCGGCGAACAACAGGCAGCGCAGGAAGGGGTCCAGCGTCGCAAGCGGTTTCTCGAACGCCGCCTCGTAGCGCAGTCGCGTCAACAACGTGTAAAACCGCATCTGGTGATCATGCACCAGCATCGGTAATACGTCGCTCGTTGCACGCAGGTGCTTGGCGACGGGGGTTGTCCCCGCCAGGTCAACAAACGGCACGCGTAATTGCCCCTTTTCGAACTTCGACAACGCGTCCGCCGTCGCCAGGTTTCCCATGTGTCCAAAACCCGAAGCGTCGCCGGTCACATACCAGCCCCCCCAACGTTTGGGATACGGCGTCGTGTGGTCAATCGACGAATAACCACTCACCGGCTTCCCCGCGGCGTCAGTGAGGAACGACCGCAGCGCGAATCCGGGAACTTGGAGGGTGTTTTCGGACACGTGGCATGTCAGGCAATTGTCGTCGCGAGTCAGCCGGGCGGAACCATCTTCACGAAATCGCAGGGCATAAAAAACGGGGCCCTTCTTCAAATCGATCACCGAAATCTCAATCGCAGCGGCTCCCGGAGTCCAGCCAATCGAAATGTCATCGCTGAAATAGAGCGCCCGGGGGTTCTGGGGTGAAATCAACCGGGCGTTCGCGGCGTTTTTCGCGAACACCAATAGCTGCGATTCCGCCGGCACGTCGAGCGCCCGCAAGACCGCAGGCAGATAACCGTGCCGTGGATCGCTCTCCAGAGTCACCTCACCCGTCCGCACTCGCTCGAACAGCCGCGAGACATTGTTTTCTTCAGGGCCAAAATAGTCGACCGGGTGTTTTCGGTACGGAAGCCGATCGATCGTCGATTGAGCGGCGACTGGGGTCGAGACGGCACCGATCACGATAAGCATTGCCAGCGCCGGAAGCACGAAACGGAACCACCATCTACGGTTGCTGTTTGAGAAAGACCCAATCCGAGCCGCGCCCGTCAGGAAGCGGTCAACGCCTATCGCTTCCTGACAGGCCCGACTCTGCGGAGGCACCCGACCGGGGAATCGGATCCCAACCAGCCCCGGGGACTGGCATGTCGTCTCGCCACACGCGGGGCGACCCGTTACCATATCCTGCGTCCCGGAAGTTCTCGCCATGTTTCAGCGCTCTTCACTCGCCTGGCCGATCGTACTCGCATCGGTCCTCGTTCCGCTGATCGTCGCGCTCTTGGTCATGTGGGTGGTCGACCAGACGCAGTCGCAGCGCTGGGTGCTGCTGGTCATCGGGGTGATCGTCATCACGGTCATTCTCTTCGGAGTCGTCGCGTATTTCTACTGGACGATCCGCGAGGTCCGGCTCAATATCCGCCAGGCGAATTTTCTGGACGCCGTCACGCATGAGTTGAAGTCCCCGATCGCGTCCATGAAGCTCTGCCTGCAAACCCTCGACCTGCGAACCGTCACCGCCGAGCAGCAGCGCGAACTGCATCGGTTCATGCTCGAAGACATTCAACGACTCGACGGGCTGATCGATCACATGCTGACCATCGCCCGACTGGGAGCCGAGCCGACCATCTCACAGGTGGAGATTGTCTTTCTGCCGACCGTTTTGCAGCGTTGCATCGACGAAGTCCGGAGGCGATACGATCTCGACGCCGAGCGGATCACCCTCACCTGCGAAGACTGCCTTGTTCCCGGCCGCGAGCGGGATCTCGAAATGGTGTTCCTGAATCTTCTGGACAACGCCGTCAAATATGGTGGGAAAGAACCGCGAGTGATCGTCGAATGCAAACGCACACCGCGCGGACGAATCCAGACCCGCATTTCGGATAGTGGATCAGGGATCAGTTTCGATCTGCGTCGCAAGATCTTTCAGCGGTTCTACCGGGGCGGGTCGGAACTCGAGCGGACTACCAAGGGAACCGGACTGGGACTGCACATCGTCAAGTCACTCGTGGGTCGGATGAGAGGGAAAGTGATTGTCCACGGTCGTGGTCCCTTATCGGGGGCGACATTCGAAGTCGATCTCCCCGGCCACATCGCGACCGAAAGGGGAACCCCGCCTGATGCCGGACCGCCCCCTGCGAATCGTGTCGACACAACCGAAACGTCGAGTGACACTATGGAGCCAGACAGCGCTCCAGTTTCTCCGGTCACCCCGCTTCCGGGATGAACTGCCTCCAAATCGGGTTCCCATAATCCTCCGAATTCCCACCGTATCCACTGCGATGAAACCTCGAATTCTCATCGTCGAAGACGAACGACACATCGGCCTGCCCCTCAAATTCAATTGTGATGCCGAGGGATACGAAACGACTCTGGTAGAAGATGGACCCTCCGCACTGCGGCTGTTTGAGCAGAATCTCCAGGCGTTCGACCTGTTGATTCTGGACCTCATGCTTCCACAAATGAGCGGCTACGGAGTGTTGGAAAGATTGAGAAAGTCGGGAATTCAGGTTCCTGTGCTGATACTGTCTGCCCGCACACTGTCAGAAGACCGGGTGCGCGGCTTCGATCTGGGGGCCGACCAATACATGACCAAACCGTTCGAACTGGCGGAGCTGTTGTCGCGGGTTCGCAGCCTGTTGCAACGTCATTCCCAGATCCGCGGAACAACGGCACCGGAACCGAAGCCGTCGGCCGATGTGTTTGAGTTTCCGGGGGTCGTGGCCGACTTCTCCCGGCACGAAGTCTCTGTCCGGGGCGAACCGCGCACGCTGACCTCGCTGGAAATGAAACTGTTGAAGTTCTTCAGCGAACATGAAGGGGTGGTGCTGACCCGCAATCAACTGCTCGACAACGTCTGGGGGCTCGATTCGAATTCGACCGCCCGAACCGTCGACAATTTCATCGCTCGGTTGCGACAGCATTTCGAGGTCGATCCGGCAAAACCGCGGCACTTTTTGTCGGTGCGGGGAGTGGGGTACCGGTTCATCGCCGAGCCTGTCGGGGGAGCGGAACCGGTGGAATCCGAAGAACCGTAACGGTTTGCGCCAACACCGCAACCGGGTGCGGACGTACAGGAAGCGTCTGGGGATTCGTGTGTTGTCGCCGCCGGATCTCGATTAGAATCTATCCTTCAAGTGAGACTCGGCGTCATACGTCACGAGATTCGGGAGAAGTCGATGCGAACCGGAAGATCAGTCGCCCACTGGCATGCTGCGGGATTCCTGCTGACGACAGTGCTGGTGATGGCGGCCCCTGCACAAACGTTTCAGGACGTACTGGGGACGAAACCGGGGCGTGGAAAGGCCACCAAGGCGGCTCCCGCCGACATCAAGGTGACGTTGACGTCTGGCAAACAGGCAGGAACGGTCGAGTTAGAGGTTCAAGCAAAGACCGCCGCCGACGCGTGGATTTACGGGATCCAGCCCGCCGCCGGCCCGGATACGGCCGTCCACATCAAAGAGGCCATTGGCGTGGAGGGGACCGACGCCCGGTTTGTGCCAGACCACGATCCCAAGATCGAGTACTCTCCCGAATTACAGAGCGACGTCGAAAAATTCATCGGTGGGGTCACGTGGAAGCAGACCCTGCGGGTCAAACCCGGGGCCGACCGGGTGGTCATCAAGGGGTTGATCAATTACCAGGTCTGCGACGCCAGCAACTGCAAGTTCGGCAAGGCTCCCATTGAGGTCGAACTGAAACTGGCGACCAGTCCGGGAGACCAGCCGGCCGCTTCGAGTCCCACGACGGCCCGCGCGACCGATTCACCACTCCCGGAAGCGACCAACAAAAGTCAGGTCTTTGAACAGATGACCGGCCCTCGGGACCAGCGAACTGCCGCCACGAAATGGCGCGCCGGGGTCAGCAAGGCTCAGGTTCGGCAGGGGGATACGTTTTTGGTTCTGGTCGAGGCAGAATTTGCCAAAGGGTGGCATATTTACGCCTTCAATCAGGAATTGACCGCCGACGGGACGGGCCCCTTGCGGACTGTCATTCAACTGGATGAGGCGGGCGGCCTGCAGGCGGTTTCCACACCGCTCTTCCGGGCGCTTCTGGGCTATCAAGAACACCCGAGTGTCGCATGGCCAGGCCTTGTCGAGCGCACGTGGGAGCAGAGCCAGTCCTTCTCGGCCCGATTCAGGGTGCCGGACGACGCGAAGCTCGGCCCGCTGGTTTTGACCGGCAAAGCCGCCTGGCAGGCCTGCAATGACCGTGGCTGTGTGACAGCGGGATTTCAATTTCAAATTCCAATCACCATTGTCGGTGCGGACGAGGCGGTGGAGGGAGGAGCGCAACTGGGAGAAATCACTCCCCTGAAAATGTCGGAAGCACAGGACGTCATCGACTCGGCCCCTGCGTATGCGCTGGCCCCCCAGGCGACCCGTGAAGGACCGCACGAAGTCGAACCGGAAATCGCCCCTCCGCTTCCGCCGCCCAAGGAAGCCCCGGCCCCCAAACCAGCCAATGACAAAGCGGGTCAACGCGGCGAAGCGGCGTTTGCCACAAAAGCAACGTCGCGTGGCATCGACAAAGCTCAGGGGTTGCCCCTGTTCCTGCTGGCGGCCGGAGTTGCCGGTTTCGCCGCTCTTCTGACCCCGTGTGTCTTCCCGATGGTGCCCATCACCGTCAGCTTCTTTCAGAAGCAAGCGGAGAAGGAACATCATCGTCCGGTCACGATGGCGATTGTGTACTGTGCCGGCATCATCGGAACATTCACCGTTTTGGGTGTTTTGATGAGCGTGCTGTTCGGTGCCGCCTCGCTGAATGCGCTCGCCAACAATCCTTGGATCAACCTGTTTATCGCCGGCGTGATGATCTTCTTCGGAATGAACCTGCTGGGGTTGTTCGAAATCACAATTCCCAGTTGGCTGCTGATGTACTCTTCTGGACAGGAGTCGCGCGGGGGCTATGTCGGCGTGCTGTTCATGGCGCTCACCTTTACGCTCACATCGTTCACCTGCACGTTCGCCTTCGTCGGCGGGCTGCTCGGGGCTGCGGCGGGAGGCGACCGTCTGTGGCCGGTTCTCGGCCTGCTCGTCTTTTCCGCCGCGTTCTCGCTGCCGTTCTTCTTCCTGGCGCTTTTCCCCAGTTGGCTGAAAAAACTTCCCCGCGCCGGGGGCTGGATGAACACGATCAAAGTGATCATGGGGCTGGTGGAGATCGGGGCGGCGTTCAAGTTCTTCTCGGTCGCTGACCTGTACTGGAATCCCACCCCGTGGATCTTCGACTACGAACTGGTCATGTCCGCCTGGATGGTGATTTCGATCGTGTCGGCGATGTACCTGCTCGGTCTGTTTCGGCTCCCGCACGACGTGGCCACCGACACGATTGGCGTCCTGCGATTCTTCACCGCGATGAGTTTCCTGGGGCTGGCGGCCTACATCGCGGTCGGGTTGTTCGCCGCGCAAAAACCGACCAGCAAGGTCTGGGGTTTTGTAACCGCCTTCGCCCCTCCGAAGTTTGACAGCGCGACCGAAAGCGAATTCGGTCCGTCACTGCGGCATGGTGAGATTCTCTATGCCCTGGACTACAAGAAAGCCCTGGAGTACGCAAGCAAGAAGGGGAAGCCGGTGTTCCTCGAATTCACCGGTGTCAACTGCCTGAACTGCCGCAAGATGGAACAGGGGCCGCTTTCGACGGCGGAGGTGACCGAGACTTTGAAGAATTTTGTCTGTGTTCAGATCTGGTGCGATCAGGTTCCCGCGATCACCGATCGGCAGGAACGGAGCCGGCTGCTAGCGCAGAATGTGGCGCTCGAAGAGGAGTGGTACGGCGACACGACGCTCCCTGCTTATGTGGTGGTTCTGCCAAACCCCGATTTAAAAGCCTCCGATCCGGAGAAAGTGATTCTCTCGGAGCGACTTGGCTTTGACGAAAGTGCCTCGGGTTTCGCGAAGTTCCTGTCCGATGGGTTGAGCGGATGGGAAAAGGCGGGGACGGGACGGATGTTGGGGAGTGCGAAGTAAATGGCAATGGACAATTCCCATCAAAGCGATTAGGTTTCCGCAGCACAACGAGATGTGCCACCCATCGGCGGGCCGTTTCGCCGGTTCGGGTGTTTCACACGCGGATTCTCAAGAAGGAATCAGGATGTTCGTCCGTGTCAGTTCTGTGGTGTTGTGTCTGTTCGCCATTTGGAATGGAGCCACCGCGCAGGCCGGCCCGTTTTCCAGCATCATCGCCTTCGGTGACAGTACGACCGACACTGGTAACGTCTACCTGGGATCGGGGATGACCGTTCCCTCTTCGCCCCCGTATTTCCCCGGTCGATTTTCCAACGGTCCCAACTGGCTCGACCAGTTTTCCGCCGCGACCGGCGTCGGGCCGGCGATTCCGGTTCTCGCCGGGGGGGACAACTATGCGTTTGGAGCCGCCCGTAGCGGATCCGGGCTCGCACTGGGCTTGATTCCCAATGTGCAGACTCAGGTCGGGGGGTACCTTTCCAGCACGATGGGAGTCGCCGACCCGAATGCGTTGTACGTGATCTGGGCCGGTTCCAATGACTACATCGGTGATGGGCAGACGGACCCCAACATTCCGACCACGAATATCGCGGCGTCCGTCCAGGCGCTCGCGTCCGCCGGGGCCACCCAATTTATGGTGATGAATCTCGCCCCGCTCGGCGAAACCCCCGCCTCGATCACCAACCTGAACCCGTTGCAGCGCGCCGCGCTCGATCAACTCACCATCAGCCACAACCAGCTTCTCAAGCAGAAACTCGACCTGCTCGACACCCTGCTGCCGATCACGATCTACCGTCCGAACATCTATCAACTGTTTCAAGACGTCGCGTCCAACCCACTGGCCTATGGGTTCACGAACATCACGAACAGTTCGTTGGCGGATTCGAATTTCACCGGGGCCGGCTACCTGTTTTGGGACGACCTGCATCCGACTTCATTGGGGCATTCCTACATCGCCGGGGTCGCGATCGCTTCGATTCCTGAACCGTCGACACTTGTGCTGTTCGGCATCGCCGCGGTGAGCCTTGTTGGGTATTCCTGCCGCCGGCTTCGGTAGGTAGCCGTCCACAAACAATTTCGTACGACAATTCCAGTGATCACGCCTTTGGGCGGTAGCTGGGGGGGACTCTGTCCCCCCCAGACCCCCCCTGGGATTTTCGAGGCATGGGTCCAGTGGCCAATGGTAGATCTGGCGCGTGACGGTTGCTGACGTTTCGGCGATGCAAGGAATCTCCCAGGCTCGGCATGCGAGGGGTGTATCAAGCGGTAAACGGTCTGCACCG
>CAMATH010000156.1 GCA_945860955.1 Planctomicrobium piriforme
GCATGAATGCAATGAATTCTGCCAGAAACTGGCCGCACTGGACGGCAAGCCCTATCGGCTTCCGACCGAGGCCGAATGGGAGTGCGCGTGTCGTGCGGAAACGACCACGCCGTTCAACTTCGGGGAGACGATCTCGACCAATCAGGCGAATTTCGATGGGAATTATGTCTACGGTACCGGCAATCAAGGAGTGGGCCGAAGAAGAACGACGCCAGTAGTCGAGTTCTTACCGAATCTCTGGGGATTCCACGACTTTCATGGAAACGTGTGGGAGTGGTGTAGTCATTGGTACGGTACGTACCCGACCGAGGAATCGCCGGACTATCAAGGCCCTATGAGCGGAGAGAAACGCGTTATCCGCGGCGGTGCCTGGAATCAGATTCCGAGGCGCTGCCGATCGGCCTTTCGTGGTCGTGAGGATCCCGGGATTCGCCGAAGCGATATCGGTTTTCGGATTTGTTTCAGCGAAGGCTGACTTCGCAGGTGCAATTTCCGACAAGTGAAGAGTGAACAACTCGCTAAATCGATCCTCGCCCGCGCGAGCTTCCGCCGCCGCTTCAAAATGTGGAGAAATGACATGCCGTGTCGGTTTGCGTTGTGCTTGATGGTTCTGAGCGCCAGCCTCTTGGAATCAACTGGATCGCGTTGTGCACGAGGATCGACAGTCACGCTTGATTTTGAGTCATACCGCCGGGATGACACGGATCTTCACGAATGGGGGTCCGTGGTTTCCATCGACGGATTTACCCTGACCGCGATGCACCCAGTCCCGGGGAATTCGACGAAATTGCAATCGCTGGGGACATTGCGACGGGACTTTGCCGGTCGCACTGCGCTCTACCACGGGGGAAGTACCGGAGTCATCACACTCACTCGCGCCGACATGGGAAAGTTTTCGTTCCGCGGAATCGACCTCGCCGAATTGCCGTCGTTCACCTTCAGTGGCGACCCAATTCGCCCCCCGGCCGGCACGTTCGCAGTCGACTTCATCGGGTTTCACTCCGATGGTTCGACGGTTGAAACAACTCTCAATGTCCAGGTTTTTGCGGATGTTCCTTTGTTGCAGTCACTCGCGGTCACAGGATTCGAAAACGTCGTCTCAGTTCACTGGTCACAGGGCCCCGGCGGACACTATGAAGGTTCAGGAATCTGGAATGGCAGCCCAACCCATCAATTCGACCGCGTTGTCCTCGAACTCGCGAATCCGCCAACCGTTTCAACACCGGAGCCGAATACAGCATGCCTGTCAGTCGTCGCGACAATCGTCGTCGCTGGGTTCGCGTTGGTGCATTCGCGTGGCCGGAACAGAGAAGTTGAGGGCGATTGAGCGATTTGGTAACGCGAGACAGAGTCTATTCAACTCCCAATCTCCCTGCGCACCCCGGGGGGGCGGTCCAGAAAACGCCAGCCGGAAAAGGGGACCCGTTTTGGGGTCGGTTGCTCTGTCCTCGACCGCTTCGTGGTCCGCAGGTGTGTCTCGCGAATCCAACCTGCCTGCGGGGTCGGGTTGCCGACCTTGACGCTCTGGGGCGGCTTTCAGCCGTTCGCATCGCCGCCAGCGGATTGCCGGCGGCGATGATCGGTCCGGAATGTTACTCAACGAACAGCCAGCCGCGAACGTGGTCGACAACGCGTCTCAGCCGGCAGTCGTCAATGCGTTCGCGGTAGTGGCCGTCGATCGTGTCGTCGGCGTGTCCCATGATGGAGTGCGCAGCGGGCTGGTCGCGGGCGGCGTCGGCGATCGTGCGGAAGGTGTGACGCAGGGCGTAGAAGCCGATTCCCGGGCGGTGCAGCTTGAGGTTCCTCAGCAGCCGGCCGAACATCAGGCAGACGGGATCGCGACCCGCCTGCTCTTTCGCCCAGGCACCGCCGTACTTTGTCACGAAGACCAAACCGCTGACCGAGCTGTCGGTCGTCGGCGGGCGATTCGCGACGACTTCACGCAGCGCGGCGACCGTCTCGGGCCACAACGGCACGCGGCGAGAGATGCCAGTCTTCGGGCGAGGGAAGTTGATCCAACCCCCATCCAAGTCGAGCGCAGCCAGCGGCAGCAGCCCGACGTCGCGATTCCCGAACCCGCCGTTGATTCCCAGCAGCACCATCGCCCGCAGGATGGAAGACGCATCTTTGAGAAGGGATTGGATCTGGGGCGCTTCGAGCATCCGTTCGCCCTTTTCCTGGCGAGTCACCCGCATCACGCGCCGAGACGGCTTCTTGAAGGACGAACCGAACCTCACTGGACGGCCGATCAGTCCCTCGTCGAAGGCGAACTTGAAGACGGTTCGAACCCGTTGAATTTCGTTCGTGAGGGTCGTGGGGTTCCACTTCTTGGCGAGGTTCGCTCGATGGGTCTCGAAGTCGTCGCCCGCCAGATCGGCGATGACTCGGTCACGACCGAAGGCGGAAACCAGTCGCTCGCACGAGGCGTGGTATTCGTCCCAGGAACGCTGGCGAATTTCCCCCGAGTCGACCAACCGCTGCTTGGCGGTGAGGAATCGATTCAACAGTTCGCGAAGCGGCAAGCCCTCGGTCTTCGGGCGGGTCGCCCGACCGGCGAGCAGGTCGTCTTTGACCCGCAACCATTCGGCGAGCGCCCCCTGCGGATCGTCCCACGGTCCGAAGTAGTGCATCTTGCCGCGAACCTTCTTCGCCCAGCGCCGTGTCGCATGGGGGAAGAGCGGAAAGCCTGGATGTGGTTTCGCCGGCTTGGAGATTGTAGACTGTTTCATCGTGATGCCTCGGTCTTCAACTAGGGTCAGGTGTCACAGACACCCGTCGGGTGCAACCGGCGGGTGTCATTCACAACGAAAGTTAGTGTACAAGGTGTCAAAACGGGTGTCAAGTGGCTTTTTGGCGACCGCGAAAGAACATCGAAATACACTTAAAAACAAGCGTTTTGCCCTCGTAGCTCAGTTGGATAGAGCAACGGATTTCTAATCCGTCGGTCGCAGGTTCGAATCCTGCCGGGGGTACTTTTGAATCCCGCGTGACGCGGGGATTCCATTCGCTGTCCGAGCTGTTGAAACCCCGCACACCCCGCCTGGATTGAGTGAACTCCCTCCCGTCGCGGCAGTGACTCCGCGACCGACCTCCTTCTCACGACTCGCGCATGTCCCCCACGAAAGCGGAGCCTGCGGTTGACGACTGCCCGTTGCCTTTGCCACAGCAGCGACGGAATTCGCTTTGCTATGCCGGCTTCTGGTGTCTGTTTTACTTCGCGGCTCCGGTTACCTATGTCGGAGCGACGCACGCCAATCTGCTCAAGGAAATTGGTTGCAGCGATACTGTCGCCAACCTGCCGCATGCGTTCTATCAGTGGTGTACCGCCTGTCCCATCCTGCTGGCCTGGTTCTTTCCCCAGCCCAAGTTGCTCAAGCCGCTTCTGGTGACGGCGCTGGTGGCGATGGCCACCGTCACCGCTTTGGTCGCGCTTTCGCTGGTGACTGGTGCTTCCGCGGATGTCGTCACTGGGACCGTGCTTTTGTTTTCCGCCGTGTTCGGGGCGGCGAATGGCACGGTTTTCACCGCGATGTGGGAGGTGGTACGCAGGGGTACCTCGACCGCACTCCGCGGGCGCACGATGGGACTGGCGTTCGGGTTCGGGCCGATCTTCGCCTGCGTCGGCTCGGTCATGCAACAGATGCTGATGGACCGTGAACCGCTGACGAAGTTGTCGTTCGATCTGGAATTCCCGATGAACTACTTCGCGCTGTTCGCGGGTGCGGTTCCGTTGATCTCGCTGGCGGCCGTGCTGGGATCAATGTTTACGGTTCCCATCGCGGAGGAAGAGGAGGGACCCGGGCGGTTGCAAAACGCGATTCATGGCCTCAAACAGTTCTTCACCTACCCGCCCGTGTTGTTCGCATCGATCGCGTACCTTGTGGTGTATTCCGGCGGAAACGCGATTTTCGAAAACGTCTCACTGCACGCGAAGGATGTTCTCAGCAATCAGATGGGGGACACCCAGGGAATCCAGAATTTTCTGCGATTCAGCTTCAAAGCGGTCGCAGGCCTGGCACTGGGCTTGTTGCTCGCGAAAACCAATCCGAAGATGACCCTGCTGGCAACGACTGGCATGCTGCTGTTCGGAATGGGGTGGGCTTTGAACTCTTCGGGTTATTGGTACCTGATGACTGCGGGACTGCTCGGTGCCGGGGAACTGTTCGGCGCGTACTTTCCCAATTACGTCGCGACCGCGTCGTCCAAGTCGAGCGTTCGAGCGAACATCGCGCTGCTCAACCTGCTCGGTTCGTTCGTGGGATTCGCCTCGGTGTTCTATGGCTGGCTTTCCGATCGATCGGGGCGCGTCGCCACGTTTTACGCGGCAGCGTCACTGCTGATCGTCGCGTTCGCGTTTCTGGTTTTCTGTCTGCCTTCCAAACCAATACCCGCGCCGGAACCCTCTCAAGGGGGCGGCCCTTGACCTGGTCCGAGCAGCCGCTGGAAGTCAGGGCCGACCGCTTCCGTTGGTGCTTTGGCAAATTGCACGCTGGACGGTTTCCACTTAACCGACTTCACCCTGAGCGACCGGAGTCTCTTGATGAGCGTTTCTGACATCATCGCGATCGACGCCCACGCCCACGACGGCACCTACGACCGGGGGAGTCCCGGCCTGGCCAGTCAGTTCATGACCGCCAGTGCGTCCGAAGTGGTCGCCCCGGCGGCCCGGTTCCAAATTGGAATCACAATCGCCTCGCCGCTGCAGGCAATCCTGCCGCGCGGCAAGGGAGATCCGGTCGCGGGCAATGACCATGCGGCGCAGGCGGCCCTTGATCACCCGGGACTCTTGCAATATGTGGTGATCGATCCGCGGATTCCCGAGACCTATCTGCAAGCCGAGCGGATGCTGGCGCTACCCACCTGCGCCGGTATCAAGATCCATCCCGAAGAGCACATTTACCCGGTCGCGGAACATGGTCGGGCGATATTCGAATTCGCCGCCCGGTTCGGCGCGGTGATCCTGTCGCATACCAGCGAAAAAAACAGTCTGTGTGCCGACCTCGTTCCGTTCGCGAACGACTTTCCCGAGGTGAGACTGATTATGGCGCACATCGGGCACGGCTGGGATGGCGATTACGGTCACCAGGTGCGGGGGATCCAGGCGAGCCGACATGGGAATGTGTTCGCCGACACGTCGAGCGCCCGGTCGATCACACCGAATCTCATTGAGTGGGCGGTTCGTGAGGCGGGGGCCGATCGCGTTCTCTTCGGATCTGATACGCCGCTCTATCACTGTGGCGTGCAGCGGTCGCGGATAGACCATGCCGACCTGTCCGACGCGGACAAACGCCTGATTCTGCGCGACAACGCGCTGCGGGTTTTTGGCGCGAAACTGGCATGAGAATCCGATCGGTTCCACGGAGCGGCTGTCGGTTTCACGAGTGGTTGTCGGTTTCACGAGTGGTTGTTCGCTGTCGTGACCGTGGCGGCGATCACCACTCCACTCCGCTCGGCCGAACCAATCTCCTGTCGACTCCGGGCTTCCGTCCAATCGGAGTTGCCGTTTCGCAACACGCCGCTCGATCCCGTCGTCGATTTCACAGAGCGCCTGCGTGACGTGGGAATCGGGGGCGTGTGCGATCCCAGTTCGATTGAGGTCTTCAATCGAAAAACCGGGAAGATTGTGCCGCACCAATTGTCCGCCGAATTTGCCAACGAAGATCGCGGCCGGGTGATGTGGCTGGCGGAAGATCCCAACGACCGTGACTTCGAGATTCGGTTTCACGTTGTCGCCAAACGAACAACGATGCTCAATCAACAGACGACCGCCCCGATCGGCGCGGGAGATCTGCTGCGATTCAATGCCAAATCGCCACGTCCCGTTACGCTGTATTCCGCCGTCGGACTGGTCG
Source organism: Planctomicrobium piriforme (assembly GCA_945860955.1). Lineage (GTDB taxonomy): Bacteria > Planctomycetota > Planctomycetia > Planctomycetales > Planctomycetaceae > UBA10511. The sequence continues at coordinate 5,853 of CAMATH010000156.1, forward strand.
ATTTCGACGGCGACGGACGACTCGACTTGGCCGGATGCTGGAATTACGCCCGGGGGCCGGGGGAGCCGTGGGATGGGTTGGTCGTCTATCCCCGTGTCGGTCCCGATCCCACGTTCGAATTCGGTGACCTTACGCGGCTGCGGTATGCGGATGCGAAAACACCCCAGGAACTCCGCCATGTCAGGCACACGTACATGGCGGCTGATTTCGCCGACTTCAACGGCGACGGAAAACCCGACGTCATCGTGACGCGGAAAGGGAGCGGAAAAGGGGAGTTCTTGATCAACACCGGACGCCGGGATGCGGGAGGTTGGCCGATCTTGGTACCTCCAAGTGACGTTCCCGTGTCCGATTGGGAGGGGTGCCGGGCGGTCGACCTGGATGGCGACGGCGCTCTCGACCTGGTGGTCAATGGTGAGTTCATTCGCAACGAGAACCCACGCGGCTGGCCGTTTCAGTCGGCGAAGGGGGTAACGCTCGACGCCGGCCGACAACCCTGTTTCGTCGATCTGGACGGCGATGGCCGGCTCGACGCGGTCTGTTTGCGAGGGAAAAACGAACCGTTACCCGATGATGTGCGGGTCGGCTGGAGACGCAACCTGGGGGGTTCTCCCCCGGCATTTGGCGAGGAACGGGAACTCACCGACGTTTCCCGCGAGATTTCCTGTGACATGGCGGGAAATCGATTTCGGGAAGGAGTCACGTTTGTCGCGGCGGCGCACGAAGGGGAAACGACACTGCTGCTGGTTCAGTACGATCAATATCAGCGGCTTGGCGTTTTTGCGCTCATCGGGGCAAGTGCCGACTCGCCCCGTTTCGAATCGCGCGGCGTCGCGTCATCGCGCTCGGCGGTGATGTCGCTCAGCGACCAAGCGTGGCCCTCGCTGTGCGACTGGGATAATGACGGCGATGTCGATCTGTTGATCGGTGGGGGTTACGGCGCGCCGAGAATTGTCGTGAATGAAGGAACGGCACAGGCACCCCGTTTCGCCAAGCCTCGGTGGATTGAATCGGAAGGTCAGCCGATCCGACTCTTGCGAAACGAGCTGTTGGGGGAACCGCATCACTGGCACAACATGGGCTATTCCTATCCCGTGTTCGTCCGCTGGGACGCGGACGAACTGCCCGATCTGGTGATTCCCAACGAGACGAACCGCATCTATTGGTACCAGAACATTGGAAAGCGCGAAAAGCCGGCGTTCGGACCCCGGCGGATGCTGCGGGTGGAAGGGTTTGGCGACGCCATCGCGGATTCCGGTGGCGATTCCGCGACAGCACGCCGACGGTCTGCGGAGCGGGCGATCCGGGACACGTACCCTTTGGAAGCGGAGCAACCGTTTTTCTGGCGGACGGGAGCGGCACTGGCCGACTTCGATGGCGACGGGCTGACGGATCTGGTAACGCACGATGGCGAAACCCGGCGGGGGACGCTCTTCGTTCAGAAACGTGACGATGCGGGCCAACTGGTTTTGCGAAAGCAGGGGGCGCTCGCACTTCGCGACGGGAGACCGATTGACGACCGCCTGATTGGACGACGCGCGCACTGGACCGAAAGTTTTCGCGCGTGCGACTGGGATTCTGATGGGTTGATCGACCTTGTTTACAGTGTCGCCGGCGCCGACGACGAAACGCAGGATCGGGGAAGCATTTACCTGTTACGGAATTGCGGGAGCCGCACCGAACCACTGTTTGAAGCCCCCGTGACGTTGCGGTGTTTTGGAGAACCGATCCGCCTCACCAGCCATGGACCTCATCCGGGGGTCGGAGATTTTGACGGCGATGGCCAGCCCGACTTGCTCCCCTGTGTCGAATGGAGCGTTTACCCGTTCTACCGCCATGCGGCGTTAAGAATGCTTGCGCGACCGGAATTGAGCTGGAGCCCTGTCGAGGCTCGCTGATGTCGAAGAGAGCAGACCGCTTGCGCGGAAGCACCTTTCCGGAGGTTTTCTGAACGTTGACCGATGAACTGGAATCCGCAATGAGACCCTGCCCGATGTGCGGCGGAGCAATCTCGGTGGCTGCGCCCGCTTGCCCGTTTTGTGGGGAGACGTTTCCTGGTGCAGTCCTCAGCGAAACAAACCAGATCTGGCGGCAGGGGCGACTGCTGGTCATGGAAAAGGAGGCCAAGCTGCCATTCATTTGCGTGATGACAAATCAGCCGGCCCTCTTCTGGTTAACGGTCAAGATGTACTGGCATCCCCCGATTGTTTACGTCCTGTTGATTTTTCCCTGTCTTTACCTGCTCTCAGGATTTTTCTTTCAAAATGTAGCCATGATAGAAGTCGGCCTCGGTGAAAAAACCGCGGCTCGGCGGTTTCGGCTGTTTGCGGGGTCCTTGTCGATGACGATGTTGGCGATATTGCAATTCGCTGCCGTATTTTGGTTGGGTTCACGACACATGGGACGAACCCACCGCGACGGATTACTGTGGGTTTTGGCGTTGAATGGAGTGTTGTGCGTCGCCGCGGCAATCGCCTGCGCAGTGTTGGCGAAGGTCGTTTCCCCCGCGAGAATCACCGCCACCCACGTTTTCGTGAAGGGGTGTCATCCCGATTTTCTCGCACGGTTTCCCGAGTTTCCGGGGGATTGAGCCACCACAGACCTAAGCATCCGGTTCGACGATTTTCAATTCCTGATTGGAGGTCAACGGTCCGTCCAACACCTGAACTTTGCCGCCGGGCCAGGTGACTTCGATCCGGTCGACCGATTCGGCGGTTCCCAGTCCGAAGTACAGCGGAAACGCGCTTTGCGACATATAGCCCGACTGCCCGTCGTACACCTGCGTCTGCGTCAGGCTGCCAGTGGTCACCTGCACCTTTGCACCGAGTCCGTCGCGATTCGCTTTCGTCCCCTGGAGTTTGATCTTCAGGAATTTGAGACCGGTGTTGCGGCTGCTGAGGTCGCTCATCAGCACCATGGGTGGGCTGTTGAAGTCATTGGTGACGATATCCAGGTCCCCATCGTTGTCGAGATCGACGATGACCGACGACCGCGAGCCGATGGCCCCCCACATCACCACCTTCCCGGTCCTTCCCCGGCAGACCTGATTCGTCGCGTCCAGTCCGTCGCAATCGAGTTCATACCACGGGGTCGCCACCTGACCGTCACGCCGCGGTTCGACACCGAGAATAAACTCGGCATCGTAGAACGCTTTTCCCTGGTCGTTCAGCAACACGTTGTTCGGATGGTACCGATATTGCAAGTTCATGCACGCAGTGATGAACAGATCCTGCCAGCCGTCGGCGTTGAGGTCGCCCGTGCTGGGCCCCCAGGGCCAATAGGTCTCGGTATTGAGTGACTCGGCGACCTCGCGGAAGCTCCCCCCTCCGGAGTTCTTGTAGAAAACATTTCCCAGCACGATCGTTTTCTTGTCGAGGTTTTTCACATAGGCCGCCGGCATCGTGTGGATCAACGGACGGATTTTCTCTTTGGGACCGCTCACCTTGCGATTCCACATGTCGGCGTGCATGTTCGTCATGTAGAGGTCGAGGTGTCCGTCGTTGTTGTAGTCGAACGCCTTGACTCCCATCGAGCCGAACGTCGTCTTCGCGAACAGTGCCGGCCCAAGGCGTTCAAACTTCTTTCCCTCGACGTTCCGCCACAATTCATCCACCCCCTGCATGTTGAGAACATACAGGTCGATCCAGCCATCCTCGTCGGCATCGTACGGCGTCGCATCGCTGCTCCAGCCGATATCCACGATGCCCATCTCTTCCGAGACATTGCGGAAGCGGTTGCCCCCCTCGTTGTGGTACAGAATGCTCGGTTCGTTTCGCTCGGGAAAGAGATGGGCGGCGAATGTGTCGCTGTCGCCGACGTAGTACGGGTTCTCCTTCTTTTCCCGGTCGCCGCTGTATCCGATTCGGTCGGTCGTGAACTTTCCGACATTCACCAGGTAGATATCGAGCAGGCCATCGCGGTCGTAATCGAAAAACTCCACGGTCGACGAATGCCCGACGTACTCCAGACCCGCATCGCGCGTGATGTCACGGAATTTCCCCGTCCCGTCGTTCTCAAACAGGACGTTGCCGTGACGGGTGGTGGTGACGTACAGGTCGTAATCGCCATCGTTGTCGACGTCGGCGAATGAAGCTGAGACTCCCACCCGGTCTTCCAGTCCCACGCCGGCGCTCTTCGTGATGTTTTCGAAGCGGCCATTCCCCAGGTTCCGCCACAACTCGTTCCCCTTCGCCTGACTGACGAAGTACAGGTCCACCAGTCCGTCGCCGTCGACGTCGGCGGCGGCGACGCCGTTGCCGTGGTCGTAGTGGTTCATCCGCCAGTCGCGGCGGACATCATCCACCCCATGACTGACAAACGTGATTCCCGATTCCAGCCGACGGTCGGTGAATGTGAAATCATGCGACATCGGCAGTCTGGGGGCGGTCTCGAGCTGCTCTTCCTGGCGCTCGTCGAGCCAGGGGGTGTAGAACAGGTCATACGGGGCGGCGACATGGATCGGGCCGGTGAGACCAGGAACGCGCTCGGCGAGAATGCCGCGCAGGTCATGCACCAGCGTCCCAACGTCCTTCTTCTCGCGACTATCGTATTGCCCGCGAACACGGAATTCGCCATCGATCAACAGCAGGAGTGAACTGTTGGGAATGTCTCCAGCGACCGGATCGCCGGCAATTTCCCGGGGAAACCCGAACCCCTTCTGACTGACTTCCGCGAGATCCGGGCCGGTCAAAAATTTCCAGCGATTCGGGTCCGTTTTGTTGCGTTCTGCGAATTCCGCGACCTGAATGGCCGTCGCGGTCGGTTCCAGCGCGAAACTCGCGAACATCAGGCGTTCACGATCGGGCCAGAGCCGGGTCTGTTTCAGAAATTCGTTCAGCCAGCGAGTGTGCTGTTTCGACGCATCGGTTTCATGCAGGAACATCAGACTGGCGACCCAGACTTTGCCCCGCAATTGTGGTTCGCCAAACGCTTCCCCGCGTTGATCGACCGCCGAAAAGACGGGAAATTCGCGGAGCGGTTCGGGAGTGTCGGCGGCCAACGTCCAGTACTTCGCCGGCACGACTTCGTCTCGTTCGTCACCCGGCAGTTTGATGGTGGGACCACCGACATCGACCGCCGGCCCGGTACCCGGGGGACCGCCGGCGCCAATCGGCAAACCAGCCCCTGGTCCCCCTCCCTTCGGTGGAGTCGGCGGAGTTGGTGACCTGTCGCAACCGAATCCAGAGGTCAAGAACAATCCGCACAGCAGAAACAGGCCCACCGTCCGTGAGTGACACGGACGCAGGAAATGATGGACAACGACGGAGTGGGGCATGCTGTGTTCGCGTGCGATGAAGACATTGTCGGACACGTGAATCCAGTGCGGGCGCGAAATCACGATGTCGGGGGATCGTACGATTGTACACAGCGAGGGCCACGGGCGAAAAGATCGCACGAACTCGACCGTTGATAGTCGATTACAGCCAACGGCATTCTGTGCGCCGAGACACGATATGAACGGGCAACCGTCACAATCCGCATCTTCCGCACAAGATTTTCATCTGGGAAGAGTTTTCGGGACAAGTGGCCCCTGCCGGTTGTGAGGTATACTAAAGCGCTCGGAATTCCACGGGATCGCGGCGATTTCGTTCGCCGGCCGACCGCAACCAGCCTGACCCGCGACACATGGCAGAGGAACTCACCCCACCCACTCCGTCGAGTCTGCAGCCAGCGGCGTCGGTCGCCGCGCGCGAACCGGAGTTCGACGCCACATTGGCTTTTGCCGAGGAGCAGGCGGGGCAGTCGCCGCTGGCAGAGAATCTGCAACAGCTTCCCTCGTTCGTCTCCCGCGGGCTGATCTACCTGATCTTTTCGTTCTTGGGAGTGGGGCTGATCTACTCCGCGATCGCGAAAGTTCCCGTGATCCGTTCGGCTCGCGGGGTTGTGGCACCGGTCGCGAATCTGCAACAGATCCAGGCCGACTGCGATGGCGTCATTCGCACAGTCGCGGTCTCCGAGCGGGATCTCGTCGACGAGGGGCGATTACTCGTCGAGATTGACTCTCGCGAGGTGGTGACTCATCTGACCGCATTGCGTCTCGCGCGCCAGAAGATCGTCAATCTGGAACGAGACGCGAAGCAACTGGTGCCGCTCAAACAGGAGCAGATTCAATCCCAGATTGAGGTCTTGAATAAGAAGCGACAAGGGGTCCGACAGACGCTGCTCGATCTGAAGCGGCGTCAGGTCGATCTGACGAGGAACCGCGAAGGCGCGCGACGGACCCGCGAATTGGAGAAATCCCAGGAGCAGGAAGAACTCTTGCGTGAACAACTCGACCTGGAGAGTGCAATTGCTTCCGAAAAACTCGCCATCGACGAACACAAATCCTCGGAAACCCTCAAACTGAAAAAGGCGATCACGGAATTGCAATGGCGGGCGGCGGAACTCGCTCTGGAGAACGCCGGGACCAAAGTCCGTCGCGGCAAATCGCTGCTGGATGGGGCCCGCAAATCGCAGGAGATTTCCGCGGAAAAGTATGCCGCCCTGGAGTTAGGATTCGAACAGAGCGCGGCGGAACTCGTCGAGGACATCGGACAAAACGAAATCTCTCTGGAGTCGATTGTCGAAGAACTCGCCCAGAAGAACCGCGAATCGAAATTGCTCAAAATCACCACGGAACAGGAATTGGAGTACGCGCAATTCGAGTTTCAACAGGCGCGCGACGCCGTTCGACTCTCGTTCCCCGGCATTGACGATGACGAACTCGACCGCCTGTTGAGCGGTGACAAGACGATTTCGAATCGTACGCTGCTGCGGGCACCGCATGCGGGGCGAATCGGCAAACTGTTGGTAAGAAATCCGGGTGAAACCGTCTCTCGTGGACAGCCCCTCATGACGCTGATTCCCTCGGGCGGTGGGTTTCGGGTGGAGGTCCGGGTGGCGAATCGCGATGTGGGGCTGTTGAAACCGGACATGCGCGTGCGTCTGAAATTCGACGCGTTTCCCCACACCGAACACGGCATTCTCGAAGGAACGCTGGAGAAGATTGTCCCGGACCCTGAAGGGGACTCGAATGGGGGAGAGAGTTTTTATCGTGGTTATGTCACTCTCGACCAGGAGTGTTTTCGTGTTGGCACAGAAGAGATTCCGTTGCTGGCCGGTATGACGGTGACCGCCGAGATTGTCACCGAATCGCAGACCATCCTGCAGCTCTTGCTGAAGCCGTTCCTGGAAATGCAGACGCCGCGAGTCGCTGAAACCGCGAGCCCCACCCTGCCCGCCGAGCGGGGAGACGACTGACGATGGGAGCGATTCAGCTTGAGTCGGAAATGAAGGCAACGCTGCGAAAAAACGCGGTGTTCGCGGTTTTCGACGACGCCGCGCTCGATGATCTGGCGTCGCGACTGGAAATGCTGCGGTTTCGGATGGGCGAGTCGATCGTCACACTCGGGGAACCGGGGGACTGCGCCTACATCGTCTTCTCGGGGCGCTGCCGGGTGTTCAAACCGGGGATCGGCGGCAAGCCGGTGACCCTGGGGTCTCTGGGACCGGGTGACTTTTTCGGCGAGCAATCCCTCCTGACGGGAAAAGCCCGCAGCGCTTCAGTCCGTGCTTCGGAAGATTGTGTCCTGTTCCGAATTAGCAAGACCGACTTCGAGGGACTGCTGAACCAGCGTCCCGAAATTCGCACATATCTCGAACGGTTTCTCCAGGATCGCGGGGTCGTCGATTTTCTCCGGTCGGCGACTTTCCTGGGAAGTCTCCCTCCACGTGAATTGGCACAACTGCTCGATCGGCTGAAGACCTGCGACTTTCCCGCCTACACCGATATTGTTCGACAGGGGGAACCGGGAGATCAGATGTATCTGATTCTCTCGGGAGAAGTCGAAGTGACACAGATCGCCCAAGGCCTGAAACGGACTCTCGCCCATCTGTCCCCGGGACAGTATTTTGGCGAACGCTCGCTGTTGACCCGAGATCCCCGCAGCGCCACGGTCACCACCACGACAGTCACTCGCTGTGTGACGCTGTCGGCCGACGACCTGGCGACCATACTCGAACGTTCCCCCCAGGTTCGCGAGGATTTCACCCGACGTATTGAACAATACACCGTCACGGAGGAAATGCAGAAGAAGTATGGGTTGAAACCTCCGTCGCTCGAACGAAGACGTCAACCGGTCTTCGAGGACGATCCTGCCGCCGCGGGATCAGTCGCTCTCAACTCTCCCGGGCGATTCAGTGGTGTCGCCCCTGCCGCGGATCCCGCCAACCCCACCCCCGAACCGGGCACGAAACGACGGCGCCAAAAACTGCGAAAGCAGCCGCCATTGGGAGGCCGTTTCCCCATCATTCGGCAGCTCGACGAAATGGACTGTGGTCCGGCGTCGTTGGCGATGATTTCGAAGTACTACGGCATCAGCGTTTCCATCTCGCGATTGCGCGAGATCGCGAATGTCGGTCGCGAAGGGACGAGCCTGTACGGACTGTCGCTCGCCGCCGAGAAACTCGGATATTCGACCCGCGCGCTGCGCACGGATTACCAGAATCTGCGAAACGCGGCCCTCCCAGCGATCGCCCACTGGAAGGGTTACCACTTCATCGTGGTTTATGAAGCGGGAGCCGAGCAGGTTGTGGTGGGAGATCCCGCGTTCGGCCTGGTCCGAATGGGTCGCAAGGAATTCGAACAGGGATGGACCGGCCGCGTCTTGCTGCTGACTCCGACGGAACAACTCGAGGAAGTCGAACCGGAGACGACGACGTTCGCACGGTTTCTGCCGCTGTTGACGCCGTTTCGGATGATTCTGGTCGAGATTCTGATCGCTTCAATCATTTTGAATGCGCTGCAGTTGGCGTCACCCATGTTCACCCAGGCGATCGTCGATCGGGTGTTGCTGCATCACGATACCGAGCTGCTGAAGTGGATGCTGGTGGGGATGGGGATCATCGCCGTCTTTCAGACACTGACGCGACTGCTCCGCCAGTATCTGCTGATCCATGTCTCCCAGAAGCTGAAGTTGCGGATGTCGGCCGATTTGTTTCGCTATCTCGCGCGACTTCCGATGCGGTTCTTCCAGACCCGGCGAATTGGCGAACTGTTGCAACGGTTTCAGGACAACGCCCGGCTCCAACAGGTGATGACCGGCCAGGCGATTGGCGTGATTCTCGACATCATCATGGTCTTCGCCAGCCTCGCGCTGATGTTGTATTACAATCCGCGACTCACCGCTGTCGCGGTTCTGCCGATTCCGTTGTACGCGCTCTTGACGCTGGGCTTCACGCCGTTGATGAAGCGAAATCACCTGCGGTTCCTGGAACAGCATGCGAAAAGTGAGTCGGCGTTGATCGAAACGATCTCAGCGATCGGCGCGGTGAAGGCGGGCTGTGCCGAGCAGTCGGCTCAATGGAAGCATGAAAACCATCTGGTGAAGTCGGCCAACATTGAGATGCGCGGGGCGCGACTCAACATGGGAATGTCGGCGACCTCCAGCGGAATCCAGATTCTCGCCTCAACCGCGGTGCTGTGGTACGGAGCGACGCTGGTGATGGACGGGGCGCTCACAGTCGGACAGTTGATGGCGTTTCAGGCACTGATCTTCATGTTGATTCAGCCGATCATGGCGCTGGTGGGGGTCTGGAATCAGTTGAGCGAGGCGCTCTCTTCGCTGAAGCGGTTGAACGACCTGTATGAAACACAGCCAGAGTTCGATCCCCGCGCCCAACTCCCCGAAGCCCCCGCGCTGACGGGGCATGTGCGATTCGAAAATCTGTCGTTTCGATACAGCCCGGACGGAAAGAACATTCTGTCGGGAATCAATCTGGAGATCCCCCCCGGGCGACGGGTCGCGCTGGTGGGGAGATCGGGGTCGGGCAAAACGACTTTGGCGATGCTGCTGCAGCGGTTGTTTGACCCCACCGAAGGGCGAATTGTCGTTGATGGCTGCGAGTTGACCAAGGTCGACGTGCGGAGTTATCGCGAACAGGTGGGGGTGGTGTCGCAAGACAGCACGATGTTCTCGGGAACGATTCGGGAGAACATCGCGCTCGCCGACCCCGATTCGGGACTCGACCGGATCATCGCGGTCGCCCGGTTGGCGAACGCCCATGACTTTATCATGGCGCTTCCGATGGGGTATGAAACCGTAGTGGGTGACGCGGGAGTTCGGCTTTCTGGCGGCCAGAAGCAGCGGATCTGCATCGCCCGAGCACTGCTGCGCGATCCGCGCATTCTGATCTTTGACGAGGCGACATCGGCCCTCGACACCGAATCGGAGAAAGTCATCCAGGAAAATATGAAGCCAATGCTGGCGGGACGAACCTCTTTCATCATCGCGCATCGCCTCTCGACCGTTCAGGACGCCGACCTGATTGTTGTGCTGGATGAGGGCATGATCGTGGAAAAGGGGACGCACCGCGAACTGCTGGGGTTGAAGGGGTTGTATTATTATCTGGCGAGTCAGCAACTGAATTCGTGACTCGGCGGAAGCTGGAGGGGACAGAGTCCCCCCAGCTTCGGTCTCGTAGCGTCGCACTGGTCGCCAGGCCTCAAGGGGGCAAGGGTCTCGGGGGCGAAATGTCTCGATTGGTGCCGCGTGTGGTCCAAGGCGGGCTTACAAGGGAATCGTCTTCATCATCCGAAAACTCAGGAAACCACGAATCCATCTCATCGAGGAAATCCCATCGATTGGAGCGCAAACGCTCCATGGCCGCCGGGTCGGCGCGAATCTCCGCCATCGTCTGCTGGTATTCCCGCCACTCAGTTTCAGCAGTCGCTTCGGAAACAAAATTGAGTGTGTACTTTGCTTCAAGCGTCCGGATTTCGAAGAGTGTGAAGCCCGCATACGTCACCAGTGCCCACAGGCCGAAAGACAGGCAGCCGCGCTGGACGCCATGGATCACACGGAACCACCAGCCCGCTTCGGGAACCGGTTCGACCGCCGTGCTGGTTGGGGACGGAACGACGGTCGGCGACCAGATCAGCCAGTCGACGAGGGATCTTCGTCCGTGCCTGCGAGTCGAGCAGACGAGCCAGACAGTGAGTAACAGCGGAGAAAACAAGAATCCGCACGGAATCGCCTGTTCCGCGATCCAATGACCGTAATCATTGCCGAATTCGAAGTGGTCGTACTCAGAACCGTTCGCGTCGACAAAGTATTCATAAAAGAGACTTGACGATTTTTCCAATGTGGCTTGAACATCGGAAGGCCCCACCTGTCTCAGAATACTGGGGATCAGGAGTCGCAGATAAACTGTTGAGGCGATACCTAATGTTGCCACGTAGGTGATGATGAAAATGGAGTTCGACCGCCGACTTCGATTCGGAAGACCGCCTGTGACTCGACAGCCCAGCCATGCCAAGACGACTGCAAATCCTAAAATCGGTGGGACGACGAGAACGGCAAGACCGACCACGCGCGGCCTCCCGACATTACCATAGTAAGAGACGACTGTCGCGACTGTCGAAAGCGTCAATCCCAGGATCCACATCATCGCATGCAGACGCCATTGACTGTGGATGGCTCCCGGGTGGAGCGATTGGGAACGACTGAACCGTGTGACCAGAGACAGGACAGCCCCGAATGCCAGGAGGCCGAAGGCGATTCTCATCAGGCGGGAAGGGGCGATGCCCGTCGACCAGAAGTACGCCAGCGGACTACCACGAAACGCCCGTCGGCGATTTAGGCAGCGTGAATAGGCTTCATTCGCGACCAGATAATCCGTCATCGCCGAGTCGTACGCTTGCTGCCTCAATTCGGGGAGCGCCCCCCGGGCGTTGTCCACGATTGCGGCTTGATCTTGTGCGATTCGACTCTTCATTTTCAGGAGTGCCACGTGACCGGGAACATCGTTCGAGATTCCCAGTTCAACGGCCGCCGCCAGTGGTTGTAACAACTCCCAGTAATCCAGAAATTCACGAACCGAACTGTTATGGAGAGTCACGACACTCCCCGTCCTCCGCAGGATCTTGGCAGTAGTACTGGTTTCAACCAAACTGTCGGCGACCTCCAATTTTTCAATGGAATTGAGAGGTAATCGCGCAATCACCCGCTGACCGCGCCGTCTCCAATCTCCGCTGCCACGGTACATCGGCTCTTCCAGCGCCGCATGAAGTCGCTCCAACCGCTTCGATTTCCGTTGGTTTTCCAATTCACTCGGCTTAAACCCGTATTTCTTGTTTTCCGGAATTGGCTTGGCCAATCGATACAAAGCGTTGTCCGGATCGTTCAAAAGCGCTGCCGCCAGATCGATTTCGGGAATCCGTGAGTCGCCGTGCGCTTCAGGTCGATTCCAATCTAGTGAATTAATACACCAGTAAAGATCCGCGAGTGTTCGCCAGTCCTGCGGCTCAGCGGGAACGAGTTCCATCGCACGGAGCGCCATGGTGGATGCCGTTTCAAGAACTTCCGTCGTCTCGGGGTTTTTCGGCGCGTTTCGCCAATTAATGAAATTCCAACTTTCAATTCCTAATGTCGTCAGACAGGCTCCGTCAATCAGTCGCTCCACCGAACGGGGATCGCTCTCGACATCACGTCGTACCAGTTGGGGAAATTCTCCGGACGGTTCCCAGGTAACTGCTCAATAACCCCTCGGAAACTGGTATTTACTCAAAGTCGGTTTTTCGGGGAATGTATGGCGCATGAGCCAGTCAGACCCCCAGCCAATCCAACCGATCGTCATCGCGGGAATCGAGATCCCGGCGGCGGAGCAGACGC
>CAMATH010000157.1 GCA_945860955.1 Planctomicrobium piriforme
TAACCAGTCGGTTTGCGAGTTCCAGAATCTGCGCGGTGGACCGGTAATTGTCGACCAGCCGAATCACTTTCGTCCCCGGAAAGTGCTGTGGGAACGACAGAATATGCCTCACCTCGGCACCGCGCCAGCCGTAAATCGCCTGGTCGTCGTCCCCCACGACGCAGAGATTCTTGTGAGGTCGCACCAGGGACTCAATCAGCCGAAATTGGAGGCCGTTGGTGTCTTGATATTCGTCGATTTGAACCGTGTCGAATCGCGACTGGTGTCGGGCGAGTACTTCGGGGTGCTGCAGAAACAGCATGTCAGTAAGGTACAGCAGATCGTCAAAATCGACCGCTCCCGACGCCCGCATTCCGACCTGATACCGGCGATACCCGGCCGCCGCCAGCGCGTCGAGATCACTGTCGGCGACGTCTCGTGCTTTTTCGGGACCAACGCCCGCCCCCTTCCAGCGGCTGATAATCGACAGCAGGTCCCCCGGGCTCATTGATTTCTCGGGGACACGGATATCGCGCAGCGCGGTGCGCGCCATCGATTCCTGATCCCCGCGGTCGTAAATCGCGAAGTTGGGCGGATACCCCAGCAGCCCGATCTCTTCACGCAAAATCTTGACGCACAGGGAGTGAAACGTCGAGACGAGGGGGCGTTCGCCGCGAGATTTTCCCAGGAGTTTGGACGACCGCTCCTGCATTTCGCGGGCGGCCTTGTTGGTGAATGTCACCGAGAGAATGCGAGAGGGCGCGATTCCGTGCCGAATCAATTCGGCCATGCGAAAGGTGATGACACGGGTTTTGCCCGAGCCGGCACCGGCCAGCACCAACAGGGGGCCGGAAAGGGTTGTGACCGCTTCGCGTTGCGAGGGATTGAGTTCCGCCAGCCGATCCATGAGTTGTGTGGGAAGTCCATTCGAGAGAAGAGAGTCCGGAACACTCTAGTGTGAAGAGTCGGGGCGAAACTGGGAAGAGACGATCTGGTTGTGTTCTACCGCGCGCAGGGTAAAGCCGGGCACTTTTTGAGCGACCCCTTGTCGGCTCGCCCGGCAGGTATAGAAGATCAGTGACTATACTCCCCGCAGTCCGCGTTGAGACATTTTGATGGAGCCGCGCCCGTCAGGAAGCGGTATCAATCTCCCGCTTCCTGATGGGCGCGGCTCCCCGAAATTGTCTCGTTTCCGGAAGTACGAGGTAGAAGCGTGCTGCCAAAGCGGCAGCGCCTCGGGTCGTTCGCATGGCCCAGGGACGCGTTTTTTCGCATTGGACGCACACCGGGGCAGGCACTCAGAGAGTGCCGCCGACGTTGTTTTGGACTGCTGAAAAACGGAGGATTCCCGCAACGCAGCCCGCATTTTCTAAATGCGCGGCCCACTGTGCACGCGGCGGTCGAGAGACGTACTGGGGGTGGCCCACGACGGTGATTGAACTGGTCAGCGAATGGCCGACGTTATTCTCCGTGCGGGCCGATTCGAAAATATCATGAAGATCGGACTCATGATTTGCCCGGCGACGCGGAAATGTCTAGATTGACGCGTGGCGTTCGATCGAACGACATTCGCCTCTGGCGGCTGACATCCACTTGGAATCCCGCATCCCACTTCTCACATCTGGTGCCGTCATGAAAACGAGAGTTTCGTGGAACAGTCTGCTGATCGCCCTGCTTTCGCTGGGAATCGGCTGGGGAGCGGCGCGCAGTTTGTATTCGCAGAACGAAGCCGCCCCTGCGGCGGTTCCTGCGGCCGCTGCCGAGGCGGTTGTCGAAGAGGTGGTTGAGCCGCTGGATGAACTCGGCTGGCTGACCGGGAATTGGGTGGAAGAAGGGGAAGCCCCGGCAGTGGAATTCGCCTGCCAGTGGACCCGCACCGGGGCGTTTCTGGCCCGGGCGTTTCGCGTCACGATTGACGAAGAGACGAATCTGGCCGGCATGCAGATCATTGGTTGGGATCCAGCCACCAAGCAGATTCGTTCCTGGACGTTCGACGCCAACGGAGGATTCGGAGAGGAGTTCTGGACCCGCTCGGGAGATATCTGGACGATTCGCAGCAAATACACGCTGACGGACGGCGGCAAGGCGGGCGCGGTTCACGTCCTGACCAAAGTCGACGACCATACCTTCCGCTGGAAGTCGGTTGGCCGCGAAATTGATGGCGAAATGCACCCCGATGTCCCCGAAATGACCGTCGTCCGTGCGACAGGGGAAATCGCGGTCGAGGTTCCTGCCGTGCCCGCAGCCGTTCCCGCACCTGCCAATCCAGCGGTCCCTGCGAAACCAGCCGTTCCGGCGAAGCCTGCGGTTCCCGCGAAACCAGTTGTCCCCGCGAAACCAGCGATTCCCGTCAAACCGGCCGCCCCCGCCCCCGCAGTCGCCGCCCCGGCCGTCAAGCCTTAGCAGGGGCACGACCCTTAATCCGGTCCGCGCTACCATTCGAAGTCGCGTACGGTCGGTCCCGTTGGTCGCTCACCAAGATTCATACCCGGCTCGCTCTGTTGATCGTAATCGATGCGAGCCACCCAGCCAGGAAGACAACTCATGAAGATTCGAAATGCGGTGATGACCCTGGCGGCTTGCGCCGGGCTTTCTCTGTTGCTTGTGACTGACGTTAGCGCCCAGCGCGGAGGGGGGCAACGTGGGGGAGGAGGTGGTGGCGGCGGTGGTGGTCGAACTGCCGGTAAACCCCCCGAGGCCCCGCACAATAACAACAATAACGCCAATCGGGGCCCGGCGATGAGCCGACCTTCGACCGGACAAGCGGGAGCGAGACCCGGTCCTGGAAACTCGCCGGGAGGAAATCCTGCCGAACGCCCCGCCCCAAAGCCCGCCGATCGTCCTGCCCCGAAGCCGGCGGAACGCCCCAACCCAGGGACAGTCACCGGAGCCAAACCGAATCCAGTTCCCAATCCCGCTGAGCGGCCCAACCCGGCCCGGCCCGGTGTGCCCGGGCAGAATCCGGCGACAAATCCCGCTGCCGGAGGAGCGAATGTCGCTCGGCGGCCGCAGAACCAGAGTCCCATGAACGACTTCTTCGGCAACCAGAATAACGCGGTCGCCGGCGTGGGTGCCGGGCGAGTCCAACCGGGCCAGGTTCAGCCAGGTCAAGTCCAGCCAGGTCAGATCCGACCGGGGCAGGTTCAGCCGGGGCAGGTCCAGCCCGGACAAGTCCGACCGGGGCAAGTCCGACCGGGGCAGGTCCAACCGGGACAAGTCCAGCCAGGTCAGATCCGACCGGGTCAGGTTCAGCCGGGTCAGGTTCAGCCGGGTCAGCCTCAGCCGGGGCAGCGTCCCGTTGCGGGGAACCTCCCGGGGATTGGTGCCAACAACCAGCCGCAAAAGCGGCCCGGGAATCGCACGAATGTCGGCAATAACACCGACAATCGCGTTGTCGCGGGGAACAATGTCAACAAAGTGAATAATGTCAACGACAACAAGATCAACCGCGGGGGCGACACGAATATCAACGTTGGCAATGTGAACGTTGGCAACAGCGTCAACTATTCCAGCAACAAACAAGCCTGGGTCGACAACCAGCACAACAACGGCAACGTCGTTCGCGCCAACACCGGAAACCGCTATTGGGGCGCGTACAACAACACCGGGTTCCACGGTGCCGTGGTGGCGGGGGGCTACCCCTACTATCACGCTCCCGCCTTCAGTGCCCCCGGTTATGGCTGGCAGGCGGCGACTTGGGCGGGCGTCGGTGCTTTCATGGGAGCCTCGCTCGCGAATCAACAGCCGGTCTATTACGCATACGGAACCGGTGGAAACGTCTATTACGAAAACAACACCGTGTATGTCGACGGCCAGGCCGCCGGAACTTCGCAAGAGTATTTGGAGCAGGCCCAGGCCCTGGTCGCCGCCGCGCCTCCTGTCGACCAACAGCAGGATTGGATGCCGCTGGGGGTGTTCGCGTTCACCCGTGAAGACGTTCCCGACTCGCAATCGATGCTGGAACTGGTGGTGAGCAAGTCGGGAGTGGTTGCGGGAACGTATCACAACGAAGCGACAGGCGTGTCCCGTCCGGTCAAGGGGACTGCCGACCCGAATTCGTTGCGGGTCGCGCTGGGATTCGCGGACGGGAAGAATCCCGAAGTCGTCCTTGAAACCGGAATCTACAACCTGACCCAGGATGAATCGCCCGCGCTGCTGCACATCGGTGCGGACCAGTCGCAGCCTGTCATGCTGGTGCGACTGCAAAAGCCGGAAGGCAAATAGCCGTCGCGTTGAATTGTGCTGAAGACCGAATGAGCGGCCTGACTGCGGATTCCCGCCGTCAGGCCGCTTGCGTCAGATGGTCGCGCGTCGCGAGCCCTTCTCACCTCAGAATCCCATTCGCTCGATTTCAGGAGCCGTCACTTGAAAACTTCATTCGTCGTTCTGCTGTGTGGCGCATTGCTGGGGTGGCTCGTGGCTACCGACTCGATTCCGACCGCCGAGGCGCAGGGACAGAAAGCGGCTCCGTCGGCGACCAAGGGGACATCAAAAACTTTGCCCCGGCCGGATTTCAAGTTTCCGGGTAAGGTGGGAAAGACCTATAAGGATTCGGATCCACCGCAATTTCCGCAGCCGGTGAAGGCTCCCGCGGGTGCCCCGAATGTCGTGGTGATTCTGCTGGACGATACGGGATTCGGGCAGTATTCGACGTTTGGCGGGGGAATTCCCGCTCCCACGCTCGACAAGCTGGCGGCGGAGGGATTGAAGTACAACCGCTTCCACACCACGGCCCTCTGCAGCCCCACGCGGGCGGCGTTGATCACCGGTCGAAACCACCACTCGGCGGCGACCGGGGTGATCACCGAGGCGGCCACCGGCTACGACGGTTACACCTGCGTGTTGCCCAAGAGCTGTGGGACCATTGGTCAGGTCTTGCAGGAGAATGGCTACGCGACCGCGTGGATCGGCAAGAATCACAATACCCCGGCCTGGGAGACCAGCGCTGCCGGCCCGTTTGATCGCTGGGCGAATGGTTTGGGATTTGACTACTTCTACGGATTCAACGCGGGAGACATCAATCAGTGGGATCCGCTGTTGTTTGAAAACCGCAACCTCGTCGAAAAGAGCCCCGATCCGAACTATCACCTGACCGAAGATCTCGCCGACAAAGCGATTGCCTGGACCCGCAAAGTCACCAGTATCGCTCCCGACAAACCGTTCTTCCTGTACGTGGCTCCCGGCGCGAATCACTCGCCACACCACGCGCCAAAAGAGTGGATCGACCGATTCCAAGGGCAGTTTGACAGCGGTTGGGATGCGTACCGGACGGCGACGTTCCAGCGGCAACAGGCCCTGGGCATCGTTCCCAAGAATGCAACGCTGACGGCCCGTAGTGAAGGGCTTCCCGAGTGGGATTCACTACAACCTGGTCAGAAAAAGATCTACGCCCGGATGATGGAAGTCTTCGCGGGCTTCTCGGCTCACGTGGATCATCACATGGGTCGGATCATCGACGCGGTGAAGGAGCTTCCCAATGCCGACAATACGATCTTCCTCTACATTGTGGGAGACAACGGCTCGAGTGCCGAAGGTGGACTTGAGGGCAGCATCAACGAGAACCTGTTCTTCAACGGATATCCTGAGAAGTGGGAAGAGAATCTCGAACACTTCGACGAGTTGGGTGGCCCCAAGTGGTTCAACCACTTCCCCAGCGCGTGGGCCCACGCCATGAACACTCCGTTCCAGTGGACCAAGCAGGTCGCGAGCCACTTTGGTGGAACCCGCAATCCACTGGTCATTTCCTGGCCGGCCAGGATCAAGGACCGCGGTGGAATCCGGTCTCAGTTTCTGCATACGATCGATATCGTTCCCACGCTCTATGAAGCGATCGGAATCACCCCTCCCGACTCCCTCAACGGTGTCGCTCAGAAACCAATTGAGGGTGTGAGTTTCCTCAAGACGTTCACCGACGCCAAAGCGCCCGAGACTCGCAAGACGCAGTATTTTGAACTCCTGGTCAACCGTGGCATTTACCACGACGGCTGGATGGCATCGAGCCGCAGCTTCGTGCCCTGGGCCCCGGTGCGTGGAGAATTCGACCCGCTCAAGGCGAAATGGGGACTCTACAACGTCAACGAAGATTTCACCCAGTCGAACGATCTGGCCGCGAGCAATCCGGCGAAGGTGAAGGAGCTGGAGGAGATCTTCTGGAAGGAGGCGGCGAAGTACAACGTGTTGCCGCTCGACTGGCGGGCGGTGGAACGGTTGAACGCCGAACTTCAAGGTCGCCCCAGCCTGGCGGCGAAACGGAAATCATTCACCTACTACCCGGGACAAATCGCCCTCCCCGACGGTGCCTCGCCTCCCGTACTCAACAAATCCTTCACGATCACCGCGCATGTTGAGATTCCCGAATCGGGAGCCGAGGGGATGATTTACACCCATGGCGGTCTGACCGGCGGTCTGGGACTGTATCTGCGGGATGGGAAGGCGCACTTCGTCTACAACATGCTGGCGCTCGAACGCTACACCGTCGTCAGTACAGATGTCCTTCCGAAGGGTAAGACCGTCCTTGGGGTGGACCTGGTTTATGAAGGCCGGCCTGGAGAACGGGGGAAATCGGCCCAGGTGACGATGACTGCGAATGGAGCGAAAGTCGCGGAGTCGAAGTTTGCCCGCACGGTCCCGTTACAGTTCTCATTGGGGGAAGGTGTCGATGTCGGAATGGATACCGGGTCGGCGATCGACTTCACCTACAAGTTGCCTTTCAAGTTCACGGGGAAAATTGAGAAGGTGACTGTTGATTTGAAGTGAGTGTTCCTGCCCTCAACATAACCCCAGTGACACCCACCAGTCAGACATAGGAAATCTCCATCCAATCCCACTGACGTTACCTGTGACATCCTGTACAGTGGATTCAGAACTCGGTTTCACGTCTTGGCTGATGGGTGGCCTTGGCGTTTTGACTCTTCGGTTATTCTGGTCGCACAATCAGTTGATGACACTCCGCCCAGGTCGGCGGTTCCAGCTTCGCGGCGAGCTGTCGGATTACTTTCTCCGGAACGGATCGTTCACGGCGGCGGTTCTGCGATAGGATTTGTTCCAGAGGCGGTTCCAGGTAGACGATTTCGATCCGTGCGCCATAGTCGGCGAATAAGTCGATCCAGCGTTGCCGGGTTTGACGCAGCAGATTCGTCGCGTTGAACGCGAAGTCTGTCTGGGCGCGCAGCAATTCGCGGCACTTTTCTCTCGCGAGTTGCGCCACCGCGCCCTGATTATCGGTCGGGCCGATGGCCAGTTCCTCTCGCAATTCATCGAGTCCGACGACCGGCGATTCGGGGCGATGACATAACAGCCAGGAGTTCTTTCCACTGCCGGGCAGTCCCGACAGCATT
This sequence comes from Planctomicrobium piriforme, assembly GCA_945860955.1. Classification (GTDB taxonomy): domain Bacteria; phylum Planctomycetota; class Planctomycetia; order Planctomycetales; family Planctomycetaceae; genus UBA10511. The sequence continues at coordinate 7,317 of CAMATH010000157.1, forward strand.
GTCACCGTGCATCGGTACTCCTCGTGCGGCGCGAACTGCAGGTTTGGTTGTGACTGCCGATAGAACAGGAACCTGGCGTGGTTGTTGACGAACGGATAGGGAGTTTCGAAGCAGTTGTTTTCTTCAGCAGTCATTTTGAACAGCTCGAGGTTTTCTTCCGGACGACCGTCGGATGCCGTCGATCGACCGCGCGTGTCTGCCAGCGCGAATAGATAGAGCAGTCGATTGGAGACCCGCCACGACAGTGATACCACTTCGTGTTCGGGCCGCGTTCGTTCCAGGAGAAATACCGGACGACCGTGAAACCGGACAAGGCGTGCGATCGCTTCGCGCGTCGTCAAGTCGCACCCCAGATCCCGCAATACGGATCTCGCGAGGTGTTCACCGACCAGCGCATGCTTCGGTGAGCGAATGTGGCCGGACTCGGGATCAAGGCGCGACGTCTGCGGTTTGCCGGAGTCATGAAACAGGGCCGTGAAGATCAGCACAGTTTTTTCGTAATCGCTGATCGGAACGACAGACGCTCGACGATTCGCACGAGCCGGCGGCAGGGGATGGTGATGTGGCTTGGATTCCACGCTCCCTTCCTGGGGCGGGACGTTTTCTCGCCAGCCTTCGAGTCGTTCGAGTTGATGGCACACCATTTGGGTGTGGGTCCAGACGTCTCTCTCGGCGTGCCATTGAGTGTCCTGCCGACACGCGGCCATAGCGCGACACCACGGTTCTTCCGCGGCCCAGACAAGAATGTCGGCTGGCGTTGATTGCGAAAGTTGCTGCCAGTTCATGACCAGATGTCCGCACCGTCGAAGAGCAAATTTGGCACCAGTGGCTGATGTTGCCAGTGATCGCTCTGTTTGATTTTCTCCACGAACTCCGGCCGAACAAATTTCGCGCGTCCAGAGACTTCGCGGTCCGACTCCGTCCGCAGGTAGAGACCTTCCATTCGATTGTCGTTGCAGCCGTCGAGGGGGTTTTCGAATTCACTGTCGAATTCCGACTCGACAATCAGGTCGACCAGTTCGTTCTTTTGCAGCGCTCCTTGATGGAGTACGGGAACGGTGTGAATACCGGTCCCTTCCAGAAGCAGCCGGCGATCTTCGAGTCGCAGAAACAACCGCTCGGACTTGTCGTAAATGTCGAATTCGAAAAAATAGTGCGGCAGCGCCCGATAATGAATCGTGTGCCGGGCGTAGACCCATTCTCCGAACAGGATGTACCGGTCTTCCAACGTCGATTCGAACGTCATCCGTTTGGCGGCCGCCCATTGTTTGAAAAGATCGTATTGTGGATGCATCCCTTCCGTGATGAGGTGCCCGCGGCACTGCAGCAGCATCGCACCGGCGGCGTTGAAATGAATCCCCACGTTCGTGCCGTCGATCTTCTCTTCGACGATCAGCGAATCGTCGGAGACGAAATCCAGCGACTCCGACTCACCCAGATGTCGGTCGTCGACCGTGCCAATCGAACCGAACAGGTGGGGCGTACGGGGGTATTTGACAAAGTCGTCTCGTGACGCGCCCATGATGGGATTCGTGTTGCTCGATGGGTCATTCTCTGATGCTTGATGCTCAGACACAAGACCGCGTTGCTGGTTCGCCAGAAATCGAATAGGATGCGAATCCAGTCTTCATTTCCACACTTTTCGCACGCTTTCGTGGCGTAGCAAGCAGATCCTTTCGCAGGGGATGAGCTGATGAATCCAAAAATCGCAATGACGCTGATCGGTTGCGGTACCGCCTGCGTATTGGCACCGATCGCCATCGCGGCGTACCTGTTGAAGCAACTGTCGCCCCAGATGTTGATCGCTCGCACCCCGGTCTCCGATTTTCACGTCATGCTGATTCTAATCGCGGCGATACCCGCGACAGCCGTGTTCGCGGTGGGATTATCGCTGATTTGGATGAGTCTGCGACGATCCACGACTCCGACTTCTTAACTTCATCACAGTACGGAGACGGAACTCCCGTTCAGTGACGATTCAGAAACTTCCCCTTCTTCGATCGGCGGCTGGCGTTCTATTGCTATAGAGCTGACACCTTTTGTCTCTTTCTCAATCCTTCACGGCTGGCGATTGCTCGTTGGCTGCTTTCGTCCAGCCGACATCACAAGGGCCGCCCAATCCGTCCAATCGCTTTTTCAGCTCCAGCCACTTGGCTTGGCTTAATTTCTGCAACGCACCGTTTTCATCGAGTTGCAAGCCAGTGCGGACGGCGATCGAGACTTTCAGCCGATCGGGGTCGTCGCCGGCCGGCGGCGGCAGTTGGTAGCGCTGCGCCCCGCGACACATCACCAATAGCTCTTTGCCGTCGACACGGAACATGACTGCCGTGCCGCCGTTGCTTCGCTGCTGCAATGGCGGGCTCAGCGGTTGGCCGCTCGCACTGTCCCACACCTGCGCCGTGAAGTGCCACAGCGTCGCCAGCAGGTCGCCGGAGGGGCTGAACGCAGCATAGGAATTCGCCATCTCGTCGAGCAGCGGCTCGCCGCAGGGAAGGCCCGTGTAGGGATCCCAGATACGCATGGTGTCCATGCCGCCGAACAACACGAACTTTCCATCGGGCGTGCGCTCGCGCGGCGTCCCGACCACCTGGAAACTCGGTCCCTGTGGCTCGCCGGTTTCGATGTCCCACAAGCGGGCGCTGCCGTCCTGTTGCGTCGTCAGCAGGCGCTTCCCGTCCTGCAGCAGCGAGGCCCCGATCCACTTTTCAACGGGAATGCGAACGCGGACCGGCTCCTGCTTGCCGGCATCCCACAACTTTGGCACCGGCGACGGAAGCGACTGGACCAGATGCGCCACCGAACGCGTCGCGCCTTTGGGGTCGAAAGGGTCGTTCGAGATCCATTCGCGGGTCTTGATGTTCACCATCCCGGAACCGGCGAGCAGCGTTTCGCCAGTGGTATCGAAGACCAAGGTCCATGCTGAGTTGGCCAGCGCGATCGGCTCGCCAATTGGCTGGCCTGTCGCCGACTCCCAAAGCCGCAGCTTGCCAGGATGACTCGATGTGAGCGTCTTCCGTTCGCCCATTTGACTAGTGACCAGTGTGCGACTGTCGGGGCTGAACGCCGCTGCCGTGACCGGCCACTCGTGCGGCAGCATTTCGCCGATTGGTTCCCAAGTCTCGGGATGGCACAACTGCGCGCCCTTGGCGCCGGCGAGTACCGCCATGCGGCCGTCGGGACTGAACGCCACCGCATGCAGCTCTCCGATTGCCGGCGGGACCGGAGTTTCTGTGCGTCTTGGGCCGGCATGCAGCTCGCGGATACGCACCCAACGTTCGTTGCTGCCGGCGATCAAGGCGGCACCATCGGCGGTGTACAACGCCTTTAGTACCTTCTGCTCCCGGGCGAGCAACTGTCCATTGACGGCGGCAAACACATTGACGGTGTCGTTCTCGGTTCGCACCAGCACGCTGCGGCTGTCGGGGCTGTAGGTCACCAACTTCATGCGATCGGCCCGCCAGCGACTGTCGTCGGCGCGCGTACTCCGCTCCCACACAGGGTCTTGGGCGTCGACTCGCCACATTCGCAACAGCGAGGGACTGGCCGTCAGCAGCGATGCACCGTCGGGGCTGAACGACGCGGCGAACAAGCCGCGACCGTGAGGCAGTTCACGCCGCACGCGCTTGTCGGTCGCCACATCCCGCCACAGATAGGCGTTCACCCCTGTCATTGTCAGCAGGTGGCGGCCGGTCTTGTCGAACTGCACGTTCTGCAGTGGACCGTCGTGCGCCAGTTCGGCGAGTTGCCTGCCGGTGTCGATCTCGAACAACACGAGCTTGCGATCCGTGCGGCAGACGGCGGCGATGCGGCTCTCGGGATGAAACGACAGGTCGGCCACAGCCTGCACCGGTTCACCAACCGGCTTGCCCGTCGCGACATCCCAGATCCGCAGGATCGCCCCTCCCAGACTCGCCACCCGCTGGCTGTCAGGGCTGAAAATCATCCGCCAGACAAACTTCCCATGCGGCATCGATTCGCCTTTCGGCTCGCCCGTCTCCGCATCCCACAGGCGAACGCCCTCGAACGGGCTGCGCGTGGCGATCGTGCGTCCGTCTGGGCTCATCACCGGCCCAACCACCGTGTCTTCGCGAACTTCGTGGGCCAGCATGGGATAACGCAACTCGCCGGTCGCGACGTTCCAGACTTTCGCTCCTTCCCAATCGCCAGTCAGGGCGAATTTTCCATCGGGACTGATTTCGGCGGAGATGACGTCGCCCGCGTGATTCTGCGGTTTGCCGCGCGGCTGGCCTGTGGACAGATCCCAAAGTTGAGTCCGGCTGCCGTAGTAGCCGGTTATGAGAGTTTGCCCGTCGCGACTGACGGCCAGAGTATGGACGCCGTTGTCGTGAACCAGCGTATGCCGCAAACCGCCTCCCCAGGCACCGATCAGATTGCGGGCACTGTTGCGGAAGCGTTCGTCGTGTCCCGCGTTGAGATAGGCCTGCAAATACCAGGAGAGCGCCTCGGCCGTATCGCCTCGGCCGCGGGCGATCTTTCCCAGCAGGAACTGGCTGGCAACGAGGTTCTGCTGGGCGCGGCGATACTCCGCCTGAGCCGCCGTTCGTTCCTCCTGCGCCACTTTTCGCTGCCGCTCGGCTTCGTCCTTCTCTTCGTTGACCTGGACATTCGCCGCGTCGGCCTCCTTGCGCAATTGTGTTTGCCGCTGCGCGATTTCCTGCTCATAGAGGGCGAACAGTGGTCCACCGATGCTGGCCGCCAGCAGCACGATCGTACACAGCGCCCAAAACCCGGCCAGCGCCGGCTTGCGCCGGCACCAGCGCCACGCGCGTTCTACGCCGATGATTCGGCGGGCTTGGATGGGCTCGCCGCTGAGAAACCGTTGCAATTCAGCGACCAGGTCGTGGGCCGTGGCGTAGCGCTTCCGCCGGTCCTTCTCCAGGCATTTCAAGCAGATGGTTTCCAGGTCCCGTGGTATCGCAGGGTTGAGTTGGCGCAGGGGGACCGGCTCACGCTCCAGTACCTGCATGACGACATGTGCGGCGCTGTCCGATTGGAAAGGCGGACGTCCCGTGAGAGCCGCGTACAGTATCGCACCGAGCGAATAGACATCGGACACGGTGCCGACCTCCAAGTTGCGGCCCGACGCCTGCTCGGGGGGCATGTAACTGGGCGTGCCGAGAATTTGACCGGTGTCCGTCAGTCCTCTTTCGCCAGCGCCGGTACGCTTGGCAAGGCCAAAGTCGGTCACTTTGGGCTGGTAAGCGCCGCTGCGAATGACGCGGCCGGATTCCGCCGTGAAGTACACCGCCCGAGTGGCGTCATCGGGATTCGCCAGCAGCACATTGGCGGGTTTGAGATCGCGATGGATGACGCCGCGATCGTGCGCAAAGGCGATTGCTTCTGCCACGAGCAGGACGACCGTGGCCGCGTCCTTCGCCGGCAGCGGCCCTTCGGCGATGACCTGCGCCAGGTTCGGACCGTCGACAAAACCCATCGAGAAGAAATGCCGCCCCTCGTGCTGTCCGACTTCAAAGATTGGCACGATGCCCGGGTGTTCGAGCTTGGCGGCCGATTCGGCCTCCCGGTAGAACCGCCGCACATCATCGTCGCTGGCGAGTTGCCCCGCCAGGATCATTTTTAAGGCGACAATCCGGTTAAGATTCACCTGTCGCGCCTTGTACACCACTCCCATGCCGCCGCGGGCCACTTCGGACAGCAATTCGTAATCGCCGAAGTAGCTCACCGGTTCCAGCGCGGGGCGGCCCGAATGTGGGGCCAATGTGGCGGCGAACAACCCCGGATCGGCCTGCGCGACCGCGGTCCGTTCCTTCGTGACGACGTGGGCGTTGGCCCGCATCTGATCGTGATTGGCGCAAAAGGAACGGAGTTCGTCGGCAAACTGCGGATGAGTCGCCAACAGCGCCGCCCGATCCGGATTCTCTCCTTGCGCGCTGGCATTGAGAAACTCGGCGATGATCTGCCCAAGTTCTTCTTCGCGGTCGATGTCAATCATGGCCATGGGCTACTCACGGGATTCTTCGGCAGAGTTTCTGAGATGAGCTTTGAGCGCCTGCATGCCGCGATGCACCAGCCCGCCGACGGCCGCTTCGCTCCGCTGCATGGCTGTCGCGATCTGCGGCACCGTACGTCCTTGAAAGTAGTGCAGAATGATCGCTTCTCGCTGGGGAGGCGTCAGCGACTCCAGCGCGTCGGCCAATTCCCGCAGGCGTTCTGCGGAGACGGCGTGTTGGCTCGGCGATTCCAAATCGCTGCCGACGAATTGTCGCAACCGGGCGGAGGACGCATCCAAACTCGCTTCCAGCGATCGTTCGCGGCGCACGTCGCGGCGCTGCCGGGTGTTGTCGCGAAAAGCATGCGCCAGTCGCCGGGCGAGTATCCTTCGGAGCCAGGCGGTCAGGTCCGATTCCGACTCCCCCTGGAACTGTACGAGTGAGCGGTGCGCTTCGAGGAGCGTCTCCTGCACGATATCGGAGGCGTCGACCCGTTGCCGCACACGGCCATCGAGCTGCGCACGAGCCAGGAACCGCAGATAGCTGCGGTTGCCGTTCAGATCGTCGCCGGTCGGTTGGAACGTGGCCATACAGATCTGATGCCCGTGGGAAGGTCGATCGATGCGCGCTTTCTGGAATGAATCGTCGTTGGGACGCGAAAGGTGGCAGGAACCTAAAAAACAAGGTTTCTGACACCTTTTGTCTGAGTGGGCCGCCTCCGGAAAATTTGAATTCAAAACCCGGCGTGATCGGCGGCTCCGGTTCACCGCTTAGTTCGGCACCTGCTGCCTGACGAATGTACTGTCGATATCCCACTCGCAGGACTGTGAGTGCAACGTGGCCTCAACCGTGATCAAGTTTTCGCCAACCAATGTCGCCGTCCCAACATGCGTCGCCGGATGGCTGCCATTGGATTTGACGGTTCCAAATTCGTAAATCTCAATGCGATTCTTCTCGGAATTGAAAACAACCTCGAAGGTGTCTTCGCCCGTGCCCAATTTGGAGTCCTCGAACCGAATCCGAAGCATTCCGTCAGGTGAGTTGGAAAAAGGAGCCTCAACATAACCGTGAGGAAGCCACTGGATCAACACCACGGATGACTTGTTTTGGAACTTCCAATCACCCACCAGTCGCTCTCTCGTGGGCGTCACCGCTTCATTGGATAGAGACTCGCGACCATCCAGCAACTCATTCGCCTGTAGGGTCAGTCGGGGTAAGCTGGGCTTGCCCGGAGTCGCCGGGATTGGTCTTGACGGCCCATCGCATCCGTTTCCGCATAGCAACGCGGCGAAAATCATCACCGCACGCATGATGGATGCAGATGCAACCGGATCGCACTCTTGTGATGTTAGCGTGGAAGTACTCAAGGATTCTCCTTTTGGTTTGGGCGAACGATTGCGTTAACGCGGCGGGCGCGTTGGTCTAAGTTTCCAGGATCGTGGTGATCGCCCGCTCGCGTTCAACACTTGGTTCGGCGTCCGATGCCGCCGAACTGAACTTGGCCACCGCTCCATCAAAGACGGCTTGCGCTAGGTGTCGAGCTGGGTGACGCGTCCGCGCAAGTCCACGACGAAACACGATACCCGAATATGTTCCCATGCCTCGTCTTTGGTCGAGCAATGCTGGGCCTCGCAGTACTCATGCACCCGGCAAGCCAATGCAACCAATTCTTCCGCATGCAGTTCGTACATCCGCTGCAAGCTGGCCTTTGGGTATTCCTCTCTGATTTTTTTGACAGGGTGCAACTCCTTGTACGCACCGCAGTCCAAGTGGTCGAGCAAGAAAACGTCATTGATCGGACGATGGAGCTTGTCGATGGCCGTTGACAAGTGAGCGGTAAACAACTCCCACCAAGTGCACGATGGGTCCGGAGGAGCTTGCGGTAGACGATGGACGCCCATAGCTCCCCCTGCCAACGCGACTTGATCGTACCGGTTGTGCAGGTTCAGGTCATTCATGAACCGAACCGTCTCATCGAGCAGCCTCTGATCCATGCAGGTGAGAAGCAGCACGTTCTTCCGTGGAGGGTCATCGCTGACGCTCGCGAGCCTGTTCGGTGGCGGTGGTGGAAGTGTCGCAACTTTGTTCTTGGTTCTTGCCATCTGGGGTCTCCGGTATTCGAAAATTGCCGAACTAGGATTTATGCAGACCTGTGTAATATCGGTCCCGAGCCGCAGATCGTGAAGATGTGTGGCGAAGGCATGCCGAAACGCGTGGGTGGTGACACGCCTGGGCAGGCCCGCGTCGATTGCAGCCTGCCGGACCGCTTTCTCGGATCACCGGATTCCCGATCGGCGGTGGGAAATTTGCGAAGGAGCGTGTCTGACAAGGGGGCGCGACCGTCGCCCCGCGAGGGGTCGTGTTCGTGCTGACGCTGAACTGAGTCGAAGCGGAACCATGGAACTTGATCGCCGTGTGCGTCAAGAAGCGGTTGAGGTCGGTCTCGATCAACTTGCAAGACTTCGACAACGCGGCCGTAGAGACGAGGGGTCGACTGGCCGGGAAGATTGCCGAGGGGGAAGCGACGTTGTGGGAGTGTGACGGACATGGCGAATTAGTTCCACAGGAATCTCACACGCGAAATCAGCGTAAGCGGCCACCGCGGGGTTGTCAAGCGCGACCTGGCAGCAGAATGGACAGGGCCACCCATCAGTCAACCGACTGCGTGAGTTGATTCTTTTCCGCGGAGTCGAATCAATGCCCGGACACGGGACATTGCCTGCCGTCCTACGACCGTTGTCGCTCGTCATGCCGTTTGCCCAGGCGAACCAACGGGGTACCTGCCTACCTCCCATCGAACTCCGCGCCGACGGACCGCCGTCTGCGGCGCGACTGGTTGGTATGCCATGCAAATACCGGCGGTCCCGCTTCGCCGCCTCTTGCGCCATCGATTCAGGACGACCTGCCACCCAGCGGAACCGACCGTCGAGGCCCCGCAGCAATTCCATCCACCCCGCTTCGGGAATTCCCAAACGTTTCGACGATCGGTGGCAGCGATTAATGAACTCGCGTCAACGGCCGCCACGGACTGGCGCGACTCGTCGTTGTCGGCAACCGTCGAATCTCCAGTCTCAACCGAGCTCAATCCAATCGCCGGAAGGCGAATTCGCGTAGTCGGTTATATCAAATTGTGTGAAATCAGATCGCGGTTTCACGTCCTGACTGATGGGTGTTTCGCGAGGCGTATTATTTGGCACTTTGGATTTCTGACAGCAGCGTCTCGTATTCGGTTGAGTCGGCGATCGACAGAAATCGCCGCATTTCGCCGAAGGCATCATCGTTTCTTCCTGCCTGAAATAGGGTATGAAACAATCCAAAGGATGCCACATCAGATCGCGGTGACAATTCAAACGCACGGCGAAATGCGTGAATTGCATCTGAAAGACAGTCCAATTCCCACAGCACGTCACCTAACACCGCAAACATGGCGGCGGTTACGCCGGCAGTCTTACAGAGTTGTGATAAAATGCCGCGGGCTTCGGCCAAAAATCCTTGGTCGCGTAGACGCAACGCTTCGTCGAATTTGTGGATCGTGTCGCTCATTCAAGATTCTCCGGCCTCGCGTGACACCCATCAGCCACAGCGTAAAACCGCGTTCTGAATCCACTGGATGTGGTGTCACCCGTCAACTCAGTGGGGGTTCCGGCGATTGAATGGAGATTTCGGGTGTCTGACTGGTGGGTGTCCCCGGGATTCGCCGAGGTCAACGTTTTCCGGGAAGGCTTCTGGAAGGACACCTGGGTTGCAGATCAGGCGAGATCGAACAGCATGATCTCCGCATCCGTACTCGCGTCGATTACGAGTCTTGATTCCTGGCTGATGCCCGCGCCATCGCTGGTATCCATCGCGTGACCATTGAGCGCGACAGTCCCACGAAGCACTTGCAGCCATGCATGACGTCCAGGGGACTGGCCACGCTCGACCGATTTTCCCGCATCCAGTTTGGAAAGATGGATGCGAACATCCTGATGAATGGTCAGTGCCCCGTTTTCGCCATCGGGCGATGCGACAATTCGCAACGCATTCCGTAGCTCCGATTCGTCGAAGCGCTTCTGTTCGTAGCTCGGTGCAAGCCCGTCGAGCTGCGGCAGCAGCCAGATCTGGTAAAAATGAGCCGACTGCGCCTTCGACGGATTGAATTCGCTGTGGGTGATCCCCGTCCCGGCAGTGATCCGCTGGAATTCTCCCGGGCGAAGCACTGCACCATTTCCCAGCGAATCCTGGTGTTCGAGTGCACCTTCCAGGACATAAGAGACGATCTCCATATCCTTGTGGGGGTGCGTGCCGAATCCCTGCCCGGGAGCGACACGATCTTCGTTCATCACGCGCACAGACCGAAACCCCAGGTGTGCCGGGTCGTAATACGATGCGAACGAAAAGGTGTGATACGTGTTGAGCCAGCCGTGGTCCGCATGGCCGCGCTGGTTCGACTTACGAAGAGCAATCATGAGCAGGTCCCTTGTTGATCTACTGACGCCTGAACAGTGTGGTCGCGAGATTTCTCCGGGATATTCCAGCACGGCCAGCGCGCACTCTCGGGCAGATAGGCAACTTGGGTAGCTCGCGCTTTTTGCCGGGATTCGCTATCACAGTTCTCCGTAGTTGTGTTGCAAAACATCTTCATGGAGGACGTGCGATGTCTGAGGCCCGGTTGTCGATCGCGG
>CAMATH010000158.1 GCA_945860955.1 Planctomicrobium piriforme
ATCAGGAAATTGCATCGAAGTCAGCGTCACATCACATGACGCCCACTTCTCAGGGCTCTCCAACCAAATTGCCAAAGATCATTCCCCAGCCACCTCCCAAATCCGATCACGCAACACATTGTCGCGACACGGCCGGCACAGTGACCAGAGCTTTCCCTGCCGTCAGGCGACAGTGGAAAAACACAAAAAACGAAAAACAAACGGCAATCTTCCCTTTGCAGGGCCGACTGTCGTCGTTTCCCGTCTCGTGTGAAGCCCATTCTATCGGCTGTTTGGCGGGTGTCAATCCACTTGGCTCGCTTTTTTTGAAATCTTCTAAATTTCATCATTGCCCCGGTCTCCCTCGACTCTCGCTGTCCCGACTGATTCGACACCCACATGGGCTCGCCTCACACGTGTCGCCCCTCGACGTTGTCGCATCCATTCACCCCCTGGTCCTGGATGTCCATGTTTTGACTTTGATTCGGCGTGCGAGTAGGAGTGCGGTAGGGTCCGTCGCCCCCGCCCTCAACGTGATCTCGCGGGCCCAACGGCCGACCTGGTGATCGCGTCGTCAGCATTGGCCGACGACCTGACGGTTGTCCCGCATAATTCTGCCGATTTCCGCAACGTCCCAAGGCTTCGCCTGGGCGACTGGCTGCAGCCCTGAAGCGAAGTCTGGACTGTTCGAACAATGGGTCATTGACAAGCGGGATCCCTTTAGGGGGAATCGGCGGTATGGCTTTGCGTTCGTCGTGATCTGCGGTAAGAATATCGGGGCCTCGAATCGACGATTGAAAAGCCGGGACTGGTCTCGAGCGGTGGCTCGATATTCCCGCGAATTCACGACGCCGCGAGGTGCCTGTTGCCTCTAGTTTCAACACACGTTGCCGACGCCGAGACCCGACTGATGAACCCGCTCTATTTCAAGGAACTGAATGCCTGTTTCGACCCGAACCGGGCCCGGTTGAATCTCGGTTGCGGTCGGCAGGTGAGTCTTGTCGCCGGGGTGGAGACTGGGCAGCTCGTCGGTTCCCTGAAGACGCTGGAAGCGGTCGCCAGCTACGCCACCGGCTGCGGTGCCCGCTCTTTGATGATCTCGAACTACCTGTTGCATGGACCGGGGCACGGCGACAACGGCCGGATCGTTTTCCGTGAGCTAGGGGAAATCCGTCAGGCGCTCGCCGACGCAGGCATTGTCGCCCCCGTCATCAGCGCTCACTGTGCCGGCTATGCGCACCTGAGCGCCCGCTGGGGCCTGGAGTACGCCGACAAGTTTGTCCCCGCGTCGGTGGCGGCCAAAGGAACTCAGTATGTCGAAGACTGGTCCGAGGAGTACATTCTCGGCCTGCTCGAAACCGGGACGGCGCTGGGTATTCACATCTTCGGCTGGTTCTGGGGTCTGTGGGGCCAGCCCGTACTGCACAGCGGCTACCCCTGGGTTTTCGGCTGGGATGACATGCTGGCCCGGGGCCTGGAGCGTTTCCGCGACAAAACCGCCCGCATCCGCGCCCGGGCGAACCAACTTGGCGCCTACCTCGCGCACGAACTTCATCCTGGCACCGGTGCCATCTGCGCCCGCGACTTCGGCCTGCTGCTGATGGCGACCGACTACGACCGTTCGCTTTGCGTCTGGGGCGATCCCAGCCATTGCTGGGCGGGAGAGAGCTGGACACAACGGTTCACTAGCCCGTTCGTCGCGCCGCGGGTGGTAGGGAGTCATGCGAAGAACTTCAAGTACCTCGAGGGGGCATCGACCCTGATGATCAGTGAAGACTGGTCCCAGCGCGGCCACCAGTTCTGCGGACATGGCGAAGGCGTGGTCAACCTGGATAGCTACGCCAAGATGCTTCTGGCGATTGGAGCTGGCGACCGGTTCTGCGCGATTCAAGGGGGCGATCTGATGCCGCTATACAGCGAGGCGGAAGACAGCATTCTCCCGCTGATCGCCCCGGCCCCGCACCTACTCGGTGCCTGCAGCGCCGGGATCAAATGGGTCAACGATCACTTGACCGGCATGTCCCTGACCACCGCCGTCTTCACCGACGGCATGGCGTCCGCATGAGGTCGGCTTTCCTCCAGTTGAAACTGGTGGCAAAAGGGGAGTCGGCTGAAGCCGACTGAGCCCGGCAGGCTTCGCCTGCGAAGAGTTGGGCGAACGGCGGAATCCCGCTCCTCGCGACGACGTCGTCGACGCTTGACGCCCCGACGTCTCTTGAACCGGTTCGGCGAATCGACGGTCAATTCAGGTAGTCGCCGAATCGAATTCACCGCGGTGCAGCCGCCGTCGCAACCCAAAGGGATGCCAGTAAGGTCCGGTAGCGTGGATTTCAATCCACGTGACCCTCCCGCTGCGACTTGCCAAAGAGATTTTGGCTGGCCCTTTTGGCCCAGGACCGTCAGTGCGGTGGCGGTTCAGAGCGGGCGGGCATCCCGGTGACGAACTTCGGCATTCGTGTCGACCGAGACCAGGCGTTTCCCGCCGTCGGCGAACCGCAGGCTGGTGACCATCGCCGAATGCCCCTTGAGGACCAGAAGTTCCTGGGCGGTCGCGACGTCCCACAGTCGCACGGTGCCGTCAGCTCCGCCCGTCGCCAGTCGCCGACCATCTGGGCTGAATTCGGCGACAAGTACAAAGGAGGTTCCGTGGCCGAAAAGCGGGGTTGGTGGCGAATTGCCCGTGCAGCGAACCAGGTAGACGACCCCAATGGTTGCCCCTCGTTCTCCACCAGCCACGGCGACATATTGACCACTCCGATCAAATGCCAGGCAGTGGACTCCCACGTTCGGCAACTGGATCGTACGTTCCAATTCGAGCCGTTTTCGATCCCACAATCGCAGTCGACCCCCATTGTCAAATATGGCGAGACGATCACCCGCGCGGTCAAACGCCAATCGCTGTATCAGATATTCGGAATCTTCCAGCATTCCGACTTCCTGTCCGGTCATTGCGTCGACTACGTGCGTTACGCAATCCTCGGCCGACCAGCAATACCAGCGGCCGTCATCACTAATCGCCGACGCCGATGTCTGCCCTGATCCAATCTGCCAAGTCTGCAATTGACTGCCATCCAGTGCGTCGACGACTGTCACATGCGATTCGCCGTCACCCAAATAGAGTCGCTTCCCATCGCGAGACGCACAAGCATTCCGTATCGGGAAATCGGTCTGGCACCGGACTCGAACCGGTTCGCCTGTATTCGGATTCCACTGCTCAATGAACTTCTGTGGTGGCGCCAGTGTATTGTCAAACTCATTACTGGGAAATCCGGTCAACAGAAGATCGGCATCGGCGTATAATCGGGGCCAGTCCCGCGCGCCCTGTTCGGACTGAACTTTGACCGTGTCCCTGTTGCGTTTCAAATCCCATAGCCGCACCGTCCCGTCAAAACCCCCAGAAACCAGCCTGGAATCGTCGGGATGGAAGTTCAGACTTGTCACCGGACCACTGTGTCCCTGCATTTTGTCGATCTGTGAACCAGTGTCGGCCTCCCAGAGCGTAATTTCACCCAGTGCGGTTCCCACAGCGAGCTGCCGGCCATCACTCCGATAGGTTGCCGAGATGGCCGGACCACCGACGTTCCATCGCAATCGCTCTTCGCATGTGGAGAGATCAAACACAACCATGCTTGGATTCACGAGTGCCGCGAGTTCGCGACCAGACGGGTGGATCACAAATCCCTCGCAGTTTTCGACAGGAATCGTGAATTGCTCAATCGATGTGGCGACATCGATCGCTCGAATGACTCCAGAATCGAGATAGAGCAGTCGCTTGTTGTCAGGAGTAAATTGACCTGAAAGTGGAAAAGGTGTGGCTGCCCTGTTCCCTGTGAAGACCAAGTCGCCTTTCATCAAATCCCACATTTTTATTTCTTGCAACTCGCTCTCAACCCCTGGCTGCGTCGGCTGGTACACGGCGACCATCAGTCGGCCGTCGAGGCTGAACCTCGCTCCGAGAAGGTGTTTTTCAGGCTCACTGGAAATCGTCTGTGTTTCGTTGGTCTTGAGTTTTCGCAGAGTGATCACCCCATCCAGGCCCGCTTCGACGAGCCGCGTCATTTCGTCATCGACGTGGCAAATGCGAATGCCGGAATCGCGAGCGAGCGGGAGGCCGGATGAGACCGGTCGCCCAGTCAGCGAATCCCAGAACCGGACTTCCCATCCCGATCGCTGGTGATGGCCCCAGCCCTGGAAGGGTTGCGCCTTGCCCGCGCTGGCGATAATCCGTCCACGATCCCAGAATCCAGCAATACCACAGAACCCTTGGTGGGCCTCAATCACCAGCGGACCTACCAGTCGACGTTGGAGGTAGTGCCACTCAAATCCTCGAAGATCTTCGCTGTCGTCTGCAGGATGATGCCTGTCGAGAAGTCTCTGCACGCGGATAGGATTGGACTCATTCAGCGCCGTATTCGCGAGATTCATATCGGCGACGTAACTGCTCCACCGCAATTCAGTGTTCTTGGTCCGTAATTCGGTGGCCTGCTGTCGCTCCACCTCGCGCGCCTTTTGCGCGTCATTCAATGCCTCCTGCGCCCTTTCCCCCTCCGCGATCGCCAGCGTTTCGGCATGCCTCGCCGCGTTCTCCGCCGCCGTCGCCCGAAATGCCTGCCACAGACTCACCGCCATCCCCAAGAGCAGCGCCCCTGCCAGCACCGCCGCCGTCCCCAGCGCTCCCTTGTTGCGTTGCGCCACCTTGCGCAACCGGTACCACGCCGACGGGGGCCGGGCGGCGATCGGCTCCTGGGTCAGGTACCGCCGAACGTCATCCGCGAACGCGCTCGCGGTGTCGTACCGGCGCACGCGGTCTTTCTCCAGCGCCTTCATCACAATCCAGTCGAGATCCCCTTTCACGATCGCCGAGAGTTTGGCCGCCTCGGTCCCCCGGGCGGCCGCCACGTTGGGGAGCGTGGCGCTGGTGCTGAGCTTCGCGCTCGGACGCGGCGCGTCGACCTCCCGCACGATTCGCAACACTTCCAGAACCGCCGCCTGTCCGAGGCTCTTCCGGTCGACCGGCGTCGCCCCGGTCAAGAGTTCATACAGCAGCACCCCTAGCGAATAGACGTCGCTGCGGGTGTCGACGTCGAGGTTGTTCAGATTCGCCTGCTCGGGCGACATGTATTCGGGTGTCCCCACCACCGCCCCAAAACCGGTCATCAGAGTCTTGTCGGTCAGCGTCTGCCCGGCCGCCTTTGCCACGCCAAAATCAATCACCTTGGGGACCGGCTTGTCGTCGTAAAGAGCCACCAGCACATTCCCCGGCTTGATGTCCCGATGGATGATCCCCTTCTGATGTGCATGCTGAATCGCCTGGCAGACGGGAATAAACAGTTCCAGCCGCTGGTTGGGCGTCAGTTTCCGGTCGTCGCAGAACTGGGTGATCGGCACCCCCTTCACCAGTTCCATCACGAAGAACGGTCGGCCCGATTCGGTCGCGCCGGCATCCAGCACCCGGGCGATGTTGGGATGATCCATCATCGCCAGCGCCTGCCGCTCGGCTTCAAACCGCGCCAAAACCCCCTTCGAGTCCATCCCTGCTTTGATCACTTTGACCGCGACGGAGCGTTTGACGGGGGTCGTCTGAAGCGCCATGTAGACCGTCCCCATGCCACCGACACCAATCTCTTCGATCAACTTGTACTTGCCGGCGATCACCGTGCCAACCGCCGCGTCGGCGCTCGCCTGAATCTCGGTCGCTGACAGCGGATTGGCCGGGGCCGGGTCGCCTCCCTCGATCGGGGCCGGCTCATCCATCGTGCCGGCCAATGACGCCAGGAATTCCCCGACCTGTCCCTGGGCCGCGAGCAGTCGTTCGACCTGCTGCCTCAGGTCGCTGTTGTCCCGGCAGGCAGCGTCGAGAAACGCCTCCCTCTCCGTCGGCGATTTCTCCAACGAGGCGAAGTACAGCGATTCGAGTACCTTGAGATCGGTCATGGCAGGTGTCCTGAAGAAAGGGGGCTGACATCCTTCATGCGAGAAACCGGCTCAAACCCCTTCAACTTTCTGCGGGTTTTTCTTCCGGTTCTTTCAACTCGGCGAACAGCCAGGTTCGGGCGAACGCCCAATGCCGCTCGGCGGCGGTCAGCGAGATCCCCAGCGTGGCGGCGGCTTCGGGCATCGATAACCCGCCAAAAAACCGCAGTTTGACCAGTTCAGCCTTCACCGCGTCGCGATCGGCGAGCCGGTTTAACGCTTCGTCGAGCGCCAGCAGATCCTCGGACGGAGCGGCTGCCGGTATGTCTTCGAGATCGAGCCGAACTTTGCCCCCACCAAGTTTGAGACTTCCTTTTCGGCGGGCCGCGTCGATCAGGATCCGGCGCATCGCCTCGGCGGCGGCGGCGAAAAAGTGGCCCCGGCTGACCCAACGCTGCGCCTGTTCAACATTCACGAGTCGCAGCCACGCCTCGTGAACCAGAGCCGTGGGTTGGAGCGTGTTCCCCGGCCGTTCCTCGGCCATTCGGGCTGCCGCCAGTTGGCGGAGTTCCCGATACACCAGCGGCAGCAGTTGCTCGGCAGCGACCGACTCGCCCAGTTCAATCCGCCGCAGGATTTGGGTCACTTCGGTCATGCTGACTCCGGTGGCAGGGGGAGCAGCCCAAGTTCCGAGGCGATCGGTTTCATCGCCTCAATGCAGAAGTTGATGTGTTCATCGAGTTCGACCCCCAGGTCGGCCGCTCCACGGGTGATATCTTCCCGCTTGACGTTGGCCGCGAATGACGCCTGTTTCAGCTTCTTCTTGACACTTTTGGCATCCAATCCGTCCAGCCGACCCGGTCGGACCAGGGCTGACGCGGTGATAAAGCCGCACAGCTCGTCGCAGGCATAGAGTGTCTTGTCGAGACGCGACACCCGGGGACAATCGGTGAGGTAGTCGGCGTGTGACTTGATGGCGTAGATGATCTCATCGGAATAGCCAAGTTCCTTGAGAATCGCGGATCCTTGCAGCGGGTGATCGGGGGGATTGGGCCAGCGCTCGTAATCAAAGTCGTGCAGCAACCCGACTGCCCCCCAGACCGCTTCGTCTTCGCCGAACTTGCGGGCATACGCGCGAACGGCCGCTTCAACCGAAATCATGTGCCGAACCAGGCTTTCGTTTTTCGTGTACTCCCGGACGAGGGCCAGATGATCATCGCGGGTCTTGTTCATGCGGGGAGACTCACTTGTCGTGCGGCGAGTGGAGGGAATCGGAGGATTGTGGTTGCGATTGTATCGGGAGAATCCTGTGGATTCTCGTTTCCGCCAGCGCGGGATTGGTTATCGGTGAAATGAGAGTCCAGAATCCGTGATGTAAACAATTGACAACCTGAATGGACGAGAGCACAAAAAAGACAGTTGTGACGTTGTTGACGCAGTCTGCGCCTGACTGCGTGTGGGACACTGAAGGGGTCGAATCATGTCTAAGCGCTTTGACGCCATTCTCAAGCATTTGCCTGAAGAGTATCCGCAAGACTGGGCGTGGATCGCCGGGGTCGACCGATCGACCTCTGTCACGGTAATCGACGCCGACGTCTCCACTGTGTCAGCGGCCGCCGACAAGGTCCTGCGAATTGGCGATCGCGACCCGTGGATTCTCCACCTGGAGTTTCAAGCGAGTCGCGACGCGAAGCTTGGAGATCGAATGCTGCAGTACAACGTTCTGCTACGGAATCGGCATTCGATTCCCGTGCGGAGTGTCTTGATTCTGTTGCGTCCGCGCGCTGCGGGACGCGGAGCGACTGGGCAAGTGGAATGGCGACTGCCCAGCGGAAAGCCGTACCTCGCATTCGAATACGAAGTCATGCGACTCTGGCAGATACCGCCAGAAACGTTGTTCAAAGGGGGAATCGGCACCCTGCCCCTACTGCCGTTGTCGCAAGTCACCCGTCCCGAGCTGCCGCGTCTGATCCGTGAAATGTCCTCCCGGTTTGACCGCGAAGCCCAGAAAAGCGACGTCGATTCACTTTGGACTGACACGTACGTTTTGATGGGGTTAGAATACGAAAAGGCGTTCGTCAATCAACTGTTGCGGGGAGTTCGTTCCATGAAAGAATCCGTCACCTACCAGGCGATTCTGGAAGAAGGTCGCGAAGAAGGGTCCCGCCGGATGTTGCTGGCGCTGGGGACAAAACGCTTCGGCAAACCTCCAGTGAAAATCCGCAAGGCCATCGCGGCGATTACCGAGCCTGTTGTCCTCGAACGTCTCGCTGTCCGATTGCTCGACGTGGAAACGTGGAATGACCTGCTTGCCGATATGGGTTGACGGTGTCGCTTCACAAAAATCGGTCAACTCAGAATCTGCGACACGACCTGGGCCGGTTCGACTCCCGTCAGACGGAAGTCGAGCCCCTGCAGCCGGTACGACAGCCGTTCATGATCGATCCCCAGCAAGTGCAGCACTGTCGCGTGCAGGTTGCGCACATGCATCGCCCCCTCGGCGACGTTGTAACTGAAATCATCGGTGGCACCGTATGTCATGCCGGGGCGAATTCCCCCTCCCGCCATCCAGATCGTGTAACACCGCGGATGGTGGTCGCGCCCGGCTTCAGGACTGTCCCACTTCCCTTGCCCCGCCACACCCCGGCCAAACTCGCCGCCCCAGATCACCAGCGTGTCGTCGAGTAGTCCCCGTCGTTTCAGATCGGTGATCAGGGCAGAAGTCGCTTGGTCGGTGTCCCGGCAGCGCGCCGTACACCAGCTCGTCAGTCGGCTGTGGTGATCCCAGTCGGGATGAAAGAGTTGAATGAACCGCACCCCCCGCTCGGCGAGCCGCCGCGCCATGATGCAATTGGCCGCGTAGCTACCCGGTCGCCGCGAGTCGGGACCGTAAAGCTCAAACGTCGCCTCGGTCTCGTCGCGCAGGTCAATCAGCTCCGGAACGCTCGTCTGCATCCGAAACGCCATCTCGTACTGCCGCACCCGTGTCAGGATTTCCGGATCGCCCGACACTTCATACCGCATGTCGTTGAGTTCGGCCAATCCATCCAGCATTCCCCGCCGCAATTCGCGAGTCAGCCCCTCGGGATCTCGCAAATACAGCACCGGTTCGCGGGCGTTGCGCAGCTTCACCCCCTGATAGCGGGATGGCAGAAAACCGCTACCCCAGTAGTGATCGTACAACGGCTGATCGCTGGGACGCTGCATCTTGGAGATCAGCACCAGATAATCGGGAAGATCGCGGTTCTCGCTTCCCAGACCGTAGCTGACCCACGAGCCAGCCGTGGGTCGGCCGGGGATCTGGTTCCCGGTGAGAAACTGCGTCATCGCCGGACCGTGATTGATCTGGTCTGTGTACATTGACTTGATGAAACAGAGATCGTCGGCGACCCGCTTCGTGTGTGGCAGCCACTCGCCAATTGTCGCGCCGCTCTGCCCGCAGCGTTCAAACTTCGTCCGCGACGGCATGATCAACTGCTTCTGGCTGGCCGTCATCGTCGTCAGCCGCTGTCCTTGTCGGACCGAATCCGGAAGCTCCTGCCCCGCCCACTTTTCCAAACCGGGCTTCTCGTCAAACAGTTCCAGTTGCGAGGGGCCCCCGGATTGAGTGAGAAAAATCACCCGCCGGGCGGTCGCGGGAAAATGGGGCAACAGCGGGGCGAGTGGCGAGCCGGCCGGCCCCTGGTCAGCAAGTGACGCACGCGAACGGGCCAGCAGCCCGGCGAGCGCGGTCGCTCCCAAAGGGAGTCCGCATCCACGCCCCAGAAACATCCGCCGCGACAGTCGCAAGCGGAGTGTCTCGAACTCTTCCGATTCACTCATGACTGATCGCCTCGTCCAGGTTCAGTATCAGGCTGGCAGTCAGCACCGCGCTGGCGAGATCCGCCCGTGCGAGGTCGGTTTCAAGCCGCACCACCAAGTCTGGCGCGCCATCCTCAAAATTCCAGCTCACCCCTTGGAGAAACGCCCGTGTTTCCTGCGGGGATTGCCCAAAGTGCTGACGGGCTTTCTCACTTTCACGCAGCAAAACCCGCACCTCCCGATCGGCGGGAACGCGTCCCAGAACCGTTCGGAAGATTTGACGGACGCGGTCGGCGGGTTCCGGGGAGGCACGCACCGCCCGGACGGCGATCGCGTACGACGCGTTCAGGTAGTTGACGTCATTCAGGAGTGTGAGCGCCTGCAATGGCGTATTCGTGCGCGACAGCCGCACTTCACACACGCGACGCTGTGCCGTGTCAAACAGAAACGTCGGCGCGATCGATCGGCGCCAGAAGGCGTACAGCGATCTGCGGTATTGCGCGGTGCCGTCGCTCGGCTCATAGTGAAACCGCCCCATGAAGTTCTCTTCCCACACGCCGTCGGGCTGCCAGGGACGGACCGGGGGGCCACCCACCGTCGTGACCAAAAGACCCGCCGACCGCAGCGCCGCGTCACGCAGCATCCAACTGGGAAGCCGGTACCGGGCACCACGGGCCAGCAACCGGTTCTGGGGATCCCGCGCCAACATGTCGGCGGTCGCCCGCGAACTTTGCCGATACGTCTGGCTGGTGACAATCTGGCGGATCAGCCGTTTGATGTTCCAGCCATTCTCCATGAAGTCCGCCGCCAGCCAGTCGAGCAATTCGGGATGGGTCGGACGTTCCCCCTGCAGGCCGAAATCTTCGGGCGTGCGAACCAGTCCGGAACCAAACAAAAGCTGCCAGACATGATTGACGAACACCCGGGCCGCGAGGGGATTGTCGCGGGAGACCAGCCATTGCGCCAGTCCGAGTCGGCTGCGTGGAAGATCGGCCGGCCACGGGGCGACGGCCGCGGGAACGTCACAGGTGACCTTGTCTCCCTTTCTGTCCCATTGACCGCGCACCAGCAGATGAGTCTCCCGGGGTTCCGCCCGCTCGGCCAATACCATCACTTCGACTTTTTCAGCCGCCACGACCTCATCCAACTGCCGCTTCGCACGAGCCAGCGATTCCCGTGCCGCGACCACCGGAGCGTGGTCGGCGAAAAACTGTTCCCGTAACTGCTCGCGCAGGTCGTCGGGAATTGCCGCGACTCCCCCGGCGGGTAGTTTCCACAGCCGTTCCAGCGGCATTTCCCCAACAGTCAGTACCGCCGGCCCGCGTTGATTCGTCACGGAAACGCGAAATCGAGCGAGATTGGCGTCCCCCAGAGTCGACCGCTGCCTGAGTTCGAAGACCAGTTCCTCGTCAGCGGCGAGTTTCAGCGGCGTGGCGAGCGCTAAGACGGCGACGTGTCGCTTGACCTCGGTCTCGTCGCGCGTACTCCAGCCATTGCGCGGATCGTCATCCAGCACATGCGCGATATTGCCGTAACCTTCGTGTTTCGCCGGGTCGTCGGAATGGTCGGCGACGGCGCTGGCGATGACAAGGTCGCGAACTTGGGTGTCCCCTTTGCGACGGACCTGGGCTTTCACATCCGTCAGCAGAAAATGTCCTTCCGCGCCGCGGGAATAGGCCCCCTTGGTGTGCGATTCATGGGGAAAGACTTCCAGGCGAATCCCCGTGACCCGGTCCAAAGTGACCGGCGCGATGACACGATAATCATCCTGCCGGGGGTTCGGTCCGCTGGCGACCACGGTCCCATCCGGCTCCTGGGACAGCACGGTTCCCTCGGTCGCTTCCAGCCGCGCGCCGACGATGGGATGCCAGGGCTGAGGCGGTTCTTTCGTCAGTTCAGTCTGGATGAACAGCCAGGTTTCGAACCGCCTGTTCCCGTTTTTCATTGCCGCGTCCACTCGGGCCTGGCGGGCCGCCATCAGTGACTCGGCCTCGCGCCGCGCGGGCGCGACGTGGGGCGAAGAGTACGCCAAATACGGCTTGGCGCTCCTGCCGGCCGACCCGTCCTCGTCGATGGAATTGAAGAACGCCGTCAGTGAGTAGTAGTCGCGCTGTGCGATGGGATCGAACTTGTGCGAATGGCACTGGCAACACCCCAGCGTCAACCCAAGCCAGACGGTTCCCACCGTGTTGACGCGATCGATGACATATTCGATTCGAGACTCCTCCGGGTCGCGTCCTCCTTCGCCGTTCGTCATATGATTGCGGTGAAACGAAGTCGCCAGACGCTGTTCATCGGTCGCCCCATCCAACAGATCCCCCGCGAACTGCTCGATCGTGAATTGATCGAACGGCAGATTGCGGTTGAATGCTCCGATCACCCAGTCGCGCCACGGCCAGTTGGTCCGCGTGTCATCCCGCTGGTACCCATCCGTATCCGAGTATCGGGCAGCGTCGAGCCACCACATCGCCATCCGCTCGCCGAAGTGTTCCGACGCGAGCAATCGGTCGACCCATTGGTCCCAGGCGTCCGGGGAGTCGTCCTGTTCAAAACGAGTGATTTCCTCGAATGTCGGGGGAAGGCCCGTGATGTCAAACGACGCCCGGCGGGCGAGAGTGTGACGCGGCGCTGGGGGCGAAAGAGTCAGTCCCTCGGCTTTCAGTCGGGAGACAACGAACGCATCGACCGGATGGGGAGCATCGGAAGGAAGTTGTGGGCGGGTGACCGGTTCAAACGCCCAGTGTCGCCCCCAGACCGCACCCTCGGCGATCCACCGCTCCAGCGTTTGTATCTGCTGGTCCGAAAGTCCCTTGCGCTGGGGTGAGGGTGGAGGCATCCGCTCGTCGGGATCTGTGCTGTGGATTCGTCGGAGAAATTCACTGTCCGCCGGCTGGTCGACCGATAGCGCCGCCAGCGCGCCTTCACGGGTATCGAGACGCAAGTCCCCTTTGCGTTTCCCTTCGTCCGGACCGTGACAATGGAAGCAATGGTCGGCGAGGATTGGCAACACATCGCGACTAAATCGGACCGGTTCGACGGCGCGCAAGGAGCGCGTTCCGAATGCCGCCAGACAGATCACGCACAACACTGTCGTGCGGAGAAGCCGAGTGGGGAAGTTGGGTATCATGTTACGGTCGATGGTTCAGATCCGCACAAACACCTTGCGCCGGTACATCCAGAACAAGATCAGCCAGAGAAGCGTCAGAATCACACCGCCGTGCAGCAGCGTGGCGTACTCTTCGCCCAACAGTCTCGCCCAGTTCGGACCGAAATGGGTCTGCAGATTCTTGGACAGGTAGGCGTCGAAACCGTGCGCCAGGCAGTAGGCGGCGATCGAGTTCATGCCGATCACCACCAGCGGAAACGCCCAGCCCCGGAATTTCCCCAGGTCGAGGATCGCGTAAAACAGCGCCAGCAACAGAAAGCACCAGCCGCCGCTGAACAAGGTCCACGCGGGGGTCCAGATCCGCTTCACGCTCGGGCAGATTCCGAAATGCTCGGCACCATACCCCAAACCGAGGCAGGCGACGCCAGCGGTGGCGAAGAACAGCAGCTTTTTCCAGCCGGGAACAGTCAGCCGGCCGAGTCCCCCCGCCAGCAGTCCCAGGACCATCGTCCCCAGAGTCGGGATGAAACTCAGCGTGCTGTAACCTCCGCCGTTCGCTTCCCACGGTTTCTCCCGGGGAAAGAGATTCAGGAACCAGGTGTCGAACTTCCACGCCAGGTTGCTGTTTTTGTTCCAGTGTTCCATGAAGCCAGAGAAGTTGTGCTGTTCGGCCCAGTCGGCGGGAACTTTGACGGCGGCGTAGTCGAAGTCGGGACCGGGGAGCTGATACCAGGCGAACGCTCCCCAGTATCCCACGATGATCACGAGAAACGCCGTCAATTGCCCCCACAGCGAGGTAAACCCCAACAGGAACAGAAACACGTAACCGAGCCCGATCTGGCTGAGAGTGTCCTCAAACGTCCAGTGGGTTTGCGACGCATGCGTGGAACGGAGCCACACTCCCAACAGCACTAACACCACGGCCCGCAACTCGGCGTGCAGGAACATGTGCCAGAATCCCTGGCCACGGCGTTGTCGGCTGGCGATCGAAAACGGGAGCGACAGTCCGACCAGAAACGAAAACGAAGGCTGGATCAAGTCGTGCAGCGAACAGCCGGTCCATTCGACATGCGACTGATGAAACGCCAGAAACTTCCAGAAGGAACTCTCGGGGAAAGCCTTCGCGACAGCGGAGAACCGCAACACCTCCGCCATCATCAGAAACATCACGAAACCGCGATACGCGTCGGCCGACGTGAGTCGGTCGGTCGGGAGCGCGGAAAGTTCCAGGGCACTCGCGGGATCGGCTCCCGAACCGGAGTGTCCCGCGGCGCGGGACGACCCCCGCTTGGGTTTCTCTTCGTCGCTCATCGGTTTCCCTTCTCGGCTCGCGCTACGCCAAAAGTTTCTGTACGACTTCGCCATGCACGTCGGTCAGGCGAAAATCGCGGCCTTGGAAGCGGTAGGTCAACCGCAGGTGATCGAAGCCCAGCAGGTGCAGCATGGTCGCGTGCAGGTCATGCACATGCACCCGGTCAGCGGTTGCGTTGAAGCCGAACGGATCACTCTCCCCGAGCGTGATTCCCGGTTTCACCCCGCCCCCCGCCAGCCACATGCTGAACGCATTCGGGTGATGGTCGCGGCCGTCGCTCCCTCCCTGCACCATGGGTGTCCGGCCAAACTCCCCTCCCCACACAACCAGCGTGTCGGCGAGAAGTCCGCGCTGCTTCAGATCCTTCAACAACGCGGCACACGCCTGGTCGGTGTCGGCGCAGTTCTTTTTGAGATCCCCCACCAGATTGCCATGCTGATCCCACGATTCATGGAACAACTCGACAAACCGCACCCCCTTTTCGACCAGCCGTCGGGCGAGAAGACAGTTGTTGGCGAACGACGCCTTGCCCGGTTCGGCTCCGTACATCTCCAGAACGTGCTTCGGTTCGTTTGACAGATCCATCAGGTCCGGGGCGCTCTGCTGCATGCGGAACGCCATTTCGAACGAATTGATGCGCGTGGCGATTTCGGGGTCACCCACTTCTTCGAGCCGCAATTGGTTGAGGTCGCGCAGCGCGTCGAGCGAGTCCCGTTGCGTCGCGCGATCGACACCGCGCGGGTTGGACAAAAACAACACCGGCTCAGCCCCGCCACGAAACGGCACCCCCTGATGGACGGTGGGGAGGAACCCGCTCCCCCAGTTGGAACTCCCGCCACTGGGGCCTTTCTTTCCCGAACTGAACACGATAAACCCGGGAAGGTCTTCTGTCTGGCTTCCCAGACCATACGTCACCCACGACCCCATACTCGGGCGGCCAAACTGTTGAGCGCCGGTACTCATGAGGATCTGACCGGGAGCGTGGTTAAAGGCGTCGGTCACCATCGATTTGACGATCGCGATGTCGTCAGCGACCGTCGCCAGGTGGGGCAGCAACTCCGACAGCTCGGCTCCCGATTGCCCGTGCCGGGCGAATTTGAACTTTGGTCCCAGCAGCTTGGATTTGGGATTGATGAACGCCGCCCGGTACCCTTGCAACAGCTCCGGCGGGGGCAAGGTGCCATCAAACTTGGAAAGTTCCGGCTTGTTGTCGAACAGCTCCAAATGGCTGGGAGCTCCGGCCATGAAGAGAAAGATCACCCGCTTCGCTTTGGGCTGGAAGTGTGGCTGTTTGGGGGCGAGGGGGTTGACCGCGGCCGGGGCGGCAACGGCCGACTCGGCTCCCGGCCCCAGCAGCGACCGCAACGCGACCGCACCCAGCCCGACGCCACATTGTTGAAGGAACCAGCGTCGGGCGAGTGACTGTGGCTCACAATGGCGATGGAGTTCGTGTTGGCAGTTCATGGTGGTGAATGAAAGTCGAAGGGCGGTGTACGAACTGGGGTCGGATCGCGGCGCTCGATTGGGGCAGGAAAGTGCCACCCACTCATTCTTTGGAGATCGCTTCGTCGAGGTTGAGCAGAACGCGGGAGAGCGCGGTCCAGGCGGCGGCCTGGGCAGGAGTCGCGCCCGCGGGAAGCGCGGGGGGATTCGCCGGGTCATTCGCCGCCAACTCCCAAGGCTTCGCGTCCGGAGTTTCAAACCGCGCCGCCTCTTTCTGAAGCAGCCCCAGAAGAAGCTGCCGTTCGCGCTCGGACGGGGCACGCGAAACACAGGCGCGGAAGGCGAACGCGATCCGGTCGGTGTCGTTGTCTCCCCCTTCGCGCAATGTGCGTTGCGCCAGAGCGCGGGCACATTCCATGAAGAGCGTTTCGTTCAGCCCGGTGAGCGCCTGCAAAGGCGTGTTCGACCGCGTCCGTCGCACGCACGAGTAATCGCCATTCGGCGCGTCAAACGCCTGCAGCGCGGGGTATGGCACCGATCGGAACCGGAACGTGTACAGCGCCCGACGATAGCGATTCTCTCCCTGCTCTTCCTTCCAAGTCTTGGGGCCGTAACTCGCCGGGGGCTGGAATAGAAAATCGGGAGCGGGCGGGAACACACTGGGGCCACCCACTTTATCAGTCAGCAGGCCACTCGCGGCCAGGGCCGAATCCCGGACAATCTCGGCTTCGACTCGAAACCGCGGTCCCCGGGCGAGCAGGCGGTTTTGCGGATCACGGGCGGCCAGTTCGGGTGAGACCCGGCTCGACTGCCGATACGTCGCCGACGTGACGATCAACCGGTGCAGTTCCTTCAAACTCCAGCCCCGATCCATCAATTCGACCGTCAGCCAGTCAAGCAACTCGGGATGCGAGGGCGCGTCACTTTGCGACCCCAAGTCTTCACTGGTCGAAACGATTCCCTGACCAAAATACGTCTGCCAGACACGGTTCACCATCGACCGCGCGACGGTCGGCGCCTCGCGTGACGTCAGCCAGCGGGCGAATGTGAGCCGATTGGCGGGAGCCCCCGCCGGCAATGGATTCAAAAACGCGGGCACCCCCGTGCCGATCGGCCGGCCCGGCTTCAGAAAGTCCCCCCGCTCCAGCATCCGCGTGTCGCGCGGCAGGTCACGGGCGACCAGCGCCAGTTGCGAAGCCCCCGGCGGATGCTGCTTCCACAGCGCTTCGATCTGCTCATTTGTCGGCTGCCATTCGGCCACCGTCGTGCGGAAATGGCTGAACAACGCGTTCGTCTGCGCCACGCTGCGCTGGTCGGCGGGAATCGCCAGGATCGCGCGGAGAGCGGCGGGAACAGTGTCGGCGGTCGCCTTGTCGGCTGAGGTCAGACTCAGCCGAAAGCGACCCAGGTTGTTGTTCTGATTGTCGTCGCTGTTCCAGCCGCCGTGATTCTGGGTGAGCCGATAGGTGATGATCCAGCCCGCCGGGTTTTCCAACGCCGTCTGCACTGGAAAGACGGCATTTCGCGGGACGTTGCTCCGCCCGGGGCCGATGTCGATGCTCCAGGCGGTTTCATCTTTTCCATCCAGCGCGTATTCCAGGGGACCTGTGACCCGACGCTTGTCGGTCTTGTCGTAGAAGAGGGGGGCGAGGGGCGCTTCCGCAGGATTGACGTCGGCGGTCGCGTTGACGAATTTGAGTTCGGTCTTCTGATCGGGCTTGTCAGCGGGGGCCGCCGTCGCCTTGAACTCCGTGAGCGCGAACAGTCCGTCGATCGAACGCCCCGGCCCTCCCAGAGGGAGATTGGGATCATTCAGCAGTTCCAGTCGCAGGGCCGCGACCTTGGGGGATTTGGTGGTGATCGTGAATTCGGTGGTGTGCTTGGTCGGCGCGTAACCGGCCGCCAAAATGGAACCATCCTCCAGGACGTAGTGTTTTTGACCGCCGCTCGCGTCGAGTTCCGGCCGCACAATCTCCCAGGCGGTCTGATTTCCCTTCACGAGGTTTTCCCATGCCGCCAGTTTCTCGTTCCAGTCGGGATGATCGTGGCGGAGCTTTTGTTCCAGGTCGGAGATCTGCCGAAAAATGTCGGCCCGGCGTTGCAGTTCGGTGGCAGTGTAAACCGCGATGCTCGCCTCGTGGTCGTTATTCAGGAAGGCGAAGATTTTATAGTAATCCTCCTGCGTGAACGGATCGTATTTGTGGTTATGACACTGGGCACATTGAATTGTGAGCCCCAGCATGCTTTTGCCAATGGCGTCCATACGATCGAACATCGCCTCCATCCGGAACTGTTCCGGATCGACCCCTCCCTCTTCATTGATCATCGAGTTCCGCAGAAAACCGGTCGCCACCCGCTGACTTTGGGTGGCCCCCGGTAGCAGATC
>CAMATH010000159.1 GCA_945860955.1 Planctomicrobium piriforme
CCCGGTATCGAACCAGCGCCGCGCCCGTCAGGAAGCGGTCAACGGAAACCGATTCCTGACGGGCGCGGCTCTGCGTAAGCACCTCATTTTCGAGCCTGCGGAGTCTGAGTGTAACTGTTTTGGAAAGTCCGGGGCGATAGCGGGGGACAGACAGTGAACTACGGAGCGGTGACCGGTTGTCGGTACAGTGGCATTTCCCGTGAATCTAAGGCATGATTTCCGCCGAGTCGCGGGCCTGGCTGCGGTCTTGGACCACATTTGCCGACGGACCTGCTGTTTCATTGATCGCCGAGGGTGCCACGATGGTCCGAGTCGTCTCTGTCTGTTTGCTGTTCGCGTTCGGTTGTGTGGCCATCGCTCAAGGGGCCGATGTGGCCGACCAAGTGGCCAAGATTCGAGAATTGGTGTCGGAGAGCAAAGCCGACGAAGCCGAGGCCGCGTTTCAAGAGGCGCTGAAAGAATCCCCCGACGCTCCGGAACTCGCCCCGCTGCGTCCGTTGTTGTTTTCGGCGTTGATGCGGGCGGGAAAAGCGGAACCGGCGGCGGAACATGCGACGATTTTCCATAAGAAACAGCTTCAAACTTTTCGGGACGGGAAACTCCCGCCCGGCGCGCTGTCGCAGTCGGTGAATATGGCGTCGCAGGCGCTTCAGCGGGCCAATCAGTTGGACAAGGCGACGGAGGTTCTGACGCAGTCGCTGGAGGCGGTTGATGAGCGGGTGAAGTCGGACGAAGCGGTCGCGTTGGGTTCGGTTCAGGGGGACTTGCGTCTCACTCTGGTGCAAATGAGGTTTCGCACGGGAAAACTCGACGACGCCAAACACCTTCTGGCGACCGAGTTGAAAACGAGTCAGGTCGGCTTTGACGCCAAGCCAGAGAACGCGGATTGGGCTGCCCGATTGGCCCGGGTGATGGATGTGGAATTGAGTATTGCCCAGGCGACCGGGGGTGAGGGGGTTGCCGAACGGCGGCAGGCGTATCGGAAATTTGTTCGCGAGCAAACGGAAAAGCACCCCGGCAATCAGATTCTGTTGTCTTCGTATTTGTCGGGACAGTCCCAGGCGATTCGTGAACTCGCCCAGGCACAGCCTGATGAAGCGGACAAATTGATTGCCGAGCATCGGGTATTTCTGACGGCGCTTGCGAAAAAAGAGGGGGCTCAGAAGGGATTACTGGACAACGCGTTGCGGGGGACCGCGGCACTGGAACAAATGGTGGCCGCCGAGCGGAAGCGGTTGGTGCTGATTGGCAAGCCGGCGCTTCCCCTGGATGTAGAAGCCTGGGCGAATGGCGAGCCGATCGCGGAGGGAGAGCTCGCGGGCAAGGTCGTGTTGCTCGACTTTTGGGCAGTCTGGTGCGGTCCGTGTATCGCGACATTTCCCCACCTGCGGGAATGGAAGGAAAAATACGGACCGCAGGGATTCGAGATTCTGGGGATGACGCGGTATTACGAATACGGCTGGGATTCCGACACAAACCGCCCGAAACGGGTCGCCGACCTGTCGCCGGATGACGAACGGGCGGCCATGGCCGACTTCGCCGCTCACCACAAGCTGACACACCGCTTCGCGATCACACCAAAGGCGAGTACCTTTCAGCAGGAATATGGAGTGACCGGGATCCCACAAGCGGTTCTGATCGACCGTAAAGGGATCATCCGAATGATCCGCGTTGGCAGTGGCGACAAGAACGCCCACGATCTCGACGAGATGATCCAGACACTCCTGAAGGAGTAGTGATCGGGAATCTCGCCGGGTGAGGCAGAGCCCCGCGCGGTCGGGTTTGCAAACCGCTATCAAAGCGAAGAAACAGAACGGGTCGAGGAGTGGTCAGTCCACTTCTCGACCCGTTTGCATTTCGACGACCGGCAGTTGTCACCGCGCTCAATTCGCGGGGAGCGAATATACTGAGCGCGGTACCAATTGAGACATTTCGCATTCGAGACCCCTGCCCCCTTGAGGGGCGGATGAATGAGATCGGAGGCTAAGAACCGGTCCAAAACAGACACTGTGATTGTTGCTTGTTTCACGGACGGTCGGCAGGGCGAGTGCCGAAGTGCGTCGTGGGGGCCAGCGGCGGGTGACGCTAGGTTTTCACGGAATTGCCAAAGCGTTCCATGAGTTCAGGGCCGTACTCCGCACTTGAGTGAGGATGAAGGAACGGCGGGAACAAGCTCCCGCACTCCAAACGCACCCGCTTGCGATCATGGAATTCCCCGAATTGTTGCGGCCGACGCCGCGACGTCCTGCGGCGAATCGATGGCGTTCCTCCAGGAGTCGACCAACGGAGGACGACTCGGAATTCATGGAACGCATTGGCAATCCCTTGAAAACCTATCCATTCGATTTCTCCCTGCGGTTTCTCAAACCACGAAATTGATTATTGAACAAGTTCTAACCTCGTGTGCCCGCACGGAGAGCAGCCCCCTTGCCGGCTCGCCTGGCAGGTGAATCAGATCCGAGCTCAGTTGCGTGTCGATGGCATTGGTTCGCATCTCTGCCAATTCGAACCCCACTCATTCGTCGCCGGAGTTTTTGATCAGTCAAAAATATTTTGAGTTATCCATTGAAAACATTTCTATTATTCGTAGAATTTGGATCTTCACCCCATTCAACATGGCGTTCTGGCGTTTTTCAAAGTTAGCACAGGGAGTTCGCATGCTGCGGCGGTTCTCACAAGCGCCGTGCTTTCGCCGGCGCGGGTTCACACTCATTGAGCTGCTGGTGGTCATCGCGATCATCGGGATTCTGGTCGCGCTGATCCTGCCGGCGGTCCAGCAGGCGCGCGAGGCGGCCCGGCGTTCGCAGTGCAAGAATAACCTCAAGCAGATTGGGCTGGCGATCCACAACTATCACGACACCCATGGTGTCTATCCTCCCGCGTACGTCGGGTCGGTCGGCGTTTCGGGAACCCTGTATGGATTGCCATTTCCCGACGACAACGCGAACGGTCCCTCGGGATTCGCTTGGGGAACGCTGCTATTGCCGCAGTTGGATCAGGCCCCCTTGTACCAGAGCCTCAACTTCTCGATTCCGTGCTGGGCGCCGGCGAACGCCGCTCTCGCCAAAACGAAGTTGCCGGTCTTTCTGTGCCCCTCCTGTTCCGGCGGCAGTGATGGGTTCCAGGTTCAAAAATGGACGACGGGATCATCCGCCGCGCCGGCCAATCCCGTGGCATTCTCCCCCGAGTTGCTCTTCGCGCATTCGCATTACGTGACCAACGTCGGCATACATCAGCCCTGGGGGCGCGCGCCGGCCTACTCGGCAGACTTCTCCCTACCCGAGCCGATCCCCGCGACGGGTGCTTCCGTCGTGCAGGATGGCCCGTTCTACCGGAACTCGCGCATCCGCGCGGCTGACGTTCGCGACGGTCTGACAACCACAATCTTCATCGGCGAACACAGTTCGACGTTGAGTGACAAGACCTGGTACGGAGTCGTCCCCTTCGCGGCCACCTGTCCGAAACCGGGCTGGCCCTCGGAGTGCAACAGCGCCGGCTGTCTGGTGGGAGCCCACAGCGGCCCCGACACGCACGACCATCCGCAAGTCATCATTCACGCGCCGAACAATCCGTTCGGCCACACCGACCAGATGCAGTCGGACCATGTGGGAGGAGCTCATGTATTGATGGGGGACGGTTCCGTCCGCTTCGTCTCAGAGGTGATGAATTCGCTCACGTGGGTGTCCCTCTCCACCCGGAACGGCAGAGAGGTGATCGATGGGGACTTCTAGTTTCCAGTTCATGCGGGCTTTTCCCTGGAGCGTAGTCTGCCTGATCGCATTGGTGACGTCTGGCTGCGGCAAACCACCCCAGGTCCTGGGTGACGACGAGTGCTTCAAGACGGTCGACGCGTTGTGGACGGCGATCACCGCGCGAAGTCCCGAATTGCTGGACCAGTCGACCGCAGAATTGAAACGACTGCATGACACCCGGCAACTTTCAGAAGTAGGGTTCATCGCACTCGAAAAAATCTCGGCCAAGGCGAAAAGTGGAGGTTGGGAATCCGCCGCCAGCGACCTGCGTACCCTGATTCGAGGACAAACCAGGCCCACCCAGGGGAGCGGGGCGGCGTCGGCCCCCTGAACCCGCCCCGTCCAACAGAATCCTCCCCCCATCTACCGAGGTGGCGTCGCATCAATCAACCGCCGAAGCAACGCTTCATCAATGCGTCCGCGAAATCGCTCACGCCCGTCAAACTCAATCACCGGAATCAACAGCCCATATCGAGCTTTCAATTCCTCATCACCCTCAATATCGATTTCTTCCAATTCCGGAAGAAACTCGTGGTAGTCGGCCAGCAGCTCTTTGGCGTCATCGCAAAGATGGCAACCCGGACGGGAATACACTACGACCCGATGGAATCGCAGGCCAGGCAGGCGGGGCCGCCAGCCGCCGCGAGGCGGGCCGGAGCCGGTCGGTCCGATCGCCTGTCGATCACGTTGAATCCACAATCCGAACAATGCGGCCGCCAGCCCCAAGCCGCCCCACACGGCGCGATACTGGTGCCAGGCAAGCGGCATCGGCAGGGGCAGGGGCGCGATCCGATCGAGCATCCACAACACCGCGATCGCTCCGCCGATCAGGGTCAGCGGCAATCCAAGCTGATGGGGTAAGTGACCCCCGGCACTCTCAGTTCCGTTCCGCGAATCGGAATCCGGTGGGATGGGATCAGACATTCCGTGTTGAATCGAAGGTGGGAATCGGGGAGAGTTGAATCCGACTTTCGGTCAGAATCCGAAAATCAGGCGAAAAATCGCGCGAAACACGGGAATTTCGCATGCCAGTGCCCCGGCGACACCGGCACTCACGCTCACGAGGCAGGCGGTCACTCCCAGCGACATCTGAAGCGACGCGGGCAGAAGCCTGGATAACACCAGCGTTGTCGCCAGGAAGCAGAGTGGAATGCTGATGAGGTAAACCATCACAGTGTTGGTGAATTCCGTGGTGCGGTCGCTTCCCAGGAGTAGCGCCGCGCAAAGTCCCCACACCAAGACAATATTGATCGGGATGATCGCCGCGACGATTCCCAGTGACCGCGCGACTGACGGTTCCGCGACTCGTCGTCCACGGGCGTTACGTCGGGTCAGTCGGCGATGCAGTTTCACCGCTGCCCGCAATGTGGGAACCCCCATGGCGACGAGCAACAGCACCGCTCCCACGAGGGGAATCGCCAGCAGCGCCGCAAATTGCCGAAACTCGCTTGCCGTCATCAGGACGCCCACTCGACCAAAATCAAACCAACGGAATTTCCCAGTGCCGCGATCCATCAACCGCGCTCGATTCAGCGTAACGAGCGGCATTCTCCTCCGCAATCATCCCGGTGCGCCACACGCTGTGCCGAGAGACGGCGATACGAATCTCCAATTCCGCTGGAAGATGCGATCGGCTCCCGTTAACCTGACGGGACAACTCCTCATCCGCACGCGTTCGCATGCCCCCATCAACCAAGCTCACGCCAGAAGTTTTCGTTGGACTGGTCCGCCAATGCGGGCTGGTTGAAACGGAGACGTTGCGCGCCGCGATGCGGGAGATCAACGCCGACCCTGCGGTCGCCGCCGACACGCTGCGGATCGCCGAAGAACTCATCAACCGGCACATCCTCACACGGTGGCAGGCCGACAAGCTTCTCCAGGGTCGGCATAAGGGCTTTTTTCTGGGGAAATATCGGCTGTTGTCCCTGCTGGGGACTGGGGGGATGAGTACGGTTTACCTGGCCGAGCATCGCTTGATGCGTCGCCGCGTCGCCCTCAAGGTTCTCCCGAAGGCGAGCCTGGCGGGGTCCAGTCACCTCGAACGGTTTCACAAAGAAGCGCAGGCGGTCGCCGCCCTCGACCATCGCAACATCGTGCGGGCTTACGATGTCGATCAGGAAGGAGACATCCACTTTCTGGTGATGGAGTACGTCGCCGGCCGTTCGCTGCATGAGATTGTCGCCGTCGAGGGAAAGCTCGATCCGGTCCCGGCGGCCGAATATGTTCGGCAGGCCGCCGAGGGATTGAATCAGGCGCACAAAGCGAGCATGGTGCATCGCGACATCAAGCCCGGAAACCTGCTGCTCGATGATCGCGGGACGATCAAGGTGCTGGATCTGGGTCTGGCGCGGTTCTTCGATGAAAAGGAAGAATCGTCCGTCACGAAACGGCATGACGAAAAAGTTCTGGGAACCGCCGACTATCTCTCACCCGAACAGGCGCTCGACAGTCACAGCGTCGACATTCGTTCGGACATTTACAGTCTCGGCTGCACGTTTTACTTTATGCTACTTGGGCGGCCTCCCTTTAACGAAGGGACATTGGCGAACCGGCTGCTGGCCCACCAGACGAAGCAGCCCGATTCCATTGCCAGTCAACGCCCGGAAATTCCCAAGTCGTTGATCCTCATCGTCGAAAAGATGATGCAGAAGCGGCCGGAAGATCGGTATCAGACCGCCCGGGAGTTGGCGAACACCCTCGCCGACTGGCTTCGGGAAAACGGGGGAGATACCTGGGCCGAGATGAACCCGGTGGTTGGTGGTTCGGTCGCGTCGTTGAGTTCCTCCAGCGGTCTGATCAGCGCGGTCCCTCCCGCCGCCCCGGGCGGTGAGTCCCCCACACAGACACTCCCCAAGGCGCGGCCGACGAAGCCGCAGCGTGATCCATCGAAATCGCCTTCCGGGGGGGCGGTCCCTGCCGTCCCGCCGAAGAAGGGGCCATCCAAGTCCGCCGCCAAGGGCAATTTGATTGCTTCGGTCCCCCTGCCGGCGCCTGTGGGAGCCAGCGATTCCACCCAATCGGAAGGGGAGGCCGACTCGGCGTTCGCCGCGTTTCTCAATCAGATCGAGAACCAGGCCCCGCCAACTCCCATCACCCCAACTCCCGGCGTTCCGGTTCCCATCGCTCCAGTTCGCGAGATCTCCGAATCCGCTGCGACGGCCCCGATCGGTTCGAAACCAATGGTGGAGCCGACCCTCCCTGCGGTTTCCGACCCGGAAGAAGATGTGGGTGAGACTCGGGAATTGCCCGTACTCACACCGCCTCAGGTTCCCGTCGAAGTACCGCCGGTCGAATCTGGTCCGGCCGCTGGAAGCGCGGAGCAATGGCAGGGAGCCGCGGATTCGGATGAGTTTGAACTGAATCCCTCCAGTGCCCCGCAATTCGTCGACGCCGATGTGGCTGGAGATGGCGGGGAATTCTCGTTCACGGATACCGGCGCCCCTAACTCCGATCCAACGTCGGTTGGGAAGCCCGGCGTCGTGACTTCCCGTGCCACGCCAGAAAACCGGAGTGATACTGAAAACCCAGCGGACCCGGCGCGAACCGGTGTTCCCGTTTGGCGCAATCCCATGCAACTGGCGATGCTTGCCTCGGGGATTCTGTGTCTGGTGCTGGCGGTCTGGTGGGTGAATCGCGGCCCCGGTCATGCCAACAAAGCCACCGATCCTGGATCCGCCGGTTCCGAGGATGTCGGCGGAAAGAAAAAGGGCGGGAAGGGGAAAAAAGGGAGGGAGAACGCCACATCCCAAGGACCAGTTCGACGTGAGTTGAAAGTTGGGCCGGGCGAGAAATTTACAACGCTGGCCGCCGCCTTGGCCGACGCGAAAAAGAACGGCAGCACCAGTCGCAATGCCCGCCAGACAATCACACTCCCCAGTGGTCAGACATTCGCCGAGCGGATTGTGATGGACGAATCCTGGCCCCGCGGAATTCAGATTGTGTGCCCCGGGCCGCAGCCTGCGGTTCTCGCACCGGCGGGGGGGGATCCGATCGTGACGATCTCGGCGACCTCAGGGAGCGTCGACGGGTTCAAGCTGGAGGGAGTGCGACTCGATGCGACGGGCAAGGACGTCGCCGTTCAATTGACCGGATTCCTCGAGGGCGCTCAGTTCGTCAATCTGGTGGTGACGGGCTTTCGCAAGGCCGGGTTTGCCTTGAAGGGAGTGCAATCGTTTGGCAACACGCCAGTCCTGTGTGATCGGGTATTGTTGCGAAATCCCGAAGGAGACGAGGCGGTCGGGTTCGAGTTGGCCCCGTCCGGCGAAAACGCCTGCGCCCGCGTTCGAATTCGGGGCTGTCGGTTCTTTGGTCCACTTGCGGCGGGTGTGACCGCGGCGAACAGCGCGATCGACCTGGAAATTGAAGAGTCGATATTTCATCAGACCAAAGTTGGAGTCTTGCTGCGGGGAACCGGGGCAACGTGGCGCAATCTGATGCTCGCGGCGAACACGTTCCATCAGAACGACCAGGCAATTCAGTTCGTCGAAATGCCGGGTGAAGCGACCAGTGGTCTGGGGTTCTACAACAACCTGTTTGTCGAATCGAAGACGCGCGACGCCGAGGTGGGAGCCGGGTTTAAGGAACGGGAGTTTCTGGCGATGATCGCCAGTGTTCCGGGTGGGATCGCGTTCAACTGGACGACGCGGGCGCGGCCCGAGAAGGTTCCACCTCCCGATGAAATTCCGAGTCTGGTCGAGGCGCGATTGGGGCGGGTGGCGGCGATCCCAAAATTCGTTTCGACCGATCCGGCGAGTTCCGATTTTCTCGCACCGACTCCCGATGCCCCACAAACCAAAGCCGGTATCGCCGAGGCGTTGATCCCGCTGAAGCGGTTTGGGACCCAGGTTGGAGCGGTTCGTCCAAAACTGTAAATTTCCGGCCACCAACCCGTGGAGCAAACCGTGGTCCAAGTGATGAAAATGCCGTAACGCATTGTCTGCAAATGGTTTGTGTTTTTTACTGAACACGCCACGACAGGCCCGAATTCCCCGCCACATGGTCTGCGACGAGCGGGGTTTTCGTAAATCGTTAGTGGGCGAACGGTTATCCCGGAGGGAATCGCCCGAAGTCGTACTGGTGGAAATCGATCCAAGATCGGGGCCTTGGGCGACCCTTTTCACAAGTCAATATGGGTAAGCCAGTTAAGCTGTACACCTTGTTCGCGCTTTTTACCGAGGCGTAGGATGGACTGACAACTTCCTCGTTGCCAGTTTCCATCATGCCGATCCGACCCCGCCAGACCGCCCCGCAGCAGCAACCCGCCAGCCGCTGTCGTACGCCCCCGCGCCACCCCGATCCTCGCCCTGCCGCCGTCTTTCGGCAACGTCTGACCCGTTCCCCGGACCAGAAGAACGAATATTCGGCCCCCGAGCGCTGGCACGAACAGCGTGACGACGGGAAGCTCAAGTTCGTCACGGAACCGCCGGGCAAGGGCTACGTTCACGTCCTGTCCATCGACGACGTCCGCCAGCGGATCGCGGAACTGCCCCGGGAATACACACGCAATGTCGAGGTTGTCCAATTCAGCGGGATGACTCGCAAGCGCGCGTCGTTTCCGTGCTACGGAATGCAATGGGGGCGGACTGTGTACCTCTATGCGATCGAAGAGTCACTGATTGAAACTTATTACCGCCCACCGAGTCCACAACAGAAAATCGAAGCGCGGATGTTCGGAGGCGAATGGCGACGCGAAGGTTCGCTCTGGCGACTGGTGTGGACCCGCGAGACGATTCGCGATTTCTACCTCAACAACGTCCTCATCCACGAAATCGGCCATGTGAACGACGACCGAAATTCCAACTCGGTCGATCGCGAGAGGTACGCGAACTGGTTCGCCATTGAATATGGGTACCGTGCGACCCGGAATCGTTGACGGTTTCCGGCAACGAGGTCGGTTGTCGGGGTGACAATTTGGTGAACCTGACACGTCGAATGGGCCGCCACGCGACCGGCCAACCCCGTTGTGAGCGCTCCAGTCCTTTTTTCTTTATGTGGCATTTTGTTAAGGTTCGTCCGCCGGGAGTTCGACCGGCTTCACATAGAACTGTGACAGATCGAGCGACCCGCGAAGTTCCGATTCCAGCAACTGGATCCGCTTTTCAAGCTGACTGAGCTTGGCGTGCAGCGCGGGCACCTGCTGTTCGAGGCCGAAGTCTTTTTTCGGGCGGGGAACGACCGGGTAG
The DNA here is from genome assembly GCA_945860955.1 of Planctomicrobium piriforme. Classification (GTDB taxonomy): domain Bacteria; phylum Planctomycetota; class Planctomycetia; order Planctomycetales; family Planctomycetaceae; genus UBA10511. The sequence continues at coordinate 9,935 of CAMATH010000159.1, forward strand.
CCCAATTGCCGTTGCAGGGCGGCGAACATGTACAGCGGATCCTTGCCACGGTTCGCCTTGGCGATCCGCCCCTCTTTCGCTCCAAATAGAATGGGCTGTTTCGGGCACCATTCCGAGTCTCCCAACTGACGCCGTTTGTCGAGCGTGAACTGCTCGGAATGATGATAGATCAAATCTCCAAAATCGGTGGCACCCAACTGCCTGCGAACCTGGAGGATCCAGTCCTTCCAGCCTCCGTTAGCGAACTGGGAATCGCCCGACATCGCCTCCATGCCCCGGTCGTATCCCAGGCGATTGCGGCTGATGGATTCGAACTGGAAGACAAACAACCCAGCCTGGCTGACGTTTCCCGCCCGATACGACGCCTCGTGTTGCAGAATCTCCAGCGCGGTGATTTGATCGAATTTCGAACGGTCTTCCTCGGCTCGCGAAAAAACGAATGTCTGAAACGGGGTGAAATAGTGCGGGAGGTGCGACATTCCCACGCTGATGCGTCCGTTCAATACAACTTCACCGCGCAGAAACTCAATCGCCATCGGCAGCCGGGTGGTCGAGAGAATCTCTTCGTGGATCGAATCGAGAATCTCCTGAGCCGGCAGGTTTTCGAGCAAGCGGTCGCGGAACATGCGAAAAAAATACGCCTGCTCGATGTACTCTTCCCGGTCGAGAATCACGGAAGCCATGAGGGATAACTATTGGGTCAGGGATTCGATCTGGAGCAGCTTCTGTCGCTCGGCGGCCGCCTCGCGGGCGCGTCCCGCCTCTTCCAGGAATTTCACCAGGTCGGTCCGCAGGGGGACCAGTGTGGGGGCGATTTCCAGCCCCTGCCGGGCCGCAGAGATCGCGGTCGGAAAGTCGTTGAAGACCGCCGCCATGACGGCATACCGGGCGTAGACTTCGGGATCCCAGGGATTCAGATCGATCGACTTCTTGAGGTAATCCATCCCCGCTTTGAAGTCGCCGGTCCGATAGCAGGCGATGCCAAGCATCCGCAGAGTCTCTTCATCGTTTGGCTCATAGGGCAGCCCCTTCTCCAGCCAGCGCCGCGCCTCGGCGTCCTGACCGGCCAGAAAGTGGATGGCCCCGAGAGCCTGCACGGTTTTCACGTCCCCTGGCTGCATCTCGTGAACCCGTTTCAATGTCTCGGTCGCCTCGCGCAGTTGGGTGGCCCCTTCGCTGGTGGTCGGGTCTGCCTCCTCGACAGCGGCGAGCCCCTTCGCCCGCAGATTCTCCCACGGTTCCAGAGGGGCTTCCATGAAGGGGAAAAAGACCATTGGCGAAGTGTCTTTGTGAATCTCGGGAGGTGCCGTCGGTCGTTTGCGGACCCGGTGATCGGTCTGAGACAAATGGGGAATGTCCCCCGTGCGGCGGCGCGGCATGTGGCAATGGAGACAGGAGCCCGACGCTGGTGGCGCAAGCCGCTCGGCTTCAGCGACGGTGCAACCGCGATCCGTATGACACTCGAGACAGCGCTTCTGATAGAAGTCGACCCGTTCGGCCGCCGTCGGGACGCCATGCGAATCATGGCACGAGGTGCAGGTGAACTTCCCCGCGCTCTCACGGAAACATTTGCTGGAGTACATCTCCTGGACGTGACTGACCGCTTTTTCCGGCCGTCCTTCCACGGTGTCGTCGGGGTGAATCAGCATCGTCCAGATTTCTTCCAGCCCCTGCCCGGGGCGGAAGTCAAAGTGGCGTCGCCCATAGCGCAGAATCCGCTTGGCGGTCAGGTGACATTGAAAACAGATACTGTCGCGCCGCCAGGGATCGAGCTTGTCGGGATTGACAATCTGCCGGTCGGTCTCGGGGGAGACGTTCCCCGTCTCGAACAATTCCACATGCTTGCGTCCGGGACCATGGCAGCGTTCGCAACCCACACCGAGTTCCAGAAACGGCGGTGTCTTCAGGCGATCGGGGGCATTGCGATCCGCCATCGCCACCCTTCCCAGATGGCACGATAGACATTCGTCGGTCACCCGCCGATAGAATCGCGTCACTGGGATGTGAACGGAATACCCCGGCGAGAGATCCCAGACTTTGTCCTGCGTGTACCAGGAGATGGGCGACTGGTAGATGAGGCCACCGCGATCGATGAGGTAGGACTTGCCACGGATGCCCGATCCCATCGAATAGCCGGCGACCGCCGACTGCTGACAGATGACTTTCCCCTTGGCGTCCAGCAGTTCCTCCCGGTGAACCACCTGGTCTCCATCGACATCGACGTTGTACCGATACGACTCGATCTGAAAGCGATTCGGTTCGCCGGGCGTCGAGAACGTCGTCGTCGCGGCGCTATTCACGGCCGCCGCGTGGAACATCGGGTTGGCTTCGTAGCGACGGGCGATTTCGGCGTGGCAATTCGAACAGACCGCCGAGCCGACGAAGTCGTCGTCATCGTTGGGAGCCGCCGGAACCGCCGGCCGTGCGACAGTGGGCAGTGTCGGCGGATCTTCCGAAACCGGCTCTCCCAACCACAACCAAGCGACTCCCCCAACCAGAAGCAGCACCAGGGCTGACACGATCAGAGGGGGACGTGAAGCGGGCATGGGGAGTCAGGCGGGCAATCGACGTGGAGTTTTTCGCGAGCGAATTCGATGCGCGCCGCGAATTGAGTCTACCACGCGATCATATACTTCCCGTCGCGGGAAATGCGACATTCAGCCCGAATGTCAGCCCGCCTTCTTCAACGGCACCAGTGAAGCGACTCGCAGGGCACCCACTCGTCCCTGGGATGACGCGTCCCACTGATGAGCCGCCACCGAACCCAGAATCGCCTCGGCGACTTCAACCGCCGCCAGCCCTTGCGCCCCATCAACCTGCGGAGTCGACCGGGTTCGGACCGCGCGCTCAAAATCGACCAGTTCTTCCGTCAACTGATCCCGCGGTGTCGCCAGCGGTTTCTCGATGCCGATATAGGTGCCGAAGACCTCGGCTTTCAGTTGCTCCAGGTTCGCCCCCGGCTGTCTCACTCGTTCCAGTGGAGGAGTGCCAAACAGCAGGGTGGGGGTCGCGGAGTAAATTTGCGACTCCCGCGCTCCGAAGTCAATCTGCGCGCAACCGTCGGACGACCAGACCTGCATCGCGCGGCTGGTGGTCGGACTGACGCGATTCGCCGACAGGTCGGCGATACACCCGCCCGTGAATCGCAGCCGCGCCTGAACGGCGTCTTCGTGTTCCCCCATGATCGACACGCCAAACGCTTCGACGGAATCGAGTGGCTCCCCGACGAGATTCAGGACAAGATCGATATCGTGAATCATCATGTCGAACACGACGCCGATGTCAGTCGACCGGTAGGTATATGGGCTGACCCGCTCGGAACGGATGTATTTGGGATCGTGAATCGCGGCGCGGGCGGCGACGAAACCGGGATTGAACCGCTCGACATGCCCTACCTGCAGGATCCGCCCTTGTTCCTCCGCCAGTTCGACCAACTCCCGAGCCTGTGTGGCGGTTGGTGTCAGCGGCTTTTCGACGAACAGGTCGACCCCCGCCGACAGCAGTTCCCGGGCGATGCGAAAGTGAGCCACGGTCGGAACCGCGACAACCGCCATGTCGATTTCACCCAGCAGGTCGTGATAGTCGGCGACCCAGCGGGTGTTGTGTTTGTCTGCGACGGCCCGGCCGGAGGCCTCGTGGAGTTCGGCGATCGCGGTGAGGGTCACGCCTTGCAAACTCGAGAGAATGCGGGCATGGTGCTTGCCCAGTGCCCCGGTACCAATGACCGCCGCTCGCAGTGGGTTCACGCCGCTCTCCGGATTTTGTGAGTGGTGTTGGATTCGGCTTCGACGGGCTTGAAGCGGCGGGCTTCCCCCTGCCGGCCCTGCTTGCCGTCTTTCTGTCGTTCCAGAAAGTCGAGCAGTCGCACCAGTTCAATCGGGAGGCTCCCTCCCAGATCGTTGACGAACAGATCGCGCACTTCGTCGAGCTTTTTGTGTTCGCGGAAAATCAGTTTGTGCGCCTGGCGAACGGAGGCGATGGTCGACGGGGCGATTCCGCGGCGTTGCATTCCGACCAGATTGACGGCCAGAATGCGCGGGTCATCGGAACCGGCCGCGAGCATGTAGGGAGGCACGTCATTCGGCACCCGGCACCCGCCGCTGACGAACGCGAGCGTCCCCAGCGTGGCAAAGTGATGGACGACCGCGTTGCCGGAGATGATCGCATAGTCGTGGACGTGGACATGTCCCCCCAACAGCACCCCGTTGACCAGCACCACTTGGTCGTGCAGGTGGCAGTTGTGGGCGACGTGGCTGTTGGCCATCAGGAGATTCTGATTGCCAATCCGGGTGACACCGTCTTCTTTTTCCGCGCCGCGGTGAACGGTCACTCCTTCGCGGAACACATTGTTGTCGCCGATGTCGACGCTGGTCGGGGCTCCCGAGTAACTGTAGTCTTGGGGCTCGGCCCCGATGACACAGTTCGGAAAGAAACGGTTCCCCGATCCGATCGTCGTGTGCCCCACAAGGGCCACATGACTGTCGAGTCGACAGTTGGGGCCAATCTTGACATCCGGACCGACCAGGCAGAACGGGCCGATGAAAACATCGTCGGCGATTTCGGCTTTGGGGTCGACTTCCGCCAGGCGAGAGATGGTGGTGGCCATTCGCGAGATTCCCTTCTGCGCAGTTGGCTGGGGGCCTAGGCCGCCCGGGATTCCGGCCGTTGCCAGAATTCCGCGGAGTGCGATTGCTTCAGCCGTCGCACGAATTCGGCGTTGTGCGTGTGACCCGACCGATTGGCTTCCACGCGTCCGACCAGATCACAACCGGCCAGAGCGAAATCACCAATGCAGTCGAGCAGTTTATGCCGGGCGCACTCATCGGGTGCCCGCAGCGTGTTGTCGATGACGCCGTCATGACCAAAGATCAGCAGGTCACGCGCGGTCGTTCGTCGACCGTATCCCATCGCCCGCAGTGCCAGAGCTTCCTGCTCCAGCACAAATGTGCGTGCGTAGACAATATCGTTCAGAAACGCTTCGGGCGTGACATCGACTTCGAAAAACTGTGGCACAATCGGAGAATTGGGACCATAGTCAAGCGTATATCGAATCGTCAGTCCACCTTTGGCGTGGGGCATACCCAGGATCGTCTGGTTCCCTTCACCACAAGAGACCGGGTGCCGGAGCGTCACGGACCGCCGGGGGGAGTCCAATTCGACGATGCCAGCTCTCAGCAACGCGTCGGCGAACGCCTGGCTCGAACCGTCGCCACCGGGAGGCTCGGGGGCGTCGAGTTCAACCCGGCAGTTGTCAATCTGCAATCCGGCGAGCGCCGCCATCACGTGTTCGACCAGTTCGATCGTCGCTCCGCCCCGCTCGATCGCGGTTCGTCGCTGTCGCGCCACCGTGTACTCGACTTTCGCCGGCACGCGGGGGGTTCCCACGAGATCGGTCCGCCGGAACGAGATTCCCTCGTTTTCCAGCGCGGGGAGAAACCGCAGGGTGACGTCGGCTCCCGTGAGAAAGCCGACCCCATGAACGGCGGCCGCCCTGGCGATCGTGTGTTGCGACCTCGTGGTCATCCGGACTACCTCTTCGTGAATCGTGCTGGCACTCGTACGAACAGTCGTTCCGCGAGATTACTCACCTGCGGCTTGCTTGGCGGCCGGCTTCTTTCCCGCCGGTCGGGTTCCCGACGCGGGCGTCACCGCCGCCCCGTTCGACTTTTCGTAACGACGGTTCAGCATCTCGAGAACGGCGTCGGTCACGTCGTCCCGCTTGCGATGCCAGACGACTGGTTGCTGGAGAACCGCGCCGATTTGGGTCGGGGCAACCGTGTCCCCTTCCGTACGGATGCAGCGCATGACCACGGTGTAGCCGTAGTGGTCGGCGACCTTCGTGACCGCGTCCTGGATCTCCTGGTGAACGACCAGTTGCACTTGCACCATCTTGCGCTGAATGTCGCGTTTCTTCAGTAACTGAAAGCTGTCGATATTCGACTTCAGCTTGGCCGCCTCGTTTTCCTTCTTCACATAGTCCGGGCTGCCGGTCTTCAGCTCGCTCATCAACTTCACCACGTCGGCCAGCTTCTCGCTCTGCGCCTGCACATCGCGCTTGAACTGCTCCTCTTCGGCCTTAAACTCGTCATTGAAGTCCTTCATCTTGCTGTAGTTTTGCAGGATGTGCCCGAGGTCCAGGACCGCGACCTTGTGCGGCTTTTCGGCCTTGTCGGCAGGCTTCTCGGCTCGCTCGGCCCGGTCCTGCGCGAAAGCCCGCTGACCGGGGAGGCCGGCGAACGCCAGCAGAAACAACAGACCAGCGGCGGTCGGTACGTACTTCTTCACTTCAACTGCACTCCTTTGCAGAGCCGGGAAATGGACGATTGCCGGCAGGCGGCATCCTTGCCTGGACGGTGGCTGAGCGACGGTGGGATAGGATGGGGTGAGGGGCGACGGCCCTGAGACAAGGCCGACGTCGCGAAATGTTGCACACTCCGGGAAATGCGTCAAGACGATTGTAAAAGGGGGGCGTCGCGAATTGTAAAAACTTCCACTCGTGGCGAACTGAGCGAAGAACCCGTGCGGCCAACAGCTTGATTTTGGTCAGTCTGCGGCTATTTTGTCTGAAATCCCTCTTCCCTGCGTCAACCAGGTCGCCCCCATGCGAAATCTGTGCGGAGTCGTGGTCATTGTTGCGTTGCTGTTCCACTTTCTGGCGCGCGGCGGGTTCGCAGAGGAGTTGCTGGTTCTGAAAGGGGAGCGGGCGGAGGTCGTGTGTGCCGCCGCCGGGGGAGCAATTGTCTCGTTCCGCCTTTCTGGGGAGTCGCTGAATCCGCTGAATTGGGAGGTTCCTGCCGACCTGGTGACCCGCGATACCAAGCCTGGCGCGCCTCGCGGTCACTTTCTGTGTCTCGATCGGTGGGGTGCCCCCTCGCCAGCGGAACTGAAAAACGGCGTGCCGTTCCATGGGGAAGCCCCTTACGCCCGCTGGAACCTGGGAACCGCCGAGAAGCGGTCGGAACAGTGGATCTCGGCCGAAATGCGTTGTGAACTCCCGCTCGCGGGTTTGCGCATTAGTCGGGTTTTGGAACTGGACACCGCCGGGACCACGTTCAAAGTGGTGGAAACGGTGACCAACACGGCCCGACTGGGACGCGTGTACAACATGGTCCAACACCCTACGATCGCGCCTCCGTTTCTGGATGAACAGACCCTGGTCGACACCAACGCCTTCGAAGGATTCTCACAAGACGATCCCCCACCGTTGTACAAGAGGAATGAATTGCAGCCAAAGACTGGGTCGCCTTGGCCCCGTATGCGGTTATTGAAAAAAGATGTCGATCTGCGACGTCTGGAGACGGGGACCGAAAAGGAAGCGATTTCCGACGTCACATCATTTGTATTCCACGACGACGCCGAATTGGGCTGGGTCGTCGCCAGCAATCCGGGCAAAAAACTCCTGTTGGGATATGTGTGGAGTACGCGGGATTACCCCTGGCTCAATCTCTGGCGGTTTCGCCAGGGAGAGCAGCGACTGGCCCGCGGGCTGGAATTTGGCACAACGGGATACCATCAACCCTTTCCGGTGTTGGTGAAAACCGGCCGAATTCTGGACCGGGGCACCTACGACTATCTTGATGCTGGCGAAACGACGTCCCGGTCGTATCTTTGCTTCTTGACGCCAATCCCGGAAGATTTTGCCGGCGTCGCTCAACTGTCGATTCAAGCAGGGCGACTCGAACTTCGCGAACGTCGCGATCAACAACCGAGAACGATCGGGATCCCGACGTCTCTGTCGGTTTCGCCACAGTAGACTTCACGA
>CAMATH010000160.1 GCA_945860955.1 Planctomicrobium piriforme
CCCGAGACCGGATAATGGCAGCGGCCTGAGGCAACTTCTCCACCTCCGTAAACTCGCGCACTCAATCGACGCCTGCGACGAGCGCCGCCGGACCGCGCGCCGACCGCGGGGTTATTGAGCAGTTACATTGGATCCATCCAACCTGAAATCGCAGTTTGATGCAAAACTCGATGAGATGGCGGCCTCGGACATGATTACGAGCGGACGATATCTGGTGGAGTTCGCCGGAAAAGAATTTCTGTCCGCCCTCGCGGCACGCTTGTCGAATTACCTTCGCGGCAAGCAGTTTTCAGGAAAAGAACTGGCGGACGAGTTGTGGGAGCAGCTCAGGCGGCTGTATAAACCCAATGGATTTTATGTGACCGACGAGTTTGCGGAACTCGCGACAATTCTCAAAAACCATTCCAGGTAACTCCGCTCGGAGAATCTAGAGTGACCGCGCGGCGTGAATTGTGGGGACGGCGGATCGCTGACCAGACGTCCGACCATCAGACTTTCCACGAAGTGCAAGTTCCCAAACTGCATTCGATAGACGATGTTGATCTCGTTGTCGGGCGAATAGGTCGCCGTCGGACGGGTAGCCCTGCCCGCGATCGGATGGCGGACAGCCTGCGTCCCGGTTATCATCAACCGACACTGATCCCAGGCGTCCATTGAATCGCAGAGGCCCGCCATGTCTGAGTGGAACCGTCGTCAGTTTCTCACCGCCGCCTCGTTGTCGTCGGGATTGCTGATCTCCCCCGCGCTTGCCAGTTCGCTCTACGCCGCCGGGGACGACAAGCCTGCCGAACCGAAACGGGAGCCGATTCGTCTGGCGGTGATGGGAGTGAACAGTCGCGGCCGGCAGTTGATGTCGACGCTGGCGAAGTTTCCCGAAGCGGAGATCGTCTGGATTTGTGATCCCGACTCAACAGCGGCGGCCGGGGCGGTGAAACAATGGACCGACGCCGGGCGGCCGGAACCCAAAGTGACCAAAGACTTCCGCCACGCTCTGGACGACAAGTCGGTGCAGGTTCTGGTCTGTGCGGCTCCCGACCATTGGCATGCCCTCGCCACGGTCTGGGCCTGTCAGGCGGGTAAAGACGTCTACGTCGAAAAACCGTGCTGCCACGACCCGGTCGAGGGTCGGCGGATGGTGCAGGCCGCCCGCAAATACCAACGGGTGGTCCAGGTGGGCACGCAACGCCGCAGTGCCAGCGACATGCACGACCTGGTGCAGTACATCCGGAGTGGCAAACTCGGTGATGTGAACTTCGTCCGCACGTGGATCAACAGCATCCGGCCCGCGATTGGCAAAGTCGACGTGTCGGCACCTCCCGACAATCTCGATTTTGACTTGTGGTGTGGACCCGGTCCGAATCGGGGATACAAAAAAAACCTGGTGCATTACCACTGGCACTGGCGTTGGGATTACGGAACGGGGGAATGTGGCAACAACGGGATTCACGGCCTGGATGTCGCCCGCTGGGGTGTGGGGGTTGAGTCTCCCACACTCGTCACCTGCGGCGGTGGCCGGTATTTCTTCGACGACGATCAGGAAACCCCCGACACGCAACTGGCGGTCTTCGACTTCCCCAATGTCTGCATTCAGTGGGAACACCGCACGTGGTCACCCCGCGGAATCGACGGCGAGGCGTTTGGAGTTGAGTTCTACGGGACCGAAGGGACCTTGCAATCGAACGGTCGTGGCTGGGTGGTTTACGATCCCAAGAACGCCGTGGTGGAGAAGCACGATCCGGGTGAGACCGATTCGGCTCACTGGCGCAACTTCTTCGACTGCATCGGCACCCGGTCGCTGCCGAACGCCGACATTGAAATCAATCACAAGAGCACCATGCTCTGCCACCTGGCGAACATCGCCTGGCGAACGCGTTCGGTGCTGAAGTTCGACGGAGAAAACGAAACGATTCTCGACAACGAACCCGCCAAGGCACTTTTGGGCCGGGAGTACCGCAAGGGATTTGAATTGCCCGTATTGTGATGTCGACCGGGAGTAACGAATCGGGATAATCTCCCACGCTGACTCACCATGGCTAACTATGAGCGCCGTACTCGATTCAACATCTACGAAGCCATTCACGCTTGAAGACCTGACGGACCGGTTCGGCGCATTGCCCCGCGAGCGGATTCGCCAGGTTCCCGCGCCGGGTTTGGCCACCGAAACGGACTGGACTGCGACGAATGCCGGTGGGGATGTTCTGTGTGAATTGATCGATGGAGTGCTGTTGGAGAAGGCGATGGGGCATACGGAAGCCTGGCTGGCGACTTGGATCGCGACGCTGCTGAACCAGTTCGTGGTGCCCCGAAAACTCGGTCGTGTCATCGGGGCAGATGGCCCGTACCGATTGATCCCAGGCCAGATTCGCTTGCCAGACGTGGGCTTTGTTTCGAACGTTCGCCTTTGCGCGTGCGATCTGACTTCACGCATCTTGCCTGTCGCTCCCAATTTGGCCATTGAGGTGTTGAGCCCTTCGAACACCCGAAGGGAAATGGAACGAAAAGTCGCAGACTACTTTGGGGCGGGAGTCGAATTGGTTTGGTTGGTGGATCCTCGGAGTCGCCACGTGCAGGTCTTTTCGAGCCCGACCGCCGTGACCGATCTGGATTCTGACGGCGTGCTGTCAGGGGAATTCGTCCTTCCGGGCTTTGAACTTTCGGTTGCAGAGTTGTTCAGTCTTCTGGACCAGCCTGAAGCGCCACCGGTGTGAATCCATGGCAGGCGGGCCACTTCGCAATCTGTGATTTTCTGTGGTAGGCTGCGGGAAGGCTGTTCGCGCTTCGTACACCGGTGAACCCTGATGAAACTCCGCGTGATTCGCCAAATTTCGGCCTGGAGATCGCCGCTGCCCGACCTCTTGAAATCGCCACGACTCGCCCGCTGGCTGCTGGCATTCACTCTGGTGTTTCTCGGCCTGCCGTCGACTCAGGTGTCCGCGGACATCTTTCGCGTTCGGCTCTCCACAGGGGGCGAAGAGGAGATCGAAGCCCGTCTGGCGGGGACCGGGCAGGGGGCCATGGCGCTGGAGCTGGCGGATGGGCAGTTTCGGATTGTCGCCGAGGGGGCGGTTGTCGAGCGGAAGATCCAAGAGGGGCCCCAGCCGCTCTCGGGGGACGAGGTCGCCCGAAGGCTGGTCGAACGTTTTGGCGACGATCTCACGTTCACCCTGGTGAAAGAGCCGTACGTCTACGTGCTGGTCGTCGGTACTCCACTCCCCCGGGCGAGCGAAGCGCGGGCGAAGAACTTCCTGCAACGGGTCGCGTCGTTTTTCAAAAACGTCGATCACGCCTTCGCCAACTTTGCGAAGGAGGCGAAGCTGCGAGTCGAAGCACCGACCCATCTGCTTCCGGTGCTGATCTTCGAAACCCAGCCTGACTTTGAGAAATATGCCCAGTCGATCACCGGGGGACAGGGACTCTCGGTGGGGCGGATTTCGGGATTCTATTCCGGAATCACGAACATGCTGGCGATTCGCCTGGCGGAGTGCCGAACGTTCGAAGTTCCGTTGCACGAGGCGATCCACCAGTTATCGTACAACCGCAACATCTTTCAGCGCGTCTCTGCGGTGCCCCACTGGTTCGATGAAGGATTGGCGACCGGCTTTGAAGCGAATCAAGGGAAGGTAAGCATCGGCCCGACCCTGGTCAGCCCGCGTTACGCCCGGCAGGTGCGCGGTGCCAACCGGGTCAGTTTTGAATCGATCCTGCAGAACGACCAGGCGTTCGCGGGAGATGTCCTGGCGGGAGAGGCGTACGGTCGCGCCTGGGCACTGCATTGGCTGTTGGTGACGAAATACCGGGCACAATACGGAGCCTATGTGCGGATTCTGGCGGCCAAACAGACGCTGGCGAAGGAAGACCCCGAGCAACGACTGGCCGACTTTCGCGAGGCGTTTGGCAAGACCCCCGCCGAGGTGGAACGGGACTTTCGCACAACGATCGAACCCGCCATCAAGAAGCAAAAGGTGGTCATCGATCCCGAGAAGCCCAAAGGGATCTCGGTCACGCACGAAAACGTGGGGACGGTGGAAATGTCGGCGGTGAATCGGGCCGACGAAGCGGGCAGCCGACTGGAAGTGCAGGGGAAACTGACCAACGTCTCACCACTGCGGGCGATGGCGTTCCACGTGACGGTGGAAACCGACGCGGGAACGTACGCCGAGTGGCATGTGCCATCGCTCGATTCCAACAAGTCCTCCAACTTGGCGGGACAGGTGGTGACGAAACGGATGCGAGGTGGTCGGGGAGGGAATTCACGCACCTTTCGGGTGCGGATTCGATCGGCCCCCGCCGACAGTGCCGAAGCGGCAGCCTGGAAGGAAGGCAAACTACCGGTTCCAGCGGTTGATTAAAACTGACGCGGGGCCACTTGATTTCGCGACGTTGGCAGAGCTGACCTGATCTAGGGGTTGGGAAAAAAGTCTGTGTTTGCAAACGGGTTGTGTCAAACCGGCTGGTCCGACAACAAGCTCCGTGTCGCCGTCATTTCGCGGGCCAGACCTTGAATGAGCGCCTCGGGTGATTTGCCGGTGGTGCCCCCGGGGAGTACCTCCCAGGTGTAGGTTTCCACCTCCAGATGCGGCGCGTACTCAAGTTTCGCGACGGCTGCCAACGCCTGCTTGAGTTCCGTGCGAGTGGTTCCCAGGGGGCCGAGCCGCTCGGCGTCGACGGGAACGTGGAAGTGAATCCGCCAGCAGTCCGCCGACCGAAATTCCTCGGGAGGATTGCGCGCCAGTTCGGTTGTCAAATCGAGCTGTCGCAGCACCCCACCCGTGCGGACGCGCGCGGTTGTCTGATGCAGATAGCGTTCTTCCACATAGCGGGCCAGCGCCTCGCGCCCCGCGGGATTGCTCCCCGGCTCATCGAGTTGCAGGGCGCAAGTGATGTGGATCTTGTTGAGTCGCACGCCGGCCCGTTCGAACGCCCCGATCGAGTCGGCGATCGATTCAAACTCCACCGCCTGATGGCAGACATCGTAACAAACCCCCAGATGCTTCCGGGCGAGATCCAGTTCGCCGGTCCGACTGGCGACTGCGAACAGTCGATCAAAGAAACTCAACGCTTCCGGAGTCGTTTCCAGCACACACAATGGTTCCGGTTCGATCGCCAGCCGAATGAGCCGGCCGGTTTCTGTCTCGAGGGCCTTCAGGTGCCTCGCCAAAGTCAGCAGTTGACCGATGCAGTCGTCGAGAAAGTTCTCGGAGTGCGAGAACCCTTTGAAACCGAGCGGAACCGTGGAAATGCTCCCTTCAACGCCCTCAGCGAGTAACGCTGCCAGAACCTTGGCGCAATCGATGGTGTATTTCAACCGCGCCGGGTGGGACCAGTCCGGAAGGTAGACGTTTTCCTTCACCCTCTGACTATGGAAATCGCCGTAGGGAAACGCGTTGAGGGTGTGGCAGGGAAGCCCCAGGTCGGCCAGCGTCCGGACGAATTCGGCGACGCGTCCCTCTTTGGCGAGGAGTTCCGAGACCACCGGGGCCGCCAGCCACAAACCGGCGGCGAGGGGGTGACCAAACACCGCACGCATCGGGACGGTGAATTGCCGGAGCCCAGCGAGAACCTCGGCGAGGTTTCGCCCCGGGTGGACGTTCGTGCAATAGCTCAGGGGGAGCGCGGAGAGCGACATAGAAGGTCTGAAAGGGAAAACGCGGCGGTGGACCCCGAAGAAGGGACGCCGCATGCTATCGCGACCCCCAAGGCGGTTCTAGTCGTATTATACCCCGCGCGGTCGGAAATCGGACGATTCTGTGCGCCGAGCCGCGCCCGTCAGGAAGCGGAAATCATCAACCGCTTCCTGACGGGCGCGGCTCTGCCAGAAAGTCTCAACACCGGCCGCGCGGAGTATATGACGGGAACGAAGCGGGAGAATTGCCATTGTTGAAAACGCCCAGAGCGCCTAGACTCCGCCCCCCGCTGAAGGATGGGAACTGACGGCGGGACGCAATGACACTTCACACGTCCGGTCGCGGCTGAAATTCAAGCTGCGTCCAGGCCGTTTCGAGAGGCATGGATGCCCGCCTTGAATTCGATCGCTGATTCCACCGCCACCAACCGTCACGTCGTGTGGCGGCACGGACTGCTGCTGACGCTGCTGTGCGGGTGTGTGTACCTTATCGGACTGAAGACCACGCATCTGTGGGACGACGACGAAACGTACTTCGCCCAGGTCGCGCGGGAGATGTTCGAGCGCGGCGACTGGATTGTGCCGTGGTTCAATCAGGAACTCTTTTCCCACAAGCCGCCGGTCATGTACTGGTTGATGATGGGGTCGTTTCATCTGTTCGGGGTGAATGAATTCGCGGCCCGGCTGCCGGCGGCGTTATTCGGACTCGCCAACGTGCTGCTGGTGTGGAGACTGGGGCGACGGCTCTATTCCGAGCGGGCGGGATTCTGGTCCGCGGTGGCGCTCGCGACGAGTTTGAATTTTGTCGTGATCGCGCGGGCCGCCGCCTGTGACGCGGAATTGACGTTCTTCTGCACGCTGGCGGTCTACCTCTTTGTGCGAGGTACCTGGCCAGCACGGACGGATACGGAAGCGACCATTCCAACGGCATTGCAACCGCGCCTGTCGACGTGGATCGGAGTCTACGCCGCAATGGGGGCGGCCGTCCTGACGAAAGGTCCGATTGGCGTTTTGCTTCCCGGCTGCGTGATCGGTTTATTCCTGCTGTTGGCGAAAGAGTTTCCCGCCGTGAGTCAAACGACTGAGGAACCAGCGAGTCCCCTCTGGTCCCGCCTCTGGAGCGCTGCCCGACGCACCGGGTCGCTGCTGTCACCGGGACGGTTGTTTGGAACGGCGTGGGGAATGCGACCGTTGCTGGCGATTGCGATGGTGCTGCTGGTCGCTGGTCCCTGGTTTCTGGCTGTCGCGTTGCGGACGAACGGGGAATTTCTCGTTGGGTTCTTTGGAACACATCACTTTCATCGATTCACCGCGAAGATGGACAACCACGCCGGCCCGGCCTGGTTCTATCTGGCGGCGATCTGCGTCGGGTTCTTCCCCTGGATTTTGTTTTTGCGTCCGGGGGCGATTGAGATGGTGCGTCGCTTTCGCCAGGAACCGAGCCACCGCCACGCCGACCTGCTGCTGTTGGCGTGGGTGACGACCTGGGTCGGCTTCTTTTCGATGGCGACCACGAAGTTCCCGCATTACGTCGTCCCCGCCTACCCGGCGCTGGCGTTGTTCACGGGGAGTTTTCTGTCGCGTTGGTTCGATCGTCCGGAGCTTTGTCAGGGAGGAGCGCGGCGGTTGATCTGGGGGACATTGCTGTTCATTGGGGTGGGCATCATCTGTGTGCCGGCGTTCATCGCGATGTACTTGCGGATCGAAGCGCGGTGGTTGTGGGGACCGGGAATTCCGGTGGTGCTGGGGGCGGTGTTTGTCTGGCGACTCGGTTCGCGCGATCGGCTCGAACGGGCAATGGCGGTCTGGACCACCGCGACCGCGCTGTTTCTGGTGCTGCTGTTCACCGTCGCGGCGGCGGAGATCGATCGCGGTCAGTCGACAGTCGCGCTGGCCCGCGACATTCACAATGCGTCGCAGGATTCCGATTTGAAAATCGCCACCTGGCGATTCTTTCGGCCGGGACTCGTCTATTACAGTGCTGATCAGACCGGAGTCTCCCGAATTGATCAGTTCGAGACCCCCGAGGCGCTGGCGCAGTGGCTGGAAAAGACTCCAGGCACGCGGTTTGTCGTGGCGCGTGTCAGCGACTTCGAGAAGTCTCGATCGCAACTCCCCGCAGGGTTGGAAATCGTCGCGCGGGAGCCGTGGTTTCTCAAGCCCGAGGAAGAACTGGTCTTGTTGAAGCTGTCGGCGGTCGAGACGCAGGTCGCCAGGGAAACGGACGTGAGCGCTGGGTCGACTCGGCAGTAGGTCGACGATTCGACGCGGTGAAACTGCGACACGGAAACCGAGCCGCGCTCGTCGGGAAGCGGTATCACGCTCCCACTTCCTGACGGGCGCTGCTCCTCGAAATGTCTCAACGCGGACCGCGAGGAGTATAATGACACGCGGATTGCCACGCAGGGCGGGTTTGTGACCCGTCTGAACTGACTCTGGCAAGATGCATTCCCCACTGATTCGATTCGTCTCTCGCATGTCTGAATCCCACTCCGCGGCCGCCAATTTTCCCGCGCTGCGTCTGCGTCGCCTCCGTCGCCATCCCGGATTGCGGGCACTTGTTCGGGAAACGGATCTGTCGGTACAGGACTTGATTCTGCCGCTGTTCATTCGCTCGGGGACCAACATTCGGCAGCCGATTTCGTCGATGCCGGGCCAGGCGCAGATCACGGTCGATTTGGCAGCCGCCGAGGCGGTGGAGATTGCCAGCTTGGGAATCCCGGCGGTTCTATTGTTTGGAATCCCGTCTCACAAAGATGCGACCGGGTCGGCGGCGTGGGATGATGCCGGGGTGGTTCAGCAGGCAATTCACGCAATTCGCGCCGCCGCCCCGTCTCTGCTGGTCATGACCGATCTGTGCTGTTGTGAATACACCGATCACGGGCATTGTGGAATCGTCAATGACCGGACCGGGATCATGGATGTCGACAACGATCCGACGCTTGAACTTCTCGCGCGGCAGGCGGTCAGTCACGCCCAGGCCGGGGCCGATGTGATCGCGCCGAGCGGGATGATGGATGGGATGGTCGCGGCGATTCGCCAGGGATTGGACGCCGCGGGATTTCAGCACATTCCCATCTTGAGTTACGCGGCCAAGTACGCGTCGGCGTTTTACGGACCATTTCGCGAGGCGGCGGAGAGTACGCCGCAATTTGGAGATCGGCGGAGCTACCAGATGGACCCGGCGAACGCGCAGGAGGCGCTGCGTGAAGTGGCGCTCGACCTGGCGGACGGGGCGGACATGCTGATGGTCAAACCGGGACTGGCGTATCTGGATATTGTCTGTCGGGTGAAGCAGGCACATCCAGGTGTGCCGCTCTGCGCGTACCATGTGAGTGGAGAGTATTCGATGCTGAAGGCGGCGGCGGCGAACGGTTGGCTGGATGAACGCCGCACGACGCTGGAGATTCTGACGGCGTTTCGCCGGGCGGGGGCGGACATGATCATCACGTACACCGCGAAGGACGCGGCGAAGTGGTTGGCGTGAGGTGGGGGACGCGAGGGTTATCTCGAGCGCGGCACCAAATAAGACACACCCCTGCCCCCTTGAGGGGCAGGTGAATCAGATCTGCGCTCAGGTGGGTGTCGATGGTGTTGGTCCGCTCAGAATTCAACGAGTGACAGCATTACCTCTACCGCGGCGCAGCCGCCGGTCGCATCCCGACAGGGATGCAATCAAGTAGCCGGGGGTCGCAGCGAAGCGAAGACCCCCGGATCGCCGTGTAAAGTCGAGTGCATCCTGGAGGGATGCCAGTAGCGTGGTTCCAGTGGAAGACTCTCGCATGGGTTTCGGTCTTTCGAGACCTGCGAAAGAGTCGCTCTTCGGTCCCGCTCAAGGCGGGAAATTGAGAATCGTGGCCGAAATCACCGAGCACGATTCTGGCATCCCTCCGGGATGCTGTTCCTGACACGCTGCCTCCCGGGGGTCTGCGCTGCGCTCCGACCCCCGGCTACTCTCTTGCATCCCATTCGGGATGCCACGGCGGCTGCGCCGCGAGGAACCCTAAAAAACGCCGGGTTTGATCTTGGACGGAAAATAACCCAGAGCCGCGCCCGTCAGGAAACGAATAACGTCTATCGCTTCCTGACGGGCGCGGCTCTGCTTGGGATTCCCTGCTCACTCTGTCGTTACGTCGCCCCGTCGGCGGCCAATCGTTCAAACTCCGTTCGCACCGCTTCCATTCGCGCGCGGTTCGCTCCCATGTCGGAATGACCGACGCGCGATGCCGAGCGGAAGTGAATCTGTTTCGATTCGGAGTCGAGAACAAACTCGACATCATCGACGAAGCGAAACAGGCGACTGGTCGCTTCCGCGTGAAGATAGTCATCGCGCTCGGTGATCACGGTCACTCGCGCCAGAGTCTTGAGCGCCGCGTGCAGACGCTTCCACGCCACCGCCGGTTCCTCAGTGAATGTCAGTGGTTCAATGTGGTGTTCCGGGGAATCGGACTGAGTCGAAACGGCGTTGGGCGAAGCCGGACAGGGGAGGAGTTTGCCAGCGGTGACTCCCAGGTTGGAAGGCCGCCGCGCCGTCGCGCTCAGAATCGCCAGCGCCAGGATCGGAAGCAGCAGCAGCGGTGCGAAGATCATCAGCAGGCGCTTCAGTCGGAGAGGCATGGGGTCGTGCCGCGAGGGGGGTTCGGTTGCGATTGAGATTCTACACGGCGAGTGGCAGAAACGCGGAGTGACAGTGGAGCCCAACTCTCGAAAATGCCTTGTTTTCCGCGGTGCCGAGAGGGGGAAACGAACGCGGCGGGAGCGCTCGGGCGCATGAGTACCAGGGGTAAAATAGCAGAAGCGGTCGAACACGAGATTCGACCGCTTCGTACTTGTTGTTGCTCGACGTCACGGGTGAACCGTGACGGACTGGAGAAGACTACTTCTTGGCAGCCTTCTTCTTCGCAGCCTTCTTAGGAGCGGCAGCCTTCTTCTTCGCGGCTTTCTTGGCCATGGGAAATTCTCCCTCTCTCTCAATCGGCGCCAACCGTTCTGCCGCCTGAACCGGGCGAACTAAAACAAGCAGAAGCAGTCGTCACACAGAACTGAATCCTTCGGTCCGCCAACCCTGACAGACCCACGCGAGGGTTTTCGTTCTCCAGTGTGTCGCTCGAAACTCACGATTCGATTTGTGATCGTTGTGTGATTCGTCGCGTCGTCGCTGGAAGTCGAGATGACTCTCGCGTTTCCTGCGGTCATGGTAAGCATTTCCAAAAAATGTGCAAGCATTTTTTTGGAGTTTTCCACATTATTTCCCCAGTTCGATCGCTGCGCGCATCGCCGCGATGCTCACGCGCGCGATGTGTTCCGCGCCCGGTGAGTAGTCGAACACTTCGACCGACACCCAACCGTCGTATCCTGTTTCGCGCAGCGCGCGAAAGATCGGCACGAAGTCGGTCGGTCCCATTCCCGGCCCCAGCATGTTCGAATCGTTCGCGTGAAAATACCCTGTTTTTCCAGCGTATTTCGCGATCAGCGCGGGAACAGTCTCGGCCTCAGAGAGCATCGCCTTCACGTCCTGATGCAGCACACAGCACGGATGATCGACTCGTTCTATCAGCTCCTGCGCGTCCGCGCAGGTGTTCAAGAAGTTGGTCTCCTTCGGCGTCAACGGTTCCACACACAGCTTCACGCCGCGCGCCGCGAAGCGCGGCATGCACTCTCGAAAAATTTTCTCGGCGCGACGCATTCCTTCTTCGCGCGACACTCCTTCCGCGAGATTTCTCTGCGCGGGAGAACCGAACACCAGCACCTCTCCACCCAGATCGGCGCACGCGTCCCCCAGCGCGATCAGGTAATCGATTGTCGCGCGCTCCACCGCCGCATCGCCCGACGTGATGTGCAACCCCGTCGTCTTCGCCAGCAGCCAGTGCAGCCCCGTGACTCGCAGTCCATGCGCTTCCGCGGTCGCCCGCAACTCGCGCCGTCGATCCAGACTCACGTCGGTGATCCGGGGTGCCAGCGTGAACGGAGCGACTTCGATCCCCTGGTATCCCGTCTCGGCGATGAACTGACATTGCCGTTCCCAGCTCCAGTTCTCGAACAACTCCTGACAGATCGCGAATTTCATGCGGATTTCCTCGGCAGACTCTCGAATGGGTTGCGCCCCGACTTCGCGCGAGAATATCAGTCAGCGCGACCTCTTGAAACCGTAAACGGTGTTGGATCCCGACCTCAGCGGTGATATGTTCGATGCGACACCACTGGCGTCGTGAACGTGAAGCTCTCTTCACAACACCCCTCACCGCCGGGTCCGCTTCTGAATCGATCCACGATGAACACGCTCTGGGCCGTTCTGTTTGTCGAAGGCTATCTCGTGACGCTGCTCCTGGTGCCGATCGTGGTGTTGCAGAAACGCCGGCAGTCGGTCGCGACCCTCGCCTGGATTATGGCGATCATCATGCTGCCGTACTTCGGGACGATCCTGTTCCTCTTCTTTGGTATCAATCGCGTCGAACGGCGGGCGGCGCTCAAGCAGGCGGCGCGGCGACGGCTCGACGCGCTGCTGCCTCCTCCCGCTCCGCACCAGTTGCTCCCCGACGAGGCGGCGACCCCGCTCGAGTCGCACCTGATGCGGCTCTTGACTCGCGTCAGTCAGATGCACGCGACCTACGACAACGCCGTCGAGATCCTTTCAGACACCAATCGCACGCTCGGCTTGATTGAACAGTCGATCCACAACGCGACGAAGTCGATTCACCTGGAGTACTACATCTGGCGGGCCGACCGCACCGGGCGTCGACTGCGCGATCTCTTGATCGACAAAGCGCGCCAGGGAGTCGAAGTGCGCTTCCTGTTCGACGGTCTCGGGTCGATTTTTCTCGGCCGGAAGTTCCTGAAGCCGATGCGTGCCGCTGGAATCCAAGTCGCGTGCGCCCTTCCCGGCCCATCATTGCGCGAACGCTGGTCGTTCAACCTGCGGAATCACCGGAAGATCGTAGTGGTCGATGGGGAAATCGGGTTCACCGGGGGAATGAACATTGGCGACGAGTACATCGGCCGGGATCGCAGACTGGGGTTCTGGCGCGACACGCACTTGCGATTGCGCGGTCCCGCCGTCCGCAACCTGCAGCAGATCTTCGCCGAGGACTGGTTCTTCGCCACGGGGGAAGCGCTTACCGGTGCGCAGTGGCATCCCCCGGCGGAGGCAGCCGGCGATGTCGTGTCGCAGGTGATCGCGGGCGGGCCCGATGGCCCACACGACGTGTTTCATTCGCTGTTCTTCGCGGCAATCAACGAAGCGCAGGAACGGATCTCGCTGGCGACGTCGTATTTCATTCCTACCCCATCGCTGGCGACAGCGCTGGAGACCGCCGCCCTGCGGGGCGTGCGGGTGCGGTTGATGGTTCCGGGAATCGCGGACCATCAATGGATGGTGGTCGCAGGACGGGCGTGGTACGAAACGTTGCTGCGATCGGGGGTCGAGATCTATGAGTTCAAAAAAGGACCGCTGCACGCCAAGACACTGACGGTGGATGGCGTCTGGTCGCTGGTCGGGTCGCCCAATTTCGATTCGCGGAGTCTGTTGTTGAACTTCGAAGTCGCCGTCGCGCTGTATGGACCGCGCTGCGCCCGGGAGTTGGAGGAGCAATTCTCTGATGATCTGGCGCATGCGCCGCGGGTGGATCTGGAGCAGTTTGAACGGCGGGGCATCTGGTACAAACTCGCCGAGCAGTCACTCAAACTATTCGCTCCGATTCTCTGAACAACCGGGCGAGCGGTTGACGCGTGCGGGTCATCTCGGGAGAGTGAGTGGATTCCATCGAAAGTCTTCCATTCGCGAAGGGTGCGTTCGTGCGCAAGATTGGCTTACTGCTGCTGGTGTGTCTCGGGTTGGCTGTATCCACCGCGCACGCCGAACTGAAACCCGAGGAAGTCGGCGTTCTCGCGTCAAATAAAGGGCGGGAATCGAATGAGCTGGCTTTGTACTACATGAAGGCGCGGGGGATACCAGCGGAGAATCTGTTCGTGGTCGACGCTCCCACGGGGGAAATCGTGACCCGGGCGAGCTGGGATCTGAAAATCCGACCGTCGATTCGAAAGTGGCTGATCGAACGGAACAAGAAGCAGACGATTCGCTGTCTCGTGACACTCTGGGATCTGCCACTCAAGATCAGTGGCGTTGATCAGGGAAGCGGACGGCCGGCGGAGGTGAAGGCGTTTCTCGAACAATCGAAAGCCAAAGGCCGAGCCGACATTCTGGAACTCGCCAATTCGTTGAACCGTCTGCTGGACACAGAAGCCAAGCGGCTCGACCCGCCACCCGAGAGCGCCGACACGGCGATGCTGGCGAAACATCTCGATGCGCCGTTCCAGCGGGCGATGGCCCGTGTTCAAAAACTCGCGAGTGTCGATCCTGAGGTCCCCTCCACACTGCTTGTCCGTCAACGGATCGAACGTTTGTACGGATCGGGAAGCGGTCTAGTCGGCGGTCTCCGGTTTTTGGAGGCGCAACTCCAAGCTCCCAAACCGTCTCTGGAATTGCGTCACGCTGTCGAATTGCGAAAAGGGGAACTCAATGGTCTGCGGACCGGCCTGACCCACCTGGCGTTTCTCCCCGAAAGCGTTGACCGGGATTCTGAAACGCTGGCGACATTTTACCAGACCGATGGATTGCTCGGGGCGCACAACTGGGCGGGACAACAGCACGACCTCTGGGCGAAGAACGAAACGTACTCCAGTTTCGAAAGCGAACTGGCTCTCGTGTTGTGGCCCGATCACGCCCTGCTCCGCTGGTTGCCCAACCTGAACCACCATTCTCAGCCGCGCGTCCCGTCGACCCGCCAACCCACTCTGATGGTCTCCCGTCTCGACGGCCCCACCTTCGAAATCGCCAAACGGCTCGTGGATGACGCCGTCGAAATCGAAAAAGCGGGGCTGACGGGCAAAGTCTACATCGACGCCCGGGGATTGCCGGCTTCGAAAGACCCCGGCGCCTACGGCGAATACGACCAGTCGCTCCGCGATCTGGCGATCCTGCTCCGCAAGAAAACCCGTCTCGATGTCATTCTCGACGACAAAGATCCGCTGTTCCAGCCCGGCGACTGTCCCGACGCGGCGCTCTATTGCGGATGGTATTCTCTGGCCAATTACGTCGACGCTTTCAAGTGGCGAAAGGGATCGGTCGCGTATCACATCGCCAGTGGCGAAATGACCACGCTGCGAAACGCCAAGAGCAATGTGTGGTGCAAACGGATGCTCGAAGAGGGGGTCGCCGCGACGCTAGGCCCGACCCACGAACCGTACCTGGCGGCGTTTCCCAAACCCGCCGAGTTTTTTCCGCTGCTGCTCACCGGCAAGCTGACTCTGGCCGAAGTCTACGCGGCGACCTGTCCGTTCCAGTCGTGGGTGATCACGATGGTCGGGGATCCGTTGTACAATCCGTATAAGAACTCGCCGCAGATGTCGGCCGAGGATCTGCCGTTGCAACTGCAACACGTTCTGGTCGATCCCTAGAACTTGTCGCCCCCCCCCGTAGGAACGATGCTCAATCGAATCGCTCAGGTTACATCGTCACGGCTCCTCACTCGGGGGTCGACAACCCGGGCTGGGGAGGGGGGGCCGGCTCGGAGGCTTCCACCGGTTTCAGTTTGCTGGCCACCTCGTCACGGAGCTTCTTGGCCACCAGATCCCGGGGCGCGACTTTCAAGCCCCGATCAAGCTGATCGAGCGCCTGTTTGGGGTAGCCGAGATACATGTAATGGTATCCTGCCAGGAATCGCAGCGCGGGATCCTGTGGCTGTTCCTTGATCGCCTTTTCCAGCGCCCGGATATGGTCGGTGTATTCCAGCGGTTTGCCATAAAGCTCGCGGAAATTCGCGATCACTTCGCCCCATTGTTCCTTGGGTAGAATCTGCAGCGCCTGCTGGGTGGCACCCGCCGACTGGCTGTAGTCGCCATTCGCCAGCATTCCCTGTCCCAGCATCAGTAGTAGCATTCCATTCTGCGGATCATCGAGCAGCGCGTGCTTCCAGGCGTAGACCGCCCCTTTGTAATCCCCCTCCCGGAAACTCCCTTCCCCCTTCTCGGCGAACACCCGGGCGTTGGCCACGGGGTCGTCATCGTCGAGCGCGGGAGGCTGGTTCCGCAATGCCTCCACCACCGCGGCGTTATTATTGGCGGCGACTTGTGGTTCCAATTCCACCAGACGATCAGCCGGCGGCGCTTGAGCGACCGGGGTGTACGTGACGTAATTCCCGTACGGATTGTAGTCGTACACATACGGAACCGCGGCATTGTTCACGCAATAGTACGGGTACAGGCCTTGTCCGAAACCGTAGACGAGCGGCCAACTGGTGTAACCGAGGCCAAAACCGAGACCCAGACCGCCAAACCCCCAGTACGGGGAGTTGTAAAACCCACCGGGAAAATAACGGAAACGGTTGTAGTTCCCGTACCAGTTGTAGCCGTAGGGGTAGCCCCAACCGAACCGTCCTGGTCCGTAGCCGCCGAGACCGTAGCCTCCCCAGCCGTAACCGCCGATCCCGAACCCGAGTCCAAACTGGTTGCCTCCCCAGAGTCCGTAGTTCCCTCCGAAGAAATAGTTGTTTGTCACGGACCGGGCGTAGCCACCGTGATGCCGCTGGTTGTTTCGGACGCCATTCGCGAGCGCTCCCGCTTGCCCGCCGCCATTCCCACCGACGCCGTTCCCCACGTGGTTACGGACATTACCGGAGACCCGATTCAGTAACGTGTTGGAATTCCCCCGCGCACCGGGCGTGGCGATGGCGTTGCGCGCGGTGATCGCCCCGGCCCCCGCACCTTGTCCGACGCCCCCAGCCTTGCCGGATGGAGACTGACCGCGGGCGACGGAGTGTCGATTGAGAAAACCGTTCGATTGACCCGGCGCGTTCGCCGCCGAGATGCGGTGATTCACCAACCCGTTCGCTTGTCGGCCGGCAGTGGAGCCGTTGAGGCCGCCATTGCCTGGGCCTCCCCGGGATGTGTGCGCAAGGCCGTTCGCATTCGACGGATTGGCGGGATTCGGAACTCGCGACGCGCTGGAACCCGCCCCATTGCCAGATGCGCCATTCATGCCACCGGCTCCTCTGCCATGCCGTCCCAAGAATCCCGAACCTGGACCATTTCCCGCGACGGCTCCGGCCGCGTTGCCGCCGAGATTCTGTTGACCGCCACGCAGACCACCAGCGGCCAGCCCGCCCGAGGGCATGGTCGCTCCCTGGTTGATCCCACCGCGCAGGCCGTTCAGCCCGCCACCTTGCGCCTGGCCGGGAACTCGCCCCGCCGCGCCGGCCGTCGGCTGTCCCGCCCGTGCGCCATTCCTACCGGCCCCCAATTGGCCACCGTTGGAAAGGCCGCCATTGCGAGAACCCCCGTTCATGGCATTCCCTCCCAACTGGCCTCCCTGGAATTGCCCTCCCCGGGGTTGCGCGGCCGGCGACTGGCCCCTCCCGATCTGGCCCTGGTTTAAACCCCCTGAGAACCCACGCGACCCACCGCCAGCTTGTCCCCCCATGGAAGGGGCGTATCCTCCGCGCATGCCAGCTTGCCCCCCTCCGACTGACGGCGCATATCCCCCCCCGATCCCCCCACCACGGCTTCCGCCACCCATGGACGGCGCGTACCCTCCCCCCATCCCCCCGCCTCGGTTTCCCCCACCCAGGGAAGGCGCATAACCACCGCCACCACTTCGCCCGCCACCTCCCATTCCACCGCCACTGACTCCACCGGCGTGACCGCCCC
>CAMATH010000161.1 GCA_945860955.1 Planctomicrobium piriforme
CTTCAGGTGCGCGTACGCGGCCCCGGTACTCTGTTCGTACAACTCCAGGAATTTCTCATACTCGGCGGCCGCCGTTTTCCAGTTCTGTTCAACCCAGTACTTCTCGGCGATCTGCAACTGATAGCGTTCGACCTCGCGCAGCAGCTTCCAGGAGTCGAGCGGGAGTTCGTCGAGTTCGCTCCCCCTGACCGTCGCGAAGACCGACACGAGGCAACCGACCAATAGCGCCATTAGCACCCGACTGCGAACCGTGCGATGGAAACCGGAACAGACATGGGCCGAGTTCATTTGCTGGCTCCTTTGGATTGCAGCCACTTGGCATATTCGAAGTGGCCGTAGTTGATCACATTCGCCCCGAGCTGATAGCAGGCGGTGTAGATTTCCTGCGGGATCCCGGCGTGGCCGTCGGCCCAGGCGTCGCTGATGTCACCGGGATGATAGTAGACCAGCCAGCGCCCGTCGGCCGACCAGCCGAGCGCCTCTTTCCCGCCATGTGGCACAACATAGGGGACTGCCGGTAGGGCGAACGGGACGCGGTGGATGGAATCGTCGAGCGGAATCGAAACGGGGCGGACGTCGGGGAGGACGCGCGTCATCAGGGCGAGGAACTGGTTGTGAAAATGAGCGCTGCCGGCGGAGACGAACAGCATCCCGTGCTTGTCACGCAGGTATTCACGCAACACCTTCACGTCGGTGTTCGAGACCAAGAGACTCCCCTGCCCGGTGAGAAAGACCACGGGAGGACTTTTCTCGGCGGGAAAGCTGGCGAGTTGGGCGATGCGCAACGACTCTGTTTTCTCCCCGACGCGTTGTTGCGTGAGCAGGCCATATTCCATCAGCATGTTGACGTCGCCGCCGATGCCAAGGTTGAGGTTCCAGTCGCCGCCATCATATTCGAGCCGAATGAGCCGGACCTTCCCCCGCCGGGTTCCCCCCGCGAAACCCGCGCCGGTCCCTTCGCCATAACCGATCGCGTACTGATGCGCGGTCACCTCCTGAAGCTGAAGTTTGACTTCATCAATGGGTGGCACCGAAAACTTGATCGCGCTTAAGGGATTGATCACGAACTTTTTGCGGATGACCTTTTGGATCCGCACGGTCTGGGCGACCGTCTGCTGTTTGCCTCCGCCGGCCGGCATTTCGTAGATCTTTTGGCAGCCGCCGACCTGCGAAGAGAGCATCGCCAGTATCCAGAACAGCGCGGTGTAGCCAATCGTCGCCGCCGTCGACTGTTTCAGCTTGCGTCCGCCCCGTCCGTAATACCAGGCGCGGAGATCGAGAGGATTCCAGATTCTGGGGCCGGTATTTTGAATCTCGGCCGAGGCGGCGTGCGGGGTGAGGATCGGTCCCGATCGCAGGGCGGCGTCGATCTGGGCCAGTTCAATGCGGCGGGATTTCCGTTCCAGGTACCAGGTGACAATCGCCAGTCCGATGACAAACAGCCCGACAAGGCCGGCGGTCGCCAGTCCCGAGCGGATTTCGTACAGCTCCAGTACGTCGGACCAGAAGAGCGCGAGCTGCCACCAGATTGGATAGAGGCCGGCACAAACAGCCAGAAGCAAATTCCGCCCGGCTTGTCGTCCCCAACGGAGCCACGCGATTCCTAGCGGCAGTGTCGCGCTAAAGATCCCCGCCAGCAGCCAGACCGACACCCACTCGGGTGTCTGGTCCGGTAACTGCCACGCCGCGAGCGCCAGCAGCCAGGGAACGATCCCGGCGGCGGTGATCCAGGCGAGAGGGCGTGGAAAGGGAGCGAGACTGTTTGTCATACGCTTCGTTGTGTGATCATGATGAACGCTTGACGGACTCACTCCGCGACTCATTTGCCATCCAGCAGCTTGTCGAAATCGGGACCGTCGAGCGGGTTTTTCTTCGGGTCGGCCGACTTGGTTTCGTCGAGCCCCATCGCCTTGGCGGCCCGTTCAACATCGGGGGTTCCGTTGCCGTCCGCATTCGCGGTTTCCGACGGAGCGGATCTGTTGGGCTGCTCGCGGGCCAGTTCGGCGGCAGCCGCGGCGGCGGCTTTCGCGGGGGAGACTTTGGGTTGGTTCACCGGACCATAGACGAAATAGGGTCCAACAGTGAACACCGCGAGAATGGCCGCTGTAGCGAATGTCGCCAACAGCAGACTGCGAATCAGCAGACTGGTGGAGACGATGCCGATCACTTCCTGCGGACTGCGGCCTTTAAGCCGCGCGAGAAACTCGCGCAGTTCGACCAGCGTCAGCGAGCCATTCTCTTTGAGTGTGCTGACATCGCGAAACAGGCCCGGCGCGGGGGAAGTCACCGCTGCCGGGGAGCGCGACGGTTGGGAAACAGAGACGGGGTCACGGGACAGGGAGGCTCCTGCCGAACCGCCACTCGGCAAACTCGGCAAGGGAATCGCTCCCCCCACGGGAGGCGCATGCCCCACGGGCGGCGCAACCCCCACGGGAGGGCGAGGCTCCACGGGAGGGCGAGGCTCCTGCCGAGCCGCCGCTGGACCCCCATCAACAACAACGCGCTCTCCGGGCAGCCCTCGACTCGCGCTGGGTGATGGTTCTTCGCCTCGGACAATCGCCGAAGGATGATGCGGACGCATCACCGGCGATTCCGGCGTGCCAGGATCACCCTCCCGCCGCGTTCCGAGTGTCGGAATACCGGCGTCAAAAACCGCCGATTCAACAACCGCCTGCCGCGCAACCGGACCTGCGGGGTTCGATTCTCCCGCCGATGGCGCACCCGCCACGAGAGGCGCAACCCCCACGGGAGGGCGAGGCTCCTGCCGAGCCGCCGCTGGACCCCCATCAACAACAACGCGCTCTCCGGGCAGCCCTCGACTCGCGCTGGGTGATGGTTCTTCGCTTCGGACAACGTGCGGAGGCTGTTGCGGGAGCGCTGCGGGCGATTCCGGCACACCGGGATCGCCTCCCCGATGAATGGTCGGCACCGGTTGGTCAGCGTCATCCACCACCGAGGCAAGAACCGCTGCCAACGACCCCGGCCGACTCGCCGACTCCACCGTGGGCTGTTCTGCCACGATCGACGGAGTGGCCGGCTTCGATTCGGACGGAAGCCGACTGACAACCTGCATTTCGACCCCCATCGCGAACTTGCGCGGCGCGACGGTCGGCGGAGGCTGGGCCGGCGGTGGTGCGGCGGGCGGTGGCGGGGCAGGAACGGCCGGCTCATTCACGCCAGTGCCGGCCGCCGCTGCGTCGAGCAGACTCTCCAGGGCGGCGAACCGACTCCGTTTCGGCTTCGGTTCCACCGCAGGCGTGGACGAATCAAATTCCGATTGCTGTGGATCGTGCGGTGAATTCATCGTTTCTCATCCAGAATGTGAACCATCTCGCCTCCCGCCTGTGCGATCGCTTCGATCACCGGTTCATAGTACATCGCGGTCGCTTCTTTATGCACCTTGAGCAGCACGGTCCGCTGGCCGGCGGGGGCCTGACCGAGCAGATCGTCGATCGCCTGAGAGAGCTGCGCCTGGCCCATCTCGCGGCCATTGAGGTACAGCTTGTTGCTCCGGTCAATCAACACACTGCACCGCGACGACTTCACCCCCTCCAGTTGCTTCGCCTTGGCGGGATTCCACTGCAAATGACTGTCGTCGGTGGCGCGGGCGAGAATCACGAAGAAGATGAGCAGATTGAAAGCGATGTCCCCCATGGCGGTGCTGGGGACGTCGGCCTTCATCGGTCGGCGTTTGAGTTTCATGCGCTACGGCCCCACATTCACGGTCCGCTCCACCTCGCGCTGAATCGTGATGCTGGCGCCAAGATCCTGCACCAGGGCGGTCACCTCGATCCAATGTTCGTACGGAGTGTCGGGCTTGCTGCGAACAACCACCACGCGGTCTTCGGGGCGACGTTTGCCAGTCAGCAACCGCCGCAATCGTCCCTCCAGTTCCTCAAACCGCACCGGATCTCCGTTGACCGTCACCACATTGCGGGTCCGCGTCAGCGAAATCTCGATATTGTCGGTCTTCTGCTCCTGCTTTGTTTTTTCACTGCTGGGGAGATCCTGCCGGCGGCCACTGTCGGGTTCCGATGAGGCGCAAACCAGAAAAAACACAATCAGATTGAACGCGATGTCGCCAGTGGCGACCGCGGCGGGTTCAATCAGGAATTTGCTGGTGCGACGGGGACGCATGGTTTACGCGCTGGGGGACTCAGTGGAGACAGGCTGATTTCTCCGCCCGACCAGCGCCAACTGCATCGTCACCGATTCGATCAGTTCCGACGCCGACTCTTCGACTTCGAGAATGAACTGGTTGATGACGTTGTTGAAGTAGTTGAACGCGACAAACGCCGGGATTCCGACAATGAGGCCGAGAACCGTCGTCAGCAGCGACACTTTGATGCCGGCAGCCGCCGCCTGCACGATGTTCATCTCCCCCATCTTCGCGACGATGTCGTCGAACGAAATCACCATCCCCTGCACGGTTCCCAGAAATCCGATCATGGGGGCGGCGCTGGAGATTGTTGCCAACGCGGGAAGGTGCTTTTCCATGGCGGCGACAATGTGAATCGAATAGTCATCCATCCCTTTGACAACCTGCTCTTCGATCTTGGCCGCGTCGTACCCCAGGCGATGCGCCACCAGATACTTTCGCAGGCCAGCCGCCAGAATCGCGGGGACCGGGCCCTGTTCACGATCACACAGTGACAACGCCTCTTCAATGCGGTCTGACTCCAAGAGTCCCCGCACCTGTTGCCTCAACTCTTCCGCCCGGGTGTTGAGCATCATCAGAGCGCGAAACCGTTCGATGATGACCCCCAGCGCGATCACCGCCATCACCAGCAACGGCCACATGAAGATCCCACCTTCGATCATGTAGCCCATCGCGCCGCTGTGCAGCATGTCGCTGAGCCAGCCGGGCGCTTTGGGGTCAGTCGTGGGAGCGACAGACTGTTCGCCGTCAGCCGATCCCGCAGGTTGTTCCGCCCCCTTGCGGGCGGGTGGATTCGCAGCATCCGCGACGGCGGGCCGTGCCTCGTCGCCAGCCGGCTCGGCCTGCGCGGCGTCGGGAGCCGCGCCCCCAGCAGGTGGCTCGCCTTGCAGGAACAACAACAGGGCCAACACGAAAGACATAGGAATCTCCAAAATCCCGTCCGTTGGAACTCACGCCACCGGTCGAAACAACGGGCAACATCAGGTTGAACGACTCAATCCAGCGACACCTTCAACTTCTTTTCGTGTGTTTCGTGCCTTTCGTGGTTCCAAATCCTGGAAGTCCATCGTCTTGATCGTTGGCATCCCAGGCGAATCCACGGAAAGGAGACTCGAAACTCGGCGAAAATCCAGCCGTCTAGGTCGGTTCTAACACCCGCTGTGGGGCGCTGTCACGGGTCGGGGCCAAACTCGCACGCAAACCGGGCCAAATCCCTTTCCGAGCCACAGACTACTTGTCATCCACACTGTTCGCCTCCGCTTCGAACTGTTGCAGCATTTCGGGCAGCGCCAGCCGGCCACGGGCGTATTTCGCCCCTTCGCTGTCCGGGTGTTTCCAGCGGCAGTTGTTGTACGCGATGAACGCCTGACGATTGTTCCCCGCCATGCGGTAACTTTCTCCCGCCCAGAAGAACGCGTCAGCCGACAGTGCATCTTTCGTGAACAGTTCCGTGAACCGATCGAACGACTTGCCGGCGATCGGGTACTTCTTGTTCTTGTAGTAACACTGCCCGACGCGGAACGCCATCCGCGGCGCGTTGGGATGGCTTTCGAACCGTTCCAGAAACTTCTCTCCCACCTGGGCCGCCGTCTCGTACTTTTCATGCTTATAGAAATAGTCCGAGATGCGGATCATCACGTTGGGAATCAGCGGGCTTTTGGGATGCGTGGCGGCGAGCGTCACATACGCCTCCAGCGCCTGATCAAAATCGCCAGCCTGTTCATAACATTGCGCCATCTTGTACTGGGCGTCGGGGGCCAGGGTGTGGTCGGGGTATTGCCGCAGGATCAAATCGTACGACCGAATCGCTTCGTCCCACTGATCCAGCTCCTGCGCGAACTGCCCCATCAGGTACGAGATTCGGGGGGCATATTTCGGATCGGGATAATCCTCTAGCACCTCGCTCAAAACCCGCCGGCCCGATTCCAGATCGATCTTCTTTTCGTCCTCCCGACCCAGCGATTTGTGGCTCTTGAACAACTCAAAGTAACTCTCGGCGATCCGGAATTTTGTTTCGATCGCCAGATTCTCATCCTGAAACGCCTTGCTGAAGGCGGCGACCAGTCCGTCGGTCCCAATCACCACCGGAATCTCGACAGTCTGCTCCAGCGTCCCCGACTCGGTACTCGCCGCCTTGTCGACGAACTTCAGCTTGAGCAGATCGCCGAAGTAGGTTTCAACCACCGGCTCAGCGGGATCAAGATTGCCAGCGGTCGGCTTCTCGACCGACTTGAGCTGCAGCGACCCCGTGAACACGCCGCTGTGCGCCAGCGTCTCTTCCAGTCGGACCGTTTCTTTTTCGCCGAGATCGGTACTCAGTTCGACCGTCGCAACATCCCGGCTGTCGGAAGAGTCCAAGTCGGGATCGACCACCTTCAGGTAAAGGCGCTCGCCAACGTGCAGTTGGGTGATTTCCTTATCGTAGTCGCGATCGGTGACCGCCACGTGCCCGTTGGAGACGAGCCTCCCTTTGGCGGTGACTACCTCGGGTTTCCCCTTCGGTCGGCGGACATCCTTGTAGGTCGCCGTCACGGTGTCTTTGCCGGTCAGATTGAGAACGCGCGTCACCAGATTGGCACTGGCGTTATCTCCCGTGGCCTTCTCACCCAGAACCACCTTGCCGACCAGATCGCGTGGCATGTCGGTCGTCAGCGGGACCAGCGCGGGGCTGTTTTTACCCCCCAGTTGCAGCACCACCTGTCCCACAAACCGCCCATCCTCCAGTGCCTGGCGTTCCGCCTGCTCGTAGGGGAGTTGAATGTCCGAGAACCGTGCCGACACCTGGCAGTCGACATCGACCGCCGAGCCGTCGGTCGTCTTCAACGTCACCCGCGTCACACTCCGGCTGTCTTTCGCCGCGTCGGGATCGAGGACTTCGACAGTGAACGGGGCTTCGAGCGCGACCGAGGCGACGGCGGGCTCTTTCTCGGCACGGGGGAGAACCACGAGTTGTGCGGGCGCTTTGCTCTCTTTCGGCGGAGGAATTACGCGGGTGGCCAAAACTCGAATTGTCGCGGGAGTCGGTTTCGCGACATGCACGATCTCATCGCGCGGCACAGAGTGTCCCGGAAAGGTGTTGTGCGTGTCGAGATAACGCAACGTGATTTCGTCACCCGATTTCACCTGCAATTTTCCCGGCTCGGCCTTGGCAGCCGTGTCGATCTCGCGGGTGAAGATCCCCGTGTTGACTTCGGTCTCGGTCGCTTCGAACTCGACCGGCTTCTCGTTGTTGACGATCACCTGAAAGCGGATCGTGTCGCGCTGGTTGGTGCGGTCCTCGTCGTAGTCGACCACTTCCATAATGATCCGCTCGCCCGGATCGATCCGTTTTTGCTCCTTGCGGATCGTGTAGACCTGGCCATTGGAGGTCTTTCCAAAGTCGTAGGCAATCGCGCGGACCGAGGCGTTGAAGTAGGTCGCCTGCAGTTTGCCGACCCGCAACTGGCTGCCGGCGGTGTCGTTCAATGTCACTTCATCGGTATAGGCGGCCGAGATCGTGTCCCCCCCCGCGATTTCGAGTGTGTCGTTCGCCGCCAGCGAGAGAACGTCCTCCTTGGTGGGAATGTATTGGGTGCCCGGCTGCGCGCCGGCGACCTCCACATTCGAAATCGCGAGCGCCTCGCCCAGATACTCCTGGCACGAAAACCGCACAAACCGCAGATCCTGTGGCGGGAACCGGAATTCCCAAGAGGTCGTGTCGAGAATCACGCTCGCACCGGTCGCCGGTCGCAGCGAAATCTCCTTGAGCCCCATCAACGCCGCTCCGCCAACTTCCAGCGGCTTGATCTGCAGCGACTTCTTCCCCACCTGCTCCACCAGTACGGTCCCCACCCGCACCGCGCGGAAATTGGCCCAGCCCCCCGTATTGGGGACTTTGGATTCGACCGACTTGTCGCCAACCGTGACGCGGAACCGGCCTCCTTCCCCTTCATGCGACAGGTCCATCCAGACGTCATAAGGACCAGCCGCCGGGATATCGAACTCCCACTGAATCACGTCGTCGACGGTGTTCCAGTTCGCGAGTATGTCGACCCCGTTGACTGCCTGCACACCGAACGGCTCGGTCTTCTTGGTGATCTTCCCCTCTTTGAGCAGGAGTGGAATCGACACGCCCCCCGCGGCGGCCACTGCGGGACGCGGAGGGACATCGCTGAGATCGAAGTCGGCACTACGGAACGGCACCAGCGACACAAATTCGGAAGTGAGACTGGCTCGCGCCAATTGTGCGCTGACCGGCTGATTCCCTGCGGGCGAGGCGGCGAAGATCGCCAGATCGTGCGCCCCCGCCGACAGCCACAGATCGACCGACCGTCCCCCCGCCCCCACCGGCAATTCCAGAATCCCGTCCGCCAGCAATGCGGTCTTCGCTCCGTGAACCACAATCCGCACCGCCCCCTCCCGGGGTTGCACCAGCGAACCTTGCCAGATCACCGAGAACGGAAGGGCCGCTTCCGGCGAGTCGGCAGGGCGCACCCAGGTCAGCGTGTCGACCGGGGTCGAGTCAATCGGCTTCACGTTCTTGGTCAAAGCGACCACCTGGTCCCACGTTGTGTAATCGGTCTGGTTGCCACTGTAGGTATGGCGTTTCATCTGCCCGAATTCCGTCGCCAGGGCCGGTGCCGGGTCGCGGGCGGGTTGACTCGCGAGCCGAAACCAGAACTGACCGTCCTGACTCCCCAACAGGTCACCCCGGACCGGGGCATGTTTCTGAGCGTCGGGGGTGAACAGCTTCACCCGGGCGATATTCCGCAGATCCTTCATGTCGACCGACAGTGTCTTGGGCGAACCGCCATCCGGTTCGCTGATCCAATACGTTTTGGGATCGCGGTCAATCGCCATCAGCGGACTGTGATCGATCGCGGTGTCACTCGCGGCCGCCCCCGCCGGCAGATCCCCCGTCTTGGCCACTCCCTCGAAAATCCCGGTATGCGGCCCCGTTTCAGGAAGCGTGATCTGAATCTGGTCGCCACTGTCGGCGGTCATTTTGACAACGACTTTGTCAATCTCTCCCGACAAATCGCGATCTCCATCCTTCACCCGCAAATAGATCGGGTTGCCCGGTTTGATCTGGTTCGCCGGCCGGGCCTGCGAAACCCGCTTGTCCGCCGCCCCGTTCTCACGGGCGAGTTCCTCGCTGAAGGTCTCCTGCCGGGCGTCCTCAATTCGGCTGCTGGCGACGTCAAACCGGGCGTCCGCTGCCACCCGGATCTCCACATCCGACAGCGGCACGTTCTTGAACTCGGCTTTGAATTCATCGGGGTAATCACACTTGATGACATCCTTGCCGGTCAGTTGCAGAATGTGATCGCCCGGAGCGGCCTGTCCCAGACGGGTCTCCAGATCGGCCCGGAACAACCCTTTCCCCGCTCCCGATCCCACGAGATAAATCATCTCGGTGTCTCCCCCGGAGATCGTCGTCACCCGCACCGGAATCCGGTTGTGACCGCGACTGATTCCCAGGTCACCGTCATGGACCACCACCGAGAGCGGCGTCCCCGGGACGTGGCGGCGCTTGCTCGCACGACCCAGCCGGCCGACCGTCCGCAGCAGATTGAGCTGATCGATGTACCGTTCCTCGGCTCCGTACACTTCCGAGAGATTGAACAGCGCCTGATTGGCCAGTTCGGCGTTGGGAACGCGTTCCAGCACCCCCTTGAGAATGGCCCGGGCGTCGTCGCGATCACCCCGCCGAAACGCCAGCACCCCCCGCAGAAATTCCGCCCGGACCACAACATCGATCTCGGCACTGCGGGCGAGGCGTTCGAAAACCTGTTCCGCCTGGTCAAAGACTTTTTGGGCCAGAAACGTCTCGCCGATGCCAAATTCCGCCTCAACCGCCTGCGGAGTCGCCTGATAGCGATTGACCACCGTGTTGTATTCCGCCCGGGCGACATCATATCGGCGGGCCCGGAAGAAATTCTTCGCCAGCAGCAATTGCATCCGCGACTTGGTCTGGTCGTCGTGTGCCGGCGATTCGCTGAACTTCACTAGCCAGCCGCGCAGCATCTCTTCCACCAGATCATGGTCGGCGTCGGTCCCCCCGGTGATCAGGCGGTCGCACACAAACAGGATGAGATCGGGTGGCAATTGGTCGCGATTCTCGAGGAACAGGGGCTTGTTCGCCAGGTACCCGTCAAACGCGAGCCGCTCGTCCCCCAGTCGGTAATACATGGCGGCCTGCAGCAGCGGCGCGAGGGGACTTGACTCATCGATCGTCAGCCCCACTCCCCCCACCCGGGCGAGTCCCTGAGTGACAAGATCGCGAACGATCTTCTTGCGTGGCTCGTCGACATTGGGAATGTTGGCCAGCATGCCGGTCGCCAGCACAACCGCCGAGACATAGTCTTTCTTCCCCGCGGCCCCCTGAGCGATCGGGGTCAACCGATCCCAATCGTACCACTCATTCCCCACGGTGCGCGTCGCCTTTTGCAGGTCGAGCAGTCGGGCGAGTTTCGCGTTCGGGTCAACGGGGGCGACTTCTTTCAGTGCGAAGTCGGCGGCGACGGCGGCGGGCTGAACCCCAAAGTCGCGAATCGCCGTGATGAATTTGATCTTCAATTCCGGAGCCATCTTCAGATCGACTCGCACGGTGTCGAGCCACGTTCCCACGCCGAACACTTCAAAGTCGGCGGGGCGGAACGGCCGTTCGTTCTGCCGGGTGCGGGCCTCTTTCAGCACCCGTTCAAAGTTCGCGATGTCTCCCGCTTTGAAGTATTCGTCCGCCATCAATTGCGCATACCGACCGAAAAAGTCGGTGTCGTGCGTGAAGAACTCCTGCAGGTAGGCGAGCCGCTGCGCAGGCTCCTTCATCCGGGCGAGCAACCGCAACGCGCAATCGCGAGATTCGTAAAACTGTCGATTGGCGGTCGCATATTTCGTCCAATGCTGGACCGCCTCGGCCTCCAGCCCCATTTTCAGCAGCGAGTCGCCGATCGAACTGGCGTAGGTCGGCTCGTTGCCAAACTGCTGTTGGGCCTGCTGCATCCAATTCCAGGCGGCCCGGGCGATGTTGGCGTCGCCGTTGTTGCGGTCCGCCGCCAGCAGCATTCGCCGCCAGATGTCGGCCGAGGACCGGTCGGGAGGGAGCTTCAGCAAATGCTCGGCGGCCGCCTTGGCATCCTCCGGTTTGCCATAGTCGATCGATGTCTCCAGCCAGCCGATGGCCGCCGGAATGTCCTGGGGAAACCGACGGGCGAATTGCGCATACACTTTGACATTTTCGCCCCGCTTCTCACCGGGCGAATAATGTCGGAACCAGTCCGATTGCGTCTGCAACAGTGTCCGGGCGGCGGCATCGTTCATCTTGTCGAACGTCGCGGGCTGCAACAGTTGGGCCCGAATCGCCTCGCCGGGGGGATGCTGGCTGTTCTTCTGGTCGGCCCAGGCGGTGATCAGCGGATCGGCGCTCGACTTCTGGTATTCCTCCTGTGCGAGATTCGCCCGCGCCACCAGGTCTTTGTTCTGCCGGGCGTTTTGCGCCCAGTTCTTCACTGCGTCGCGCAGACTCACCAGATACGGATGATCGCGCCGCGCCGCAAGCGCCAGCGCCAGGTCGGCTTTGAATTCATTGTCATCGGTCGCGCTATACAGCAGCCAGTCGACCGCCGACGACGTGTAGCCATCTTCACCCGGCAACTTGGTGATCAATTCGCGAATGGCCTGCTTCGCCTTGGCCAGATCCTTGATTCGATCCCGATACAGATCCAGCCCCAAAGCGTACCGCAGGTAATGGACCCCCGGCTTGTTTTGCGCGATCGCCTGCAGCAGTTTCTGTTCGGTGTCGGCCCATCGGGCGGCGTCGTCCCCATTCTCGCGGACGAAGACCTGGGCGTTGCCATTCGTAATCGGATCGTCGGCGAGCAACGTCGCAAGCAGTGCCGCCCCCCGTGGCTTTTCCCCATTCACGATGCACGAATTCGCCAGGTAACTGATCCCATGGAACCGATCAAGACGGGTCGGGTACTTCTGGAGGTATTGCGTGGCGAGTGGTTCCAGCTCATTCGGCTTCGCCTGGGCGTAGAACAGCCGATAGATCTGGTAATAGTGGGCGATCTGGTCGTCGCGAATCGCGCGGGCCGCCGCCATGCTCTGGGCGGCATTCGCGTGCTGACTGAGATTGCCGTAGTTCTCGCTTTGGGTGACGTGCAGCAACCGCTGCGATTCGGGGTCCCCCCCCAACCCTTTCTGGAAGAGCTTCACACCGACTGCGGCGCTCTTGGCCCACTGCGCGATTCGGCGATAATCGAGAAACGCCTGGTAACCCACCTCGCGGGCGAATTCGCCGGGGGGGAGCTTGTCGAGCATTTCTTCGCCCAACGTCGCCGCCTGGGTGATTGGGTCGGGCTGGTTGGTGAGGTCAAACAGCGTGATCGCCGTCGCCCCGTAACGTCGGCCGATTTCGTTGGCCCCCTGCCGTTTCCAGACCGCCCGGCACGCCTCCGCCGCGCGAACGCGGTCATCGAGCTGCTGCAGCGCGTCGGCGAGGCGGATTTCGAGCGCCGGATTCTCGGCGGCGTCGGGGTACCGCGTCATGTATTGGCGAATGGTCGTCGACAGTTCTTTATTGCGCGAGAGCCCCTCCTGGCCGTCGATCAGCTTGAGCATGATCGCCTTGTGCCGGGGGTCGGCCGGGTGCGACGCGATAAACCGCCCCCCGGCCCGCACAAGTCCGAACAGCCGGCCATCCTTGTGATAGAGGTCGACCAGCTTCGCGAGCACTTCAGCCGCCTCGGGGGCGGTGTCTTTGTACTTGCCGAGATCCGACTCCAGAGTCGCCGCCTCGCGGCCGACAGGATCGACAGCCGCCTCCTGGGCGACAAGCCGACCCGCGGCCAGAGTGAGCATTCCGATCAGCAGCCAGAGTGAGCGCTTCATGGTTGGCATGACTTTTGGAATCGGTGTCAGTGGGAAAAGACGTTGTTGTGGACGGAGCGGCGAAAATCAGGACGGCAGGTCAGGTCGACTAAGACTGAAACGCAAAATTCGGAAGGTCGTTGACGAAAGAAAAAAACTTTTGACAGGATTACAGGATTTGCAGGATTAAAAGAGGAAAGGAAAAAGAGACGAATCTCGAGTTGCACAACAATCGCCCGCGGGACCTTTTTTCTTTCCCTTTCTTTCCCTTTCTTTCCCTTTCA
Source organism: Planctomicrobium piriforme (assembly GCA_945860955.1). Taxonomy (GTDB): domain Bacteria; phylum Planctomycetota; class Planctomycetia; order Planctomycetales; family Planctomycetaceae; genus UBA10511. The sequence continues at coordinate 13,297 of CAMATH010000161.1, forward strand.
TCCTCTTTCCGTAATCCTGTAAATCCTGTAATCCTGTCGAAATTTTCTTTCGTTTTTCTAACGCAACATCCGGCATCCAGTCTCCCGAATCCCCGGCAATCTCGTCTGCTTCACTTCGAAGACTTGTTCAGCGCTTCGCTGATCTTCTTGGCATCGACCGCAAGCGGGCTTTCGGGGAATTCACTGAGGAGCTGTTCAAATCGGCGTTGCGCCTCGGCTTTGCGATCCATCCGGAACAGGCACCGCCCGTAATTGAACAGGATCACGTCCAAAAACTTGGCGTCGGGCTGGTTGTTGAGGACCGTTTCAAACGTGTCGATCGCCCGGGCGTAGTCCTTCTGGATGTAGTAGTAATTCGCCATCCGGGCCACCGCCTCACCGACCCGCCCGCTTTCCGGAAACTGGTCGTAGACCTTTTTGAACTCCTGAAACGCCCGGTCCCGCAACTGGGCGGCAGGTTCCCCCATCGCCTTCGCCGCCATCGTTTCATAACACTCGGCGATTCCAAACTGCGCCTCGCCCCGCAGCAGGCTTTGCGGCATCGCCACCAACCGCGAATACACGCCAATCGCCCGTTCGAGGTCGTTCTGCTTCCGGGCGACGTCGGCGAGTTTCAAAAGAGCCTCGTCGACAAACCCGCTGTTCGGAAACTCGCTCTGCAATCGCTGACACATCGCCGCCGCCAGGTCGAGTTTGTCCATCGCGAAATAGATGTTCGAGAACTGGACGTAGAGCTGTTCCAGCAGGCTCCCCCGCAGTTTGACCGCCTCGTCGGCGACCTCTTCACACACCGTGAGTGCCAGCGTGTATTTGTCGTTCGCCTTATCCTGTAGCCCGAACTCTTTGTAGCGATTGCCAATCTGGGTCAGGGCGTCGGCGGTTCGCAACTGAGTCTGGATTTTGAGTTCCTGATCCGAGATTTCCGCCTTCGTCACCCGCACGCCGCCGATATTCCCCTCCAGACACCGCGCGACCGCCTGCACTTGCTTGGTCCCCTCCCGCATCCGGACCGCGTCGAGATAGGTAAGGCGAACTTCGTCGGACGGAAGAGCCTGCAAAATGTCGTCGGCCGGGTTGATCTGGTCGGTCTTCACCAGCGGCACACTCGCGTGAAAGACCCCGGTGTGCAAGGTGCCATCGTCCGCCGGCTCCCCTTTGGGACGGGCCGGAGCCGTCACTTCCACCTGTCCCGCCTGTCCCACTTGGCCCACAGTCGGCCGGTCGCTGACGATTGCCGTCGGTCGCGTCTCTTTCAGAGTCACTTTGACCGAGTCGACCTCTTTCCAACGCTCAATCTCCGGTTCATCACTGCGATTGCCATCGGTCGGGGCGGCCGCCGGCGGCGGGGCGGCGGGGTTGCCTTTCACCCGGGCGATCGCCTCGGCTTCCAGTTCCTCTTCCGACTTCAGTCGAAACACCCGCACCACCGCCTGCACCGCGTCGGCCGCATCGGAAACATCGCCGTCGGCGTCAATGACCCTCAGGTTGACGCTCTTCCCCAGCACCACGCCGTTGACTGTTTCCGAAAACGCCCCGTCGGTGATCGCCGCGATCGCCGTCCCGACAACTCGCACCTTTTTCAAAACAGGTGTTTTCACCTTCTTGTCGGCACGATGTTCGTCGGTGTAGGTGACCACCACCGAATCGCCACCGTGGATCTCCAGCGTGCCATTCCCCTTCACCGGCTTACCGAGCCGGGTGGGAACTGACCCGAACACCAGGCGGACATTGCGCCCCACAGGGAAGCACTCCACGACTTCTTCGTCCCCACTGTCGGCTTTGCAGGTCACCTGCACCGACTGGCTCGGTTCCAGAACCGCGAGGTCGGCGTCTTCGATCCGCACGAACAGACGTTTGCCCGCCTCGAGTTTCTCTCCTTGTGCCGAGTCGTCCCCCAGCGTGGTGCCCACCTTTTCCAGCGCCTGGATCGCCCGACTGTAATGCCCAAGCTGGAAGTGCCCCAGACCGATGTAATAGTATGCTTCGTTGACCTGGGGACTGACCGGAAACTTTTCGACCACCTCCCGCATGATCTGGAACGACTTGCCGAAGTTGCGGACTTCGTACAGACAGATCCCCAGTTTCAGCGTCGCCTCGGCCCGCTGTTCGTCGCTGTTGTTCTCTTCGCTGGCGGCGGCTTCGAAGTGGACACGCGCACGGTCATAGACCCGTTCGCGCTGAAGAAAATAGTTTCCAAGTCGAAGATGCGCCTCGAACCGCAGTCGGCTGCGGGGGTAACGCTCGATGACCGACTTCCAGACCTCAATCGCTTTGGCCGACTCCCCCGCTTCGAGCCGGGCGTCTCCCGCTTCGAGCAGTTTGCGAGCGGCTCGGTCTTCAACGATCGAACCCCGGACCGGAGCGCCCGCCGACTCGTCGGCGGGAGGGGCCGCCTGGGCGGACACCGCCGCCGGCGTCAGCAGCAACAACGCGACAAAAGCGAGACGCATGGTGATGGATCAACCTTTCGCACTCGGAGTCGGCACCGTTCACAGTGACGTCGAGGGGAATCCATTCACCCACAAACTCTGTCGAACGGGATGTTCGCACAGAGGCTGACTGTTCGCAATCAACCGGTCTTACGCAATTTGCGGAGGGGATGCTGCGAACCGTAGTCACATATTCCCTATTGTATACCACGTAATTTCCTTTTGTCAACTATGCGACAATCTGTTCAGATACTGCTGTCGATCGTGGCCCCGGCCAGATTTCTTCTTGGATTCTCCGGATCACGAAGGAGACCGGCTGGGGCGACACCCGAGTAGCTCGCACTTTCCAAGTGCGGGCTACGTAGGCGGCACTCTCTGAGTGCCTGCCCCGGTGTGCGTTCGATGCAAAACAACGCGCCCCATGGCAATGCGAACAACCCGGCGCGCTGCCGCTTTGCCGTGCCCGTCAGAAAGCGGTATCAAACTCCCGCTTCCTCACGGGCGCGGCTCCATCATGAAAGTCTTACCGCGAACCACGCGGTGTATGACCTCCCCCGCCCAATCTCATACCCCGAGTTGTTTTCGAGACAACCAAAGATTACGCTGAACCGAATTCGGCTGATTTGCTTTTCGACTTCCGACGTGAGGCTGCGCAATGCGTTTCGACTGGCGAAGGTCCATCCGGGGTTGGGTCAATCGATGGCAATCGAAACAGCGGGGTGGAATTCGCCGCCGAGTGGTCGCGAACAGCCGCTGGTCCTCTCGAATCGAGCCCCTGGAAGCCCGGCACCTGCTCTCTGTCATCTCGATCTTCGCGACCGACGCGTTCGCATCCGAGGGGGACGGCACAGGGACTTTCGTCGTCTCCCGAGACGGCAGTCTGACACAACCGCTGAGCGTGAACTACGTCGTCGGCGGATCGGCGTCGGCGGGGGCCGATTATCAGTCGATCGGCGGCAGCGTCACGATCCCCGCCGGGCTGTCTTCGATCTCCATTCCGCTGATTCCCATCGAAGACAGTCTCACCGAATCGGCCGAGACAGTGACGGTCTCGTTGGGTTCCGTTCCGGGCTACACGACCGATCTTGGGTCGGCGACCGTCACCATTCGCGACGCATTCGACGGCG
>CAMATH010000162.1 GCA_945860955.1 Planctomicrobium piriforme
AAGAAGTTGATGGAATGCGTTTGTATCTTGGCGACTTCGACCGCCGACTCGGAGGGATTGACCATGCGCCGCGACTTGTCTTGCCCGGCTAGGGAGCCAAGCGGAATCGTGTCTGATCCGAACGAAACGGCCAGCGTAGCACCTGTCCTGGGACATGTCGAATCGAATCGCAAAAGCCCGTGGGCCTTCCTGGAGTAACGATCGCCCCCCCGCTGGGCCTGTCTGCATTCGGGGTTCCATGCTCTCGTCAGGCGGTGGCTCGCCCGGATCCTCCGCAAGCCAACGCAATCTGAAAGTCGAAGTCTATGAACGCCTCATTAAGAAATGGTGAAGAACTCGTGCATTGCGGGTGGATGAGGCGGGGCAGAGTACCGGCTGCGACGGGTCCAAAACCGCGACATGATGGCCAGGGGGGGACACCAGCATCTGTGCCAAGTGGCGGACCAAGTGTCAAACGAATCTGCTGATTGTCGATGTCGGATGATGTTACTATCCTCGCGAAAGTGAACCGTCTCCCGTCCCGTCCCGTCCTTTCACGATCGCGCCATGCCCACCGAGCGATTCCCCAGCGGTCTCATGTCCACCTGCTGCATTCCCTGGGACGAACGCTATCAGTTCGCCGAGCGGATCTTTCGAAACGCCGTTCAGGCCGCGTTGCAGGGAACGGAATTGTTGTACGTCTTCGGTACCGCGGGAGAAGGATATGCGGTCACCGACCGTCAGTTCGCCGAGATTGTGACGGCGTTCGCCGACGAAATGCGGTTGGGAGGGGCCGAACCGATGGTGGGGTTGATTGACCTCTCGCTGGGGACGATTCGCGAACGGATCGACCGTGCCCGCGACTTGGGCGTGCGGCGATTTCAGATTTCGCTTCCTGCCTGGGCCGCCCTGCGCGAGGTCGAATTGTATCAATTCTTCGACCAGACCTGTGGCGCATTCCCCGATTGTCAATTCATGCACTACAACCTCCCCCGCGCCAAACGCATGGTGACGGGAAAGGAGTATGGACGACTCGCCGACTCTCATCCCAATCTGGTGGCGACAAAGAACTGCGGCGATTCGCTGTCGCACATCCAGAGTCTGATGCTCGACGCGCCGCAACTGCGGCATTTTCTGTCCGAGAACGGCTACGTTTACGGTTCGCTATTTGGTGAATGCGGGATTCTGGTGTCGTTCATCATGAACTGGCCCAAGTTGCGATCGATGCACGAGGCGGGGCGGCGGCGAGACGTGACAACGATGCTGGCGATTCAATGCGAGATTCGCGTGGTGATCCAAACGCTGTTTGAAACCGTCCCCGATGATCGGATTGATGGGAGTTATGACAAGCTGTTTGAGAAGATGTACGACCGGGAGTTTCCGCTGCGCCTGCTGCCGCCGTATGTGGGATCCGCCGATGCCGAATTCGAGACGTTTGTAGCCCGCTTGAAAGAGCGGCTGCCGGAGTGGATCCCACAGGAAATCGGGTGAGCCGGGTTTCCCGTGGTTTGGTGGGAGAAACCGAAATTGCCGCGTCGCAAGGGAGTCCCGAAGACGATCTCGGCGAACATACTCGTTCACTCTCGCCAGACAGGCGGCCAGCGGTCATAATGCATGAACAAGTCGTGATCTGTTCGTTTTGTACCCGGCCGCTCGGGAAGGTTTCCGCATGTCCACCGACATCTCCACGCTGCTGAACTTGGTGTCCCGCCGTCAGATGTTGCGCGCCAGCGCGGCGGCAAGCGTGACTGCCGGTCTGGGGACGACCGGAAGGGCGAAAGAGAGTGCGCTCGAATTTCCCGCCGACGACCGCATGTTCGGCCGGGCGAAGAGCGTGATCTTTTTGTGGTTGTCGGGAGGCCCGCCACAGCATGAGACGTTCGATCCCAAACCGGGAGCGCCGGCCGAGATTCGCGGCCCATTCCGGCCGATCTCCACAAATGTGCCGGGAATTCACTACTGCGAATTGCTCCCCCGCATAGCGGCAATGGCCGACAAGCTGGCGGTCGTGCGGTCCCTCTTCACCAATAACAACATCCATGGCGGCAGCGGGTATTGGCTGCTGACGGGACGCCAGTTGATCACGGGTGATGGTGAAAACCCGCGTCCCGACGACTGGCCCTATATGGGGTCGATCGTCAAACTCATCAAACCGAGCGATCGGCTCCCGGGCCTCACGTCGGTCACCCTTCCCGAGATTTTCATCGGGAATGGCGGCAATCTCGAGGCAGGGCAGTTCGGAGGATTTCTCGGTTCGCAATGGAATCCCGAGATCATCCGCTGCAATCCGTCGGATCCCAGATTCCGCCTCTCGGGGGACTACGAACCGCGGATTTCGCGCGACAGTTTCCAGCAGCGGGTCGCGCTGCTCGAACAACTGACAAATCGCACCGGCGGCGCGGTGGAGGCGTCGGCGTTTCAGTCGTTTGGCGCGTTGCAGAAGCAGGCCCTGGATTTGCTCGGTTCCAGTGCCGCCCGTCGGGCGTTTTCTTTGGAAGAGGAGTCGCCCGAAACGCGTGACCGCTACGGCCGGCAGCACTGGGGACAATCGGTGCTGCTTGCCCGTCGGCTGGTGGAGGCGGGGGTGCGATTTGTTTCGGTGAACTGGCCGCGCGTTCCCGGTGATCGAGGGGTCGACAATCCCTTGTGGGACACCCACGCCCGCAACTTCGACCGCATGGAAGATTGCCTGGCTCCGCAATTCGACATTGGTTTCACCGCGCTGCTCGAGGATCTGGAACAGCGGGGACTGCTGGCCGACACACTGGTTGTCGCCGTGGGGGAATTTGGGCGGACCCCACAGGTGAACGCCAATGCGGGGCGTGATCATTGGGGGGGAGTCTTCAGCGCCGTCCTTGCGGGGGCGGGAATCGCGGGTGGGCAGGTGTTCGGTGCCAGCGACAAGCAAGGAGCCTATCCCGCGGTCGACGCAGTCAACGCGGGGCACCTGCCGGCCACGATGTTTCATCTTCTGGGGATCAATCCCCAAGGAACTTTCCTCGATCGGGAAGGGCGAGAACTAAGCGTTTGCCCCTCGCCGCCGCTGTATCGGCTGTTGGGAGAGAACCCCGCGACTAGTGACAGGACGCGCGCCGAAGGGGATATCGCCCGCGTTCCAGCCTATATCCCGGCCCCTTTGATCGAGTCTGGGTTTTCCGCCTCGACGGTCCTGCGACCACTGGAAGCGCCGGCGAGTCCCAAAGGGTGGCGAGCCTCGGCAGTTGTCGCGAACAAGTCCAGTGGATTCGGTGTCGCGCTCTGTTCTGAAACCAGCCTGGAAGGGGGCGACTCCACGATTCGCCAGGCGGCTCTGGGAATTCTGGGCGCGGATGCCACAACCTCCTGGAGCATTGAAGCCGTGGCATCGGTGGTGCTGGCGCAACAAATTCGAGATCCCCAGGCGGGTCGGTTTGTGGTCACGCTGTCGGTGCGGGGCGACGGCTCGTCGCGGGAATTCTACGACGAAGTCTTTCTCAAGAACTTCCGCTGCCGACTGTGTCTGTTTCAGTTGACCGAACCCGCCAAAAGCGCGAAAAACCGTCGTGAACTTGTCACGGTCGACTTTCGCCCGACGTTTCGCCCCGAGAGTTCGACTGGTTTTGAGACGTTTGTTGTCGAGAAATACCTGGGAACGCCCGGGGGGAATTTCTCGTTCGGACTCGGGATCGGCATGGCGGTGATCATTGAACGTTCGACGCCGGGTGCGCTCGACCTGCCAGCCCACGCCGCCGCGTATCTGCGTGTGGACGAGGCGACCGTCCGGTTTGAAGGACAGGTCGCGTAGTCGGCATTCCTGTCCCAGAACTTCTTCTTCAAACAGACCAACATGCGACTTCTTGGCAAGACAGCACTCGTGACGGGGGCCGCGCGAGGCATCGGGCGTGGATGCGCTTTGGAACTGGCGCGTGCCGGTGCCGATGTCGCGATCAACGATCGGAGCCGGAGTGAACTCATCGATTCGCTGGTCGCCGAGATTAGCGAATTGGGCCGCAACGCGATTTTGGTCGAAGGGGATATTTTCGAACGCGCTTCGTGCGAACAGGTCGCCGAGCGCGCGATCAAGGCGCTGGGGCGTGTCGACATTCTGGTGTCCAATCCCGCGTTTTCACGCCGCGCCGCGTTTCTTGAGGTCAGCCCGGAATTGTGGGCGAAGACACTGGAGGGAACACTGTCGGCTGGCTTTCACATGAGCCAGATCATCGCCCGGCACATGGTCGCGCGGGGAGGGGGAGGTAAGATCGTCTTCATCTCGTCATTGCATGCCCGGGTGCCGTTTGTGAACAGCGTGGCGTACAACGCGGCCAAACGGGGAGTCATCGCCATGGCGGAGACCATTGCCGCCGAGCTGCTGCCGCACCGCATCAATGTCAATGCGATCGAACCGGGCTGGATCGACACGCCGGGCGAGCGCGCGACATTCGGAGACGCGGCGGTTGCCTCGGGAGGCAGCGCACTGCCTTGGGGACGACTGGGGAGCATCCACGACATTGGCAAGGCCGCAGTCTTTCTTTCTTCCGATGACGCGGACTACATCACCGGAACGTCGCTCCTGGTCGATGGCGGCTTGTGGCTTAAGGGGGCGATTCCCGCCGCGGCACCGGCACAGCGCGAGTAAACGCGATCCATTCCGCTGGCGGTCGTTTGGATGTCGTCGCAGTCGCGTTCCGCGATGTGCGAAAAAGTGGAACTCGGTGTCGGTCAACGCTTCCGACCGGCACCTGGGGTGCGCTGAGGCGAGCCGCGGAGCGTCTCGCCCACAACGAGTTCCCTAGGAGATGGGCGGGTTCGCAAGTATTATTAGCCGACCTCGCCTGTCGCCGGGCGAACTTGTTCCCGAACCGAGGATGACCGATGGAATCACTCGCGCTGAAATGGTGTGCCGCCTACTCCGATGTGCTGCCCGACATGCCGATTCATCCGCCGTGGATTCTGGAAGGAACTCCGCAAGCGACAGGTCGCGTGTTCCTTCAATCGTCCGACAAGTTGCTTTCGTCGGGGTTGTGGGAATGTACCCCCGGTCGATTTCGCTGGGAATTCGCGTGGGATGAGTTTGTCCACATCCTCTCAGGTGAGGTTGAAATCACGGAACTGCCCGGCACGACCTACACGTTGCGCGCGGGAGATCTCGCGCACTTTCCATTCGGTTTGAAGACCGAGTGGCACGTCATTCAAACCGTCCGAAAGGTGTTCACATTGCGGACGCCGCAGCCATTCGTGATTTGAGCGACGCCTCGCCTCACTTTGCGCCGGCCTGTGTGATGTTGGATGTACCCGGGATTTCGCCAACTCTGATCACCACTTCTTCAAAGGGTTCGTTGATGTCGCTCCGATTTCTGTCCCGTTCGTGTCTACTGGTTTCTGCTGTGATGCTGGCGCTGGTTGCCGGTGCGTCGTCACAAGACAAGCCCGCCGCCAAGTCGGCTGTGACCCAGGCGTTCATTGACGGCATCGGGATCGGCTGGCGCGACCTCGTCGAGGCGGACTTCGCTCAGGTGAATTGCGACAAGGAGACCTGGACGTTTAAGGACGGTGAAATCCACTGTACCGGCCGCCCGGTCGGTGTGATGCGGACGGCGAAGCAGTACACGAATTTTGAACTGGTGCTGCAATGGCGGCACATGAAAGCTGCGGGGAATTCCGGGGTCTTTGTTTGGGTTCCCGAAAAGTCACTGGAAGGACTCAAACCCAATGCGCTGCCCCATGGTGTCGAAGTCCAGATTCTTGATCACGGGTACACGGAACAGTTCGAGAAGAGTTCGGGCAAGAAAGCCGACTGGTTCACGACCAATGGCGATGTCTTCCCTGTGGGCAGCATGAAAATGAAGCTGTTCCCCCCGCACTCGCCGGACGGTAGCCGCAGCTTCCCCCGGAAGAATCTCAGTAAGGGGGTGGGGGAATGGAACCATTACTATGTACGCGGTATCAATGGTGAAGTGCGACTCTGGGTGAATGGCGAGGAGGTTTCCGGCGGAAACGAATGCAATCCGCGGAGTGGCTACCTATGCCTCGAATCCGAGGGGTCACCCATCGAGTTCAAGGGGTTGCGAATTCGCGAACTGCCCTAGTTTTCCAGCCGGGATTGGAGCGGTGGTGACCCTGGATTGCCTATTTTTGAAAACGGGTTTTTCATGACGGACCGACCACATCATCAGGCCTGGCGCGAAGTGCTGGTTTTGAACATCGGCCGGGAAGTGGTTTCGGGCTCGCCCGAGGCACTTCGCCGGTCGATCGCCGGCGGGGCTGACCTGCGGATCTATTCCGAATTCTACCACGATGAGCATATCGAGCCGAATTCGGGCCGGCATGAACTCGTGCAGGAATCGATGGATATGCGCACAACCTACCTGGTGGATGAGCGCTGGGCTGCCGGTGTGATCACACTCCGGCAGCCGGTGGAGTTGCCCGATCGGTTCGGCCCGCGGCCGTCCCTGTCTTTGTTTCTCTACAACGAAGATGGTCAACAGGCGATCGCCCGTCCGATGCTGGATGGCCCGCCGGCGCGAGGTGTCCAGGGGCCGTCCCCACCGGGGGACCACTCGGAAATGCCGGGTTATCATGAACTCGACCGGTTCGATGATGGAACGAATGCCCCCTCGAGCAACTTCATCTACGACTTCAATCGGTTGAAGTATTTTGTGCGCGAAGAGTGGCGGGAAGTTTTGTCTCACTCGGCGGAAGGGGAAGTGCTCGCCGGTTCGATCGACGCGGTCGCCCAGGCATTTCGAGCGGGAGCGGAATTCAAGATCGGAATCCGGGGCCTCTGTGACGATCTCGCACTTCCGGGGGATGCCCCGCTCAACCACGAAGTCTTCGTTCAACTGGGATCGTGTTACTACTATACGGTCGAGCGCTGTCTGGTGGGGAGTTCGCATCCCGTGGCCCGCGTTCGACCGGCGGTCCCAATGCGGTACGGCTCCAATGGTTGGGACTTTGCCTGGCTGCTTCCCAGAACCGATGGAACGTGCGCGCTGTTGATTTACGATCCGTATACCCTGAAACCGCAGCGGACGTTTGAGCGGTTCGCGATGCGGTGGTTTTGCCGTTAGGCCCCCGTACAAGGGATTTTTTTTCCGCGCGTGATTCGAACCATTCTCGGATAAACATGGCGGCATGCGTGCTGGATTCATAAGCACGCGAGTGGTTGTATGGTGACGCGAAACGGGGCTGTCTCCGACGCAACGCTGATCGTTTTGACCGATTTTTTTCATTTTTAGTTCTTGGCAGTTACCAACTCCTTGATGGCTGCCTATAATTCGCGCGTCTTTTCGTGTGGAAGTGGCACCGAGAACGTGCCGCCTGTACGGTTGTTCGATGTTGAGGAGTTGCGTTGGCGATTGATCGTGGAGAATCGACCCCGGTGGCAACAGGTCTGCCTGGGGTCATCGGAACGAGTCCGGCGATGCTAGAGGTTGCCCGGATCACTCGGCTGGTCGCGCGGACCTCTGCGACCGTCTTGCTCACGGGAGAGACGGGTACCGGAAAGGAACTGGTCGCGCGGGCGGTTCACGAAATGAGTCCCAAGGCATCGGGGCCCTACGTGCGTGTCAATTGCGGTGCCCTCTCGGAAAGTCTGCTGGAAAGCGAGTTGTTTGGGCATGTGAAAGGGGCGTTCACGAGTGCCGTCGAGAATCGCACAGGGCGGTTCGAGGCCGCGCACGGCGGCACGATCTTCCTCGACGAGATCAATTCGGTGAGCTACACGCTGCAGGTGAAACTACTGCGTGTGCTTCAGGAGCAGGAATTCGAACGGGTGGGAGACAACCGGACGATCCGGATCGACTGTCGCGTCGTCGCCGCGACCAACCGCAACCTTTTGGATGAAGTCGCCCGGGGAGCGTTTCGCGAGGATCTCTATTTTCGGCTCAACGTCGTACCAATCGACCTGCCGCCTCTGCGCCAACGTTCGGGGGATGTTCCGCCGCTGGTTGAGTTCTTCATCAAAAAATACGCCCAGGCAAACAAGGTTCCGGTGTCAACCATCTCGGCGGAAGCGCTGACGGCGCTGGAGCGATACCCCTGGCCAGGGAATGTTCGAGAACTCCAAAACTACATCGAACGGGCGATCGTCTTTTCAGAGAACGGTCATCTGTCACTGTCGTGCTTTCCCTCCCAACTTTCGGGTGGACCTCCCATGCGACTGCCCCGCGGCGGAGCGCGCGACGCGGCGACACTCTGTCGCGAGCTGGTCGCGACTGGAATGCAGACGGCGGGAGAAGGAGCGACCAATCTGCACGAGAACATTGTGTCACAGGTTGAACGCGAATTGATCAGTCAGGTCTTGCGTTCCTGCCAGGGGGTCCAAACCAAGGCCGCTGCCAAACTGGGAATCAACCGCAACACGCTCCACAAGAAGATCGACGAATACCACCTGGAAGCGGAACCTCTCGGAGAGTGACGTCGCTCCTTCGGTTTGGTCCTTCTAACCGGCTGGCTGTTTCGTCGGGTCGAGGTAAATGAAGTTTTTCCCCAACCGGCCGCCGTAATTGCCGGCCGAGATTTTGACCAGTCCGGGCGTCTCGACCGATGCCGTGATCGCCGACTGAGTGGCGGCGATAATGGTTGGAAGGTCTTGCCCGTTGATGATGATCTCCATGATTGAGGCGACACCGGCCGGCACTCCCGATTGATCGCCCAGTTTGGCTCGCAGGGTTGGGCAATATTTCTCGTACGTGCTGGCGAACAGGAACTTGTACTTGCTCCCCGCTTTGGAGCCGCTCGCCGCGATCCCGCCGGGAAAGGGCTGAATGACCCCCGGAACTTTCGCCGCCGCTTCCGCCGCCCGTTCCGCCGCCAGAATCGCCGCGTCCTGGGTGCTGCCGAGGAACCAGAGATTGCCCCCCATCAGCCCGTCGCGAAATCCGAACCGGCGGTCGATGACAAATTCTCCCCCCAGCGTCGGAATCACCCACACCTTGCGACCGTGCCGCACTTCGCGAACCTGCCAGCCGTCGCCGAAAAACGAAATCTTTCGGCCCAGCTTGAAGTAGGGATCGGTATCGAGCAGGTTGAAGCAGGCGCACGTCGCGCACGTCATCACGTTCTGACTGATGCGTATCAGCAGTGACCTCTCCAGCGCGGGCTGGCGATCTTTGCGGAACCTCGGGACATGCACCTGGATGATCGCACCGGGGCGACCGTCGGGTGTGACGAAGGACTCGTCACCACCGGGACCGACATAGCGATCAAGTCCCGCCTCGCAATCGCACAGAATTGTACTCGACGCGTTTCCCGTACACGCCGTGATCGCATGGTTGAGCCAGGTGCGATCGCGGGCCGTGATGAGAAACTCGGCATAAATGCTGCGAAACGCCTCGGCGTACGTGTCTTCGATCTCCGCTTGCTGCGTACTCACGACTTCCGCCCCTTGCCGGTGTAAACCGCCTTTTCGGTAATGATCTTGTCCATGAAGACGTCGTGCGCCTGGGTGGGAATCTCGGGGAACAACTGACATTCAAACGCCAGCGCGACCAGCGGCGCGTCGGGGCGGGCGTGTTCCAGCAGTTTGTCGTAGTAACCCTTGCCGTGCCCCATGCGCGCCCCGTCGCGTGTGAACGCCACACCGGGAACCATCACGATGTCCAACGACTTCACGTCGACCTGCCGCTCGGGGAGCGATCGCAACTCGGTCTTCGGCTCGAGGATCTTGTACATGCCAATCGCCAGGTCATCCATCGATTCCAAGCGGAACAATTCCAGTTCCCCCGCCTCATTACACCACGGAACGACAATTGTCTTGCCATGCGCCAGAGCCGTGGCGAGGTCGTTCCTGGTGCGGACTTCCGTCCGGACGTCGACGTAGAACATCACGGTCTTCGCCGCGACGTATTCGGGGAGTGCCATGAACTTCGCACAAATCTCGCGGCTCAGTTCGTCTTTGTTCTCCTGGTCCTTGCGATTGGCGTGCGCCTGATCGCGAATCACCTTTTTGCGGGCCTGCATCTCGGTGAGTGGGGGAGGAGCGTCGGCCTGAGTCATGAGGGGTTCCATTTCAAAATCGGGTTACGGGCGGCACGTACGTCGTCGGGCCGGCTGACGGGAGTGGTGTGCGGGGCCAGACGCAGCGAGTCGGCCGGCTCTTTCAAAATCGCGCGAATTGCCTCAGCGAACGCATCGAGCGTTTCTTTCGATTCGGTTTCGGTCGGCTCGATCATGAGCGCTTCCGCGACCACCAGTGGGAAATAGACCGTGGGGGCGTGGAATCCATAATCGAGCAGACGCTTGGCGATATCCATCGCCGTGATCCCCAGTGACTCTTTGATCGCTTTCGCCGACGCGACAAATTCGTGCATGCAGCGATCCCCCTGCGGGACAGGCAGCAGGTCTTTCAGTTTGGCGAGGAGGTAGTTCGCATTCAGTACGGCGTTTTCACTCATCGCCCGAACCCCCGCCGGTCCCAGAGTTCGCAGGTAGCAGTACCCACGCACGAGGATCCCGACGTTGCCAAAGAACGATCGGACTCGACCGATCGATTTGGCAGGGTTGGAAAGCGCATAGCGATTCGCGCCGGTCGGGTCGGTGGATTGGACAATGACCGGCCCGGGAAGGAACGGGGCCAAAAAGTCGCGGACGGCGATCGGTCCCGATCCCGGACCGCCGGCTCCGTGCGGTCCGGTGAAGGTTTTATGCACGTTGTAGTGCATCATGTCTCCGCCGAAATCACCCGGGCGGGTGATCCCGCAGATCGCGTTCATGTTCGCGCCATCAATGTACACCAGCCCCCCGACCGCATGCACCATGCGGGCAACTTCTGGGAGATCGCGTTCAAACATCCCCAGTGTGTTGGGGTTGGTGACCATGAAAACCGCCGTCCGCTCGTCGAGATTTTTCTTCAGCTCTTCGAGGTCGACGAAGCCCCGCGGCGTACTCTTCAGTTGGACGCACTCAAATCCGGCGAGCGCGGCGCTCGCCGGATTGGTCCCATGGGCACTATTCGGAAACAGCACCCGCGTCCGGGTTTCTCCCCGATCCCGAAAGTACGCGCTCGCGGTCAACAGGGCGGCAAACTCGCCCTGGGCACCCGCCGCCGGTTGCAGCGAGACCGCTGGCAGGCCGGCGATTTCCCCCAGCATCTGTTGCATCGAATACAGCAGCGCCAACATCCCCTGGCTGGAATCTTCGGTCTGATGCGGGTGCAGATCGACAATCCCCGACAGGCCCGAGAGCCGCTCATGCCGTTTGGGGTTGTACTTCATCGTACAGCTCCCCAGCGGATAGAAATGGGTGTCGACCGACATGTTCTTCGTCGAGAGATTCACGAAGTGCCGGATGACGTCGGGTTCCGAAAGTTCCGGCAGCTTCGGCGCGGTCGCCGTCCGGTATTTCGCGGGAATCAGCTCATCCAGCGGAATGTCGGGAACGTCGGAGCGCGGCAGAACCGCGGCCCGTCGTCCGGGGCTGGAAAGTTCAAACAGCAATTGAGTCGCCTGGGTGTTGCGCATGGTGATCGCGAAAAGTGAGTCAGCCCCCGAGGGCGATAGCCAGCCGGTCGATTTCCTGTTTGGTTCGCTTCTCGGTGACAGCGACCAGACAGCATTGGTCGGCGCGGTCGAGGCCGGGAAACGCGTACTTGCCCAGGGCCGGTCCCAGGTCAAACCCCGCCTGCCGGGCTTTCGTCAATACGCCGTCGACACCGTCCCGGCAGCGAATCACAAACTCCTTGAAATACGGCGTCGCGAACGCGAGTTCGATTCCCGGAATCGCGGTCAGTCGCGAAGCGGCATAGTGCGTTTTACGCACACACAGTTCCGCGACTTCTTTCAGGCCGGCCGGTCCCAGGAGCGACAGATAGACTGTCGCGCGGAGCGCCATCAATCCCTGGTTGGTGCAGATGTTGCTGGTCGCTTTGTCGCGACGGATGTGCTGTTCCCGCGCCTGGAGATTCAGAACGTAGGTCCGCCGTCCCTCGCGATCGACGGTCTCCCCGATCAGTCGCCCCGGCATCCGCCGAACGAACTCTTCCCGGCAAGCCAGAATGCCGACATAGGGGCCACCATATTGCAGCGGAATGCCCAGTCCCTGGCCCTCCGCGACGGCGATGTCGGCCCCGTAATCGCCGGGTCGCGAGAGCATGCCCAGTGAGATCGGATCGACACTGGCAATCGCCAACGCACCGACCTTTCGGGCCGACTCGCACAACGCCTGGCACTCTTCGATCGCGCCGAAAAAGTTGGGGTTCTGAAAGACCAGGCACGCTGTTTGGTCGTCGAGCGACTTCGCGACCAACTCCAGGTCGGCGACTCCGTTCGGCGTCGGAACGGTGACGAGTTCGCAGCGAATCTGTTGCAGATAGGTTTGGCAGACTTGCCGATACTCAGGATGAACGGATCCGAGGATGACCACTTTTTTGTGGCGATCGGTCGCTCGCATCGCCATGAAGACCGCCTCGCTGACGGCGGTTCCCCCCTCGTAAAGGCTGGCGTTTGAAACGTCCAATCCGGTGAGCTGGCAAATCAGCGACTGGTACTCAAAAAACGCCTGCAAGCTCCCTTGGCTCGCTTCGGCCTGGTACGGCGTGTAGGCGGTGTAGAACTCGCTGCGTGTCGCGATCGCATCAATCGCCGCCGGTATGAAGTGGTCATAGGCCCCACCCCCCAAAAAGCAGGTTCTGCCCCCATCGACCGTGTTTTGTGCCCCCAGCTCCCGCAGATGGGCCTCCAGCTCGAGTTCCGTCAGCGGGGGGGGAAGATCGAGCGGCCGCTGCAACTGCAATTCGCCCGGAATTTGGGCGAACAAGTCGGAGATCGACGTGACCCCGATGTCTCGCAGCATTTGCCGCTGTTGATCGGGGGTGTTGACGAGGTAGGCCACACGGAGTCTCCGCGCAGTGCGAGATGGGAGTGGGTTGGCTTTTGAGAGAGCAGGTGAACGGATGCCTGTGGGCCGGAACCCACCTGCAACGATCGTGACGGGATTATTTACCATTGGCGTTCGATTTTCAAATCAGATCCATCCTGTTCATCCCTTTCATCCTCTTCATCCTGTCAAACCGTCTTGCCAGTTCCCGCCGCTTTCAAGATGATGTCCGGATGAATTCCCTTGATCCCGCGCATCCCCGCTTCGCTGACCTCCAGGTGCTGCGGCTTCTTCGCGACGCTCCCGAACTGATCGCCCGCGTTACCGCCATGCGCCCGGGCGAAGAACTCGCCGCCCAGAAACAACTTCGGCAAACTTGGCCCGAAGAACTCGTCCGGGGTGCCTTCGCACTGGTCGACGCCCGTCGCCGCGGTGCCGCGAAATTCCGCCTCGCGAACCAAATGTGGTTCGAACGAAAGGGACTCGAACAATCGACCCCCGAGCCGGTCGCGCGCCACAAAGCGAAACGGTTCTCGGGTGACGTTCTGGATCTCTGTTGTGGAATCGGTGGCGATGCGCTCGCCCAGGCGGAGCGGTGCCAGGTGACGGCGGTGGATCTCGATCCCTGCGCCTGTTTACGCACCGAATGGAATGCCGAGGTGTACGGCGTCGCCCCCAATGTCACAACGGTGTGCGACGATGTCACACAATGGGATCTCACCGGAAAATCGGTTCACCTCGATCCCGATCGGCGACAGAGCGGCCAGAAGGCGGTTCGCATTGAAGACTATATTCCGGGACCAGAATTCATCGAGCGTCTGATGCGATCCGCCCGAGGTGGTGCGGTGAAACTCAGCCCGGCCGCGAATTTTGTCGGGAGATTTCCTGACGCCGAAATCGAATTGATCAGCCTGAACGGCGAATGCAAAGAGGCGACGGTTTGGTTTGGCGACCTGATGCATTCCGACCCGTGGCGTGCGACCGTGCTGCCGGCGGGGGAGTCACTGGCGGGGAACCCCCTGGAGCATGTCGCCGACTTGGCTGAACCACGGGGCTACTTGTTCGACCCCGATCCGGCGGTCGTTCGCGCGGGACTGGTCGATCTGGCGGCTAACACGTTGGGGCTGAGTCGCCTCGACACGCGAGAAGAATATCTGGTGGGGGATGCCCCCCTGGAATCACCGTTCGTTCAGGCGTTTGAGATACTCGCCGTCCTGCCGAATAACCCCGCCGAGATTCGGGCGTTTTTCCGCACGTCTCAATTCGGTCAGGTCGAAATCAAATGCCGGCACGTGCCAATTCAGGCGGAGGACGTACGACGCAAACTGCCACTTTTGGGAAAACTCCCCGCGACTCTCGTCTATGCTCGAATCGCGGGGAGGACGAAAGCACTTGTGTGTCGACGGGTCAACTTCCAAACCGAACTCCGAGCGCCTCCATGTCGCGCCGAGCCTGTTCCAGACCATTCTTGACCCAGATCAGGTCACAGCCACAGGTTGTCCAGAGCGCGCCGCGGTCGATCAGCTCTTTCACCCGTGCCGGGGTGCCGGCGGTCGTTCCCCAGGCCTTCCCATGCCGGTCGGCGGCGGCCTTGATCTTGTTCAGCGCTTCATCGATCAGCGGATGTTGAAACTGACCGGGAATGCCCGCGAGAATTGAAAAGTCGGCGGGACCGAGCATGATCACGTCGACCCCCTCGACGGCGGCGATCTCGTCGACATGTTCCAGCGCTTTGGGATCCTCGATCTGGATGACGATCCAGGTTTCTTCGTTGGCCTGCTTGATGTACTCCTGGAAGTCCATTCGGCAGTAAGGCATGTCGGGGTTGCCACCGTCAAAGCCCCGCGTTCCCATGGGGGCGAACTTGCTCCAGCGCACCACCTCACGGGCCTCATCGGCGTTGTCACAGCGGGGATACAGAATGCCGTGAGCTCCAGATTCCAGGAGACGCGCCATCCGCATGAATTCCCCTTTGGCGGGGCGGGCCATGATGTCGGCTGTACCGACCCGCGCGGCGCGCATCAGACTCCAGGCGGTTTCCACGCTGGTGGCATGGTGTTCGAGATCCATCCAGATGTAGTCGAACCCCACGAGACTCGTCAGTTCGTACACCGTGGGATCCGTGAAGTGCAACGCGACCCCCAGAACCGGTTCCTTACGACGCAGTTTGGCTTTGACAAGACTCTTTCGCATGGAATTCGCTCAATCGGATGAAGTGGGAGAGGAGGGAAGCGGGGGGTTGACGGAGTGATGGTTTCGGGGGGGGGACGGGGCGGTTCAATCGATCCGCAGCCGCATCCAGCGGATGACGTGCAGGCTGTCTTCAACGCACCAGAACAACGCCAGAACGTCTCCGTCAGGGAGTTGAATGGCGCTGGGGTAGCCGAATTTTAACGAACTGAGTTCGTCACTTGAATTGGTACGCCCCAACAATCCCGACTTTGGGCCCTGCCACACGGCCGCTTCACACTCTCGAATCCAGCGCGGCCCCTCGATCCGGGCCAGCTCGGCCCACAAGCCGGGACGATCCAGCCGACGATAGAGGCACAACACGCGACCATCCGCCAGCGCGGTCAATTTCGACGTCTCTCCCTGCAGTCCGTTATCGACCGGTGGTATAAACCGCTGTCCATCTTCCGCGACGGTGAACCGGCTGCTGAGGCTCACTTCCTGACGCTCGTCGAATCGCCACAGTGTCGCGGCCAGTTTGCCTCCCGCCAGTTCCGCCAACCCGACTTCCCATGTGATGACCCCGCGCTGGTATTCGTTGGAAATCGGAATGTAGTCGGGCCAGGTGACGCCTCGATCGTGCGACACCAGCGCGATCGCCTGCATTCCGTTCGGTGCCGACCCGTCCCACCCTTTCCAGGTCGAGGTGGGGGCGAGCCAGCGCCCATCGGTCAATTCGATAATTCGATGGCAAATTTCGAAAGATGGTCCCACCAGTGGGGGATCGATCCGACGCGGAGCCGTCCACGTCCACCCGCTGGTCTGACTGTGAATCAGAAACAGGTCCATGGGGACGTAGCCAAGATTGTTTCGGTTGATGATCCCTTCGGACGTATCCTTGCGGTGCCAGCGGCCTCCAAGCCCCACGATACTGCCGTCCCGCAGCCTGCTGATGCGGACGGAATGTGAACAGGGACACCCATTCGGCCCTTCCACCCGTTCCAGCCAGGGGTGAAACGACAACCGCTCGGGGCTGGACCAGGTGTCCCCTCCATCCCGCGATCGCGAGATAAACGTGGCGTAGTCCAGCGACTCGACCGCCTCGGCCAGATCGAAACTCGCGAGCAACTGCCCACCAGGAAGCTGGACCACCGACGGGTGCCACGCGTGGCGACTGGTCAAATATGGTTTGGGATTGCGATAGACCAATCCGCCTTCAATCACATGGATCATTCGCGTGTCTGAAGTCCGTTCTACGGTCATCCTCTTCGGTTTCTTAGGAGCCAGCGACCTGAAGATACCGAGGAGGCGGTCTGAGATTCAACCCACGAACCAGAAGCATCCTTCGCCATCAACTCCGATGGTGACTACAATCTATCGTTCATCACCCTTTGTCCGGCGAAGAGACCTGTGACGATGCGAATCGGCAAGATTCTGTTGGGACTGACACTGCTCGTGAGTGTTGTCTACGGCGTGTTTCTGATGCTGGGCGATTCCCCCCCGGCGACGACCCCGGCTGGCGAGGCCGCGGGTGCGTCTGGTCGTACTGCGACCGATCACGCCGGGCACGACCACGATCATGACCATCAGCA
This sequence comes from Planctomicrobium piriforme, assembly GCA_945860955.1. Lineage (GTDB taxonomy): Bacteria > Planctomycetota > Planctomycetia > Planctomycetales > Planctomycetaceae > UBA10511. The sequence goes on from CAMATH010000162.1 coordinate 16,533, forward strand.
CGACGGGGATGAGCCGCACGAACCGGGCCACCACAAGATGCCCGTCCTGGGCTATTTTCCCAAAGTCTCCGCGACCGGTCCCTGGCCGAAGGTGGTCCTGAGTCGACTGGAGTTGGATTTCGATCGGACTGAGGTGGGAGAGCGGCGCGATCTGATGCTTGAGGTGCGCAACGAAGGGGATGGC
>CAMATH010000163.1 GCA_945860955.1 Planctomicrobium piriforme
GCGAAAAGCGACGCATGCCGTAGCCACCAGGGGCCGCCAACAGCCGACGCCTGGGGAATCCACCAACGAAAAAACCCCTGTTTTGCAGGGGTTTGCGAGAACTCGCGACTACTGTACGCGAGTTCAAATGGACGATACTGGACTCGAACCAGTGGCCTCCACGATGTCAACGTGGCGCTCTAACCAACTGAGCTAATCGTCCGGGCAGCGGGTAGACACACAAATTAGAAGGGAGGTTCGCTGGCGTCAAGCGTGCGGGGACTTTGCGTAGAGTTCCGCTTCCAAAAACGGCTTTCCCTGTTCGTCTTTGGCGGAAATGATGGCCGTGCCGATGAGGGGCCAACTGATGTTGAGCGTCGGGTCGTTCCACAAAATCGTCCGTTCATCTTCCGGATGGTAGAGATCGGTACACTTGTAGACCACGTCGGCCGAATCGCTGGTCACGCAGAAACCGTGGGCGAAGCCGGCGGGAATGTACAACTGCCGGCGGTTGGTTTCGCTGAGGATCGTGCCGAACCAGCGGCCTTTTGTCGGAGAGTCGGCTCGCAGGTCGACGGCGACGTCGAAAATCTCGCCGTTGACCGCCCGCACCAGTTTCCCCTGTGGATGTTGAAACTGGTAATGCAGCCCACGGATCACGTTTTTCCGGGATCGCGAATGATTGTCCTGGACGAACTCCAGGTCGATGCCGGCGGCGGCGAATTTCTGGCGGTGAAACGTCTCGATGAAAAAGCCGCGATCGTCTCCGAAGACTTTCGGCTCAATCATCACGCAGCCGGCAAGAGGTGTAGGGAGGAAATTCATGAATGAGTGTTTCGCGAGGCAGACTGGACGGGGATAACGTCAGTTTCCCCGGACTCTACGACTCTCGTCAAGGCGTGCCGCATCGATTCACGATCACCCGTCCACAGGCCGGGCGCATCGCGGCGCAGCCGTCGTTGCATTTGGAACGGGATGCACTCAATTTTGGGTGCAACGGCCAGCGAACGTATCGAGTGGGCCGTGAAGCCGAACTGCGGAATGTGGTTGTGCAGCCATGAGAATGCGTACGACTGACGGAAAAACTTGACAGGATGAAGAGGATGACAGGGATGGACAGGATGGAGTTGCGCGCCATTCCTGCTCTCTGGGTTTGGGCAATCCTAGCCCCAAAGCGGGCCGTTGAATAAATTCCACGCTACGGAGACCTGCTGCCGGTTCGTCTGCACCTCCGGTCGCACGCCGTGCAATATCACGGTTATCAACTTGGACCGTTCCTACTGGCGTTTTCCCTCCGGAGCCGGATCGAAATACGCGCCGTCATTGTTCACTCGGCGGCGCTGGATGGGTCGCGTTGTCCTGGGTCGGGTGGGTTCCGAGCTCGACGCATCCCCGGCCCGGGGAGTCAGGGGGTTCATCCCTCCGCCGGCCGTTCCGCGCGGTCCGAAGAAACCGGAACCAGACGACATCATCCCCCCTTGTGAACCAAACCCCGAAAGCAAGCTGAACGGGTTCAAGGAACTGCCAGACTCGGCGCCGCCTGCCGCCGAGTCGTCACCCCAGCCGAGCCCTTCGGAGTCTTCGAGCAGTTGTCGTAAGCGGTTGCCGATGATGGAATCCTTCAACTCCTCGCGCTTCTTGTGCAGTTCCTTCAGTTTGGTCAATCGCTTTTCGATGTCCGCGATTTCCGCCGCCCGACGGTTCTGGCGTTGCTCGAAAATTTCCGTCAGCAGAGTCTTCAGATCCTGGCGCAGTTCCGCACGTTTGTCTTCAGCGAGTGTTTCATAGAGTTGGAGCAGTCGCTGAAGTTCCACCTGCCGATCGGCGTCGGAATTGGGGGTTGAACCGGATCCTGCTGCCGCTGGAGTTTCGGTCGTTTGGGGCGAGGGAAATCGGTTGTCCGGAGATCTGTTGGGTGCTTCGGCACCTGGCGCAAGAGGAGGAGTGAGGTCTTCGTTCAAGTTCGGTGGCCCGGCGGGAGAACTGTCCGCGCCCGACCGCGGGACCTCTGTCTTGGGCTTGGTCATTGGAATCTGGCCTTCGACGGCTGACCAGGTGACGAATGCGAGCGGCAGAAGTGCCAACCACAAAGGACGAACGGCGAATCGGTTTTTGGACATGGGGACTTCCGAGATCGAGAGAATGGTTTAGGGAAACGGTACTTGTTCGAGACGTTCATCAGCGTTTGTCGGACTCCAACTGCTCTACGGATCGCAGCAGTCGCTGTATTTCGTCGTCCCAGCGGTCGAGTTGAGAGGGGCCGGGGGTTCGTGTTTCGCGTTCGAGGCGTTCAAGTTGCTGGCGAATGACCTGAAGTTCTTGAACGTCGTCAGGAGCAGTTGTTCGGTTCGATTTCGGTGTACCTCTCGCAGCGGGTGTTGCGTCGGGGGGGGTATCATCAATCGGTTGCGCAGGTTCCGGAATCGGGGTTCGCAAGTCGGTTGCGTTAGCGAGGGGCGAAGGGGGACGCGTAGACCAGACCGCACCCGCCACGACGGATGACAAGGCGATGATGCCAGCGGCCGCGAGTCCCCATTTCATTCGGACGCGGCGTTCCTGCACTCGCCGCGCCGCGGAGGGGAGTTGAACCTGCGACAACTGGTCGGCACACCACGTCGCGACTTCGGTCGCGGACTGGGGCCGGCGTTGAATCCGCTTGTCGAGCAATCGTTCGATATAGCGACCGATCTCATCGGGGATCTCCGGGTTTACATGGCACACCGGTCGCGGAGCGTCGTGGCAGATGCGCTGGAGAATTCCCATGGTCGTCGAAGCCCGAAATGGCGAGTGGCCAGTACACAGTGCGTACAGGACACTTCCCAGGCTGAAGAGATCGCTGCAATGGTCGACCGTTTCGCCGCGGGCTTGTTCGGGGGACATGTACTCGGGAGTCCCGGCGATGACGCCGCTACATGTCAGACTGGCGTCGTCGACCGTTCGGGCGAGACCAAAGTCGGTGAGCAGAACCCGTTCGACTCCATTCTCGAGCAGAATGTTCGCCGGCTTGATGTCGCGATGGACGACCCCTTGGGCATGGGCGGCGGCCAAACCGAGGGCGGCCTGATGGCCGATCCGCAGAATCTCTCGGATTCCGAGCGGTCCCTGGTGATTGAGTCGCTGTTGCAGACTGCGACCGGGGATGTACTGCATCACCAGGAACGGCAAGCCTTGAAACTCATCGACCGCGTGGATGGGCACGACGTGTTCATGCACGATGGCGGCGGCGGCACGGGCCTCCCGGGCGAAGCGCTTCCGGGCGGCTCCGTTACACGCCAGAAGCGGAGACAGAACCTTGACCGCGACGAAGCGATTGAGCGAGCGCTCGAGCGCTTTGAAGACGATTCCCGCTCCACCGGCCCCCACGACTCCGAACACTTCGTAGATTCCCAGTCGCCCGAGCATCGCCGGGTCATCGGTCGGGGCCAAGCATTGCAGCATGACACGCGGGATTTCGGTGACGTCGGACTCTTCGGTGACATCGTTTCCGTGTGCCGAGTACGGGTCGTCTTCGAATTCCTCCAGAGTCCGCAGCACTTCGCGAGTCTCGACGGCCCAGGCGTCTCCACCCGCGAGCAGGGTGACCGTGTGTTGGCATTCTGTGCAGTCGTTGAGATGCTCGACGATGGCCGATTCCGTCGCCGCAGGGACACGTCCCTCCACAAAATCGCGTAACTCGTCGGGCATGCGGTGTTGTGATTCAGTCATCTCGCTCCTCCGGCGCGCGATGTCGCTCGACTTCCTTTTTCAGACGCGCCAAGACCCGGCAACGGGCCGTATAGGCCAATCCGACCGACATCCCCAGATCGCGGGCGACGTCGGCGATCGGTTCTTCGTCGACGACCGTTCTTTGAAAGACCAGCCAGGTTCGCTCATCGACATCGCGGCGGATCGTCTCGGCGGCGCGGCGAAATGTCTCGCGACGATATTCCAGTTCGAAGCGGGTCTCGGCGGGATCGTCGACGGCGATCGCAGCGAGTCGCTGAACGAAACTCGTTCCGCCGATCCCCCGTTGCTTGCCGGCACCGCGTCGGACCAGATTGCAAGCGGCATTTTTTGCGACACGGAACAACCATTTTCGAAACGAGCCGGGATACTGGTCGGGTTCCCAATCGCGCACGCTGCGGGCGATCGACGCGAGGACGTCCTGAACCAAATCCCGGGCGTCGGCATCTTGCAATCCGAAATGCCGACCCAGACGGTAGACGACTGGTTCATAGAGCCGCAGAAACTCCGACCAGGCCGCACCGTCACCGTGGTCCTTCAACTGGACCAGTAACGAGTGGCGGGTGTCGGGGATCTGGGGCATGCGATGGTCTCTGAAGAGATAGACACACCTTGAGCCTCAGACCTTACACGAAAATTGTGGAATGTGCGAAATCGGGGTGACGCCTACAACGTTTTGTATCGCCGGTGGTTCGTACCCACAGTGCCGATCTGCGATCTAGTTTCTCGATTATCCGCGCAATTTCGTGTCTTTAGTGTCTTTCGTGTCTTTAGTGTCTTTCGTGTCTTTAGTGTCTTTCGTGGTTACTTCTTCGTAGTTTCCTCCCCAGTCTAGCCGCTAAAAAACCGTCAGCAGCATCCACTGAGCCGACCGGACCAGCCAGGGGCGTTCCGCGGGGTCGCGTTCGCCTCGTTCGAGCATCTGCCGAACGCGGGTGTGGATATTCGACACGGTGAACCGCTGGGAATCGCTCAGGCGGTTTTTACCTCGGGTCCGAGCACGATCGTCGAGCGACAGCAGCAGCCCGGTGATCCGTTCCAGGGTCTTCACTTCGTCGAGCGAATGCTCGGGCGTGTCGGTCCAGGCGGGGGGCTGCTCCGCGTTGGCCACGTCATGAACTACCCCCTGTACGACCTGCGTGATTTGCGCAATCCGCGCATAGTCGAGCTTTTCCGCGGTGTCGGTCGGGCGATGGTAGTCGCGATGTTCGCCCCCCGAGAAGAACAGGAACGGGACTTTCTCCCCCTTGAATGGACCATAGTCGCTCCGAACCCCCACCAGATCGACACCGAGGTGCGACACTTCTAATGTCTCCGCGTGGTCGACGCCATCCACCAATTTCCGCAGCCCGCGACTGTGTTCTCCCCCCATCACAAAGACCGCGGGGAGTGGAAGATCGCCCAGCGTTCTCCCGATCAGTTCTGCCGTGATGAAGAGCTTCACCTGTTCCAGGGGCCAGGGGGGATGCGCGACAAACCAGCGGGATCCCCAGAGAAGGTTTTCTTCGAGATCGCAGCTCAAAAAGACCAGACTCCGTTTGGGGGCGTGACCCTCGCGGGAATACAGGCGGGCGATTTCGAGCATCATCGCGACACTGCCGGCGTTGTCGTCGGCACCGTGGTAGGTCTCTCCATTGCGAATTCCGAGATGATCGAAATGGGCGCTGATGATGATGAATTCGTCGCGCAATTCGGGATCGGACCCCGGAAGCCAGGCACCGACGTTGCGTCCAAAGATTGTCGGTTTCGCACCAGTTCCTTTGGGGCCGGGAATCTCCTGCACGAATTCCCCGTCGGGAAACAACGGCTTCAATCCCAGTGATTCGAATCTCGCGACGAGAAAATCGATCGCCTTCTGTTTACCTGGGGCGGTCCCGCGTCCCTCAAACTCCGCCGAGGCGAGCGTGAACACGTCGGCACGAATCCGCTTGGAATCGGGTGTCGCCTCACTCCCACTTAAGCCCGCCTGCCGACGGGGCTGGGCGAATGTTTGAGTCCCCAGGGCAACCACCACGGAGAGTGCCAACAGCGTTGTCGCAACCGCCCTGCGCATGGTGTCTTCCCGGAATAAACTCAGTGCGAACGAAAGTCGGAATCCGCGAATGCGTGATTTCGGATGGGGACAATCGCGGCTCGTCGCCGGTCACTCGCGCGCCGTGGAATCGTCCTTTGCGGCCGTCCGATTCGAAAGACTTCTGAGATGGGCATACAGGTCTGCCAGATCCGAGTCCTTGAGGTCTTTGAGGAGTCCTTCCGGCATCAGCGAGTTCGGCAGATTCCGTTTCGACGCGATGTCCTTCCCTTCAATGCGGTAGGTTTGATTCGTTCCGTTCCGCAACAGGATTCCGTCGACCGATTCGTAGACCACCAAGCCGGTGTAGACCTTGCCCGCATTGGTTTCGACCAGCATCGTCTGGTAGCGGGGAGAGACGTCTCGATTGGGAAGCGCGATCGCGACGAACAGGTCATCCTTCGAAAACCGACCCGCGACCCCTGCGAGATCGGGACCGAGCGCTTTCCCACTGCCGTGGCACTGGCCGCACGCCCGACTTGTGAACAGTTTTGCGCCGCGCTCGGCGTCTCCCTCTTCCCAGTCGACGCGGGCCAGACGTTCGCGCAATGACTCGATGTCTTCGCTATTGGCGCCCAAAATCTCCTTCGCCTCGTCGGGGAAGTTTGTGGTCGCCCAGTCGGTCCAGCGATTGATCGCCTCGGCCTGGGGCTGATAGCCGGCGACTCCGAACACGAATTCCGATTCTTCGCCCGAATTCCGCTTCAGCAACTGAACCACGCGCTCGCGCAGGGCATACTCGGCTTTGTCATTCCCCAGCCGGCGGAGCAACTTCACCAAGGACACACATTCGAGCGCATCGCGGGCCTCGGGGAGTTTCTCCAGTGCGCCCACGCACGCGGTCAGAACCTCCATCGGGCCGGCATCCAGCCCCTGGGCGAACAGCGGACGGTCCTGCTCTTCCGGAACCTCGGACAACACCACCAGCACCGCCAGTCGCAGTTCGAAGTTTTCGAATTGAGCCCGCACGAGTTCCCGCCCCTCGTCCGTCGCTCCCATCCCGACGAGGTAAACCACGTCGGTCGTCCAGGGATAGTTCTTGTCGGCCGTCACGGCCCGGGTGAACGCGGAGACCGCCAGCGAGGATTCGTTTTCCTGAAGTTTCGACGTAAAGACCACGTGCGTCGGTCGTCCAAACCCCTTGGTCTTCACAACCCGCACCGGCAGTCCGGGATCGCGGTTCGCCAGCTCGGCGAAAAGTTCCCCCACCCGGTCGTCCCAGTTGTTGTCACGCGGAAGCTTGCGCTCGGCGAACTTACGATCAATCGCCACCAGAGCCTCGGCGAGTTGCTGGCTTCGCTCATCAGTCGGCGCGACATCGACCTGTGCGGCGCACGCCAGATAGTGAATATCGTCCACCGGATTTGTTTTGGGACCGATTTGCCCCAGCAGTTTGTCGAGCATCCGCGAGTTTTTCGAGGAGAGCATCGCCATCACCCGGGCGAGTTCAATGTCGACCAGCCGATCGCCCGTGGGAAAGATTTCAACCAGCGACTCGCGGAGCGGATCGAGGGTGGCGGCATACTCATCAAGGACTTGTGTTCCGGTGTAGCCATGGAACATGCCGGGAGTTCCCCCCCGACCACCGAGATCCCCCAGCGACATTTGAATCAGCCGGGCGGCTTCGAGTTTCATCGCGGGCGGATGTTTCGCCACGATCACGCGCCGGCCAAAGTCGACACCAAACGCGTTGAATCCCTCGCCGTCAAGCTGGGTGCGCCAGACATAGCCGATTGTGCTGGAGAGCGAGGCCCGCCAGCCGAGTTCGCGGCCATATTCCGCGAGCTGTCGAACCTGGTTCGGGGGCATCAAGGGAATCAGCCGCGAGGTGGCGAGTCGAACTTCGCGGTCATCGTCATTCAGACAACGGGCGAGCGGTTTGAGCAATGGAGTGCGGTTGATGTCGATGCGGGCGATGCTCTCCAGGGCGCGCCGGCGGACAAAGCCGTCGGTGTCTGCCAGATAGGGTGCCAGGGATTCGGCCGCGATCTGCCGGGAGCGTTGGAATCCGACGGACCAAGCCGCGGTCGCGCGAACGTCGGGGGTTTTGGAACTCGCGAGAACCTGGAGGGCGTTGGCCGGGAGTCCATCGAACAGATCGACAAGGATTTGAATCGCGCGAACCCGTCGCGCCGGTTCGAGGCGTTCGTTCAGGGCTGACTCCAGAAATGGCCGCGCTCCCAGCTTCGTCGCCAGGGGAACCCAGCGCGAGCGAGCCCAACTGCTTTGCGGTTGAATCGGGTCGAGACAGGCGGCGAGCCGCTGTTCCGCGGACGAGCGTTCGTCGACCTGCAGCAGCAGGGGGGGCTTCACGTCGGTGTCATCGCCGGTATAGGTCACGCGGTAAACGGTCCCATGTGTCCCGCGCCCCCCCACGCACACGTACAGACTGCCATCGACGCCGACTTCAGCATCGGTTGGCGCGAAACCCTGTTGTCCGCTGGCGGTGAGAAAATCTTCAGCCTGTTGCGGCGCGAACGTGGCCCCTTGTTTGACGAGGGGAACCGTCAGAACGCGGCCAAAGGTCCAGTCGAGAACAAACAGGGCGTTGCGATATTTCGAAGGGAATTGGGTGTGCTGGTAACAGGCGACACCGGTCGGTGAACCACGACCGGTCGACGCGACGACCGGGGGAGCATCCAGAAAATAGTTCGGCCGTTTCCAGCTCTCGGTGATCCAGCCCTCTTCCCCGCCGGGCAGAATGTGCAGCACGCGCGTGGGCAGGTACCAGGGGAGCGAAATATCGCGTTCGCCATCGCTGTCATACGAGAGGATCTCTCCCTGCGGATCAAAGTCAAAGTCGTACGCGTTGCGAAAACCATCCGCGACGATTTCCCCTCCCGAGAGTTCCGGCTTCAGTCGAATCACCACACCGCCGTGCGGAGTCTTGATGGGAGACGTCGGTTCGGTGGCGTACCCGCCGTTTACGTCGGCGAAGTTGCCGGCGATAAGATACCACCAGCCATCCGGCCCGCGCCGGACCGCATGGGCGTGATGTTCGCTGCCGGTCTTGATTTTGAGGAACGTTTGAGGGGGGCCATCGGCGCGATCGTCCCCATCGGCATCCTGATAGCGGATCAACCCTTCATCCCCGACGCAAAACAGATCGCGCCCCAGAAAGAACATTCCCTGGGCACCCGTCTTGGGGCCGTCGACAAAGGTCTTGGACGAATCGGCTTTGCCATCGCCGTCGGTATCGATCAGAATTTTGACGTAACCCGGCCCGGAGACAACGACTCTCCCCGCAGTGTCGAGGGTCATGCAGTAAATGTCATGCGCCAGATCGTCGGGGGCGAATTTTGAGACCGTGAAGCCCTCGGGGGCGACCAGTCCCACAGCGTCATCACCCCAGAGAGAGGCCTGAAAACAAGCCAAAAACAGGCCACAGAGCAGGTACGTCGCGGCACCGGGGCGACGATTGAAATTCAGCGGGGTCGACATGCGGGGCTTCCGTACCATGGCCGATCGAATGACACAACTCGGGATCTGAGCGGGTTTTAGCCCGAAATGGCCGTTCAGGGCAATGGCACCGTGCCGCGAATGTTCGTTGGAGGGTGCGGTTGACTCCCCTCGCGCTTTACGTAACCCGACCGCATCGTCTATTCTGAAACGAATGAGTGAACGTCGATCAGTCCGTCGACGGTCGTGGTTCCTTGCGGAGCGTGCGGAATGAAGTCTCGTCAACATTCGATCTGGAAGTCTGGTCTGTTGGCCCTGCTGGCGGGCTGCTGCCTGTTGTTCGGCAATGCCGCGGTCCGCGCCGCCGACGTTAAGCCGACAGAACAGGCTCCGGTCAGCTTTTACCGTCAGGTCCGACCGATTCTGCAACGGGCCTGTACCGGTTGCCACCAGCCGGCGAAAATCGGCGGGAAACTGCAACTGACCACCTACGAATTGGCGAAGGCGGGGGGAGAGCAGGGGGCGCTTTGGACCCCTGGCAAACCGGAGGAAAGTCTGCTGATCGACGTCATCGCGGGGGATGCTCCGACGATGCCGAAAAACGCTCCACCGCTCAATAAAGACCAGATCGCGACTCTTTCGCGGTGGGTTTTGGAAGGGGCCAAGGACGACACGCCGGCGGAAGTCCAGGACACGATTTCCCCGGAAAATCCTCCCATCTACACCAATCCTCCGGTCATCTCGGCTCTGGCGTGGTCTCCCGATGGACAGTTTATCGCCGTCTCGGGATTCCGGGAGATTCTGCTGCAAAAGGCGGACGGTTCCGGGCTGGCGGGTCGGCTGGTCGGGCGGTCACAGTCGATCACTTCGCTGTCGTTTTCGCCCGATGGCAAGCTGCTCGCCGCCACGGGGGGGAATGCCTCGCTGTTTGGTGAAGTTCAGTTCTGGAATGTTGCCGAAAAGAAGCTCGAACGCTCAACGACGTTCAGCACCGACACGCTGTTTGGTGGCCGGTTCAGTCCGGATGGAACGTTGTTCGCTTGTGGCGGGGCCGACAATAGCGCCCGCGTATTGCGGGTCGCTGACGGGCAGCCGTTGTTGAAATTCGACGCCCACGCCGACTGGGTGTTGAATACGGCCTTCTCGGTCGATGGTAAGCACATGATCACGGTCAGTCGGGATCGGTCGATGAAGCTTTCGATCGTGGAATCGGGACAGTTCGTCGACAACATCACCAGTATCACCCCCGGGGCGCTGAAAGGGGGCCTGCAGTCGCTTCGCCGGCACCCGACGAAAGACGAGTTGTTGGTCGGCGGGGCCGATGGGGAACCGAAGTTGTACAAGATGATTCGGACCCAGGCCCGGCAGATTGGTGACGATTTCAACCGCATTCGCAGCTATCCCGTGATGGTCGGGCGGATTTTCTCACTCGACTTCAGTGCCGATGGGTCGAAATTCGTCGCCGGCTCAAGCGGCGGGAATTCCGGAATGGCGCGGATCTACAGCACGGAAGATGGTAAGCTGTTGTTTGAATTGCCGGGACACACCCGGGGTGTGTTCACAGTCGTCTTTTCTCCCGATGGCAAACATGTCGCCACCGGGGGGTTTGAAGGGAAGTTGCGGATCTACAACGCCGAAACCGGTGCCTTGGAGAAGGAACTGGTTCCGGTGCAGATTACGCCGGCGGTCGCGGGCAAGTAGAATTCATTGATGCGAACTCTTCGGGATGAATCCCGCGGAATGTGCTCGTTCTGAGTCGAGGTTTCCGATGCGTCTTCTGTCGAAGTTGCGGTTGCTGGTCGCGATTGCCGGTGTCGGTTTGTGCGGGTCGGATCCCCGCGCGGTCGCTGCTCCTCCTCCGCGTCCCGAGATTGTCGAGTTGCAGTTCTTCCCGGCCAAGCTGGAACTGAACGGCATTCGCGACTCTCGCCGCGTGCTGGTGACGGGCAAGTCGGCCGCTGGCGATTTGATCGACCTGACCGCCGAGGCGAAACTCGCTTTGGTGGGGGATGCCGCTGAAATCGAAAGCGATGGCTTTTTGGTCGCCCGCAAAGTGGGCACCGCGAAGCTGGTTGTCTCCGCCGCCGGCAAGCAGGCGGAACTGGCGGTCGACGTGAAAGATGCCAACCCCGTCCCCGTCAGCTTTGTTCGCGAGATTCAACCCGCGATGAGCAAAGTCGGCTGCAACCAGGGAACCTGTCATGGCGCCCAGGATGGCAAGAACGGATTCAAGCTGTCACTCCGTGGCTACGACACCGAATACGACTATCTCGCACTGGTCGACGATCTGTCAGGTCGGCGATTCAATCGGTCGGTCCCCAGCCAGAGTCTGATGCTGCTGAAGCCCACTCAGGGGGTTCCCCACGTCGGGGGCTTTCTGTTCGACGAAGATTCGCGGTACTACAAGCTCATCCACCAGTGGATCGCGGAAGGGTGTCAGCTCGACACGACCACCCGCGTCGCGAAGCTTGAGGTCTTTCCAGTCAATCCGGTGATTGATCTGGAGGGACGCAAACTGCAGCAGACGGTCATTGCCCATTTTCCCGATGGTTCGACTCGCGATGTGACTCGCGACGCGGTCTTCAGCAGCAGCAACTTCAACGTCGCGACGGTCACGAATTCGCTGACGTCGAGTGGCGTGGTCGAGTCGTTGCGACGGGGTGAGTCGGCGATTCTGGTACGTTACGAAGGGGCGTACGCGGTGAATCAGATCACCGTTCAAGGAGACCGGTCGGGGTTCGCCTGGACCGATTCCGCGGAAAACAACTTCGTCGACACGCTGGTCAACCAGAAGCTCAAGAAGATCAAGACATTGCCGTCGGATCTCTGCACCGACGCCGAGTTTCTCCGCCGGGCGTCGATCGATCTGACTGGGTTGCCCCCGACCCCTGAACAAGTGAAAGCGTTTCTCGCCGACCCGCGTGACCGCAAAGTGAAGCGGGACGAAAAGATCGACGAACTGCTCGACACCCCTGAGTACATTGACCACTGGACGTTGAAATGGAGTGATCTGCTGCTGTCGAACCGCAAGTTCATCAGCGAGAAGGGGGTCTGGGCGTACCGTAACTGGATCCGCAGCGCGATCGCCGAGAACAAGCCGTACGATGGTTGGGTCACCGATCTCCTGACCGCCAACGGCAGTACGTTCCAAAACCCGGCGGCGAACTACTTCCGCATTTCGCGGGAGCCAACCGCCGCCATGGAGAATTTTACCCAGGTCTTTCTGGGAACGCGGTTCAGTTGCAACAAATGCCACGACCACCCGTTCGAACGGTGGACCCAGGGGCAGTACTATCAACTGTCGGCGTATTTCTCGGGAGTCGGCCGGAAGCCTGGTACCGTCCCTGAAGACGAGGTGATATATCCGCTGCGGTCTCCTGTGGCCGTCGTGAATCCCCGCAGTAATCAGGCGGTCCCCGCGAAGTTCCCCTATGAACATGGCGGTGCTGCGGTCGATCCCAAATCGGACCTGCGGCAGCAACTGGCGCAGTGGCTCACCTCGAAGGACAATCAGTACTTCGCCACGAGTTTGGTGAATCGGTATTGGAGCTACCTGCTGGGCCGTGGGATTATCGACCCGGTCGACGACATCCGCAGCAGCAACCCGGCGACGAATCCCGAGCTGCTCAAGGCGCTGACCGATGACTTTATCGCCAGCAAGTTTGACACCAAGCACCTGCTCCGCACGATCGCCCGGTCGGCGACCTACCAGCGGAGCTACGCGGCGAACAATTGGAACGAAGACGACGGCGAGAACTTCTCGCACTTCATGCCCCGCCGCCTGACTGCGGAGCAGCTTTTTGACGCGATCATGACAGCCGCCGGCAGCCCGGTGACGATTCCGGGCGTTCCCCCCGGTTTTCGGGCGACGCAGCTTCCCGACCCGAACATTCAGATCGGGTTCCTCGACATGTTCGGCCGGCCGGCACGCGAGATTCCGTGTGAATGCGAACGGGCCGCCGACGTGAGTTTGTCGCAGACGCTGAATCTCATCAACGGCCCCACGGTCTCGGAAGCGATCATCCACCCGCAAGGTCTGATCGCCCGCCTGAAGCAAGCAAATTCCGACGATCCGACTCTGGTTCGGGAGATCTACCTGTCGGTGCTGAATCGGCTGCCGACCGACGAGGAACAGGCCAAGGGAATCGTCTACCTGGGTGGCGTCGACCGCGCGGAAGGTGCCCAGGATCTCATGTGGGCCTTGATGAACAGCCCCGCGTTCCTGTTCAACCGATAGGAACGTTGACTGCCCCACGTTCACGCAGGCGAGCGGCCGGCGTCAGCCGGCTGCCGTCGTCCCGCTGTTCGGTTTCGCCTCAGACGAACACATCGTCGCGAGTTCGATGCCGTGCGCACCCCCAAACTGATCGCACTGACGATTCCAACTGTCGCCAGTCTGGTGAGCTTGGTGTTGTTTGCCGTCCAGGGGGGATTTGGCGGAGGTCATGGACGGTTTGATTCCTGGATCCCAGTCAAGAAACCGCCTGAAACTGTTGCGTCACCGGCGTGGTGTAGGTCGGGGGTGAAAACGACGTCATCACCCAGACGGCGACCTGGTTGTTGGAGTTCGGCTGATTGTCGATCGGCCCTTCCGCGCCTCCGACACTGTCAAACGCAAAAGTCCGATCGGTCTTGACGAGGGTCAACGCGGCCTCCGCCGGCGGGGTTCCGGGGATCACGACAAATCCTCCAGAATCGGTGATCCGGTAACAGTACGCGCGGACTGTCTGGCTGACCGCGATGTCATTACCCACTGTCCCCTCCACGCCGGCAATCATGTTTCCCATGACCTGGATCTGCTGATTCGCTGTCGGACGTGTGATGTTGACCGCCATTGGAAATCCTCCGCATGAAACTAAATCAAATGTAAACTCGCCGTTCGCTGCCGCGAACACGTCTCAGTTGTTATCGGAAGTTGACTTCACGATAAACGGTTTCTGAAAAAACACCGTTCCCCCTTCGCGAACAAACACGCCAAAGGGACCATGAACTGGGAAATCGTGCTTTTTACAGAATTCGCATTGCTCGTGGGTCGCAAATCCTTCCAGCAAGTGGTCGTTGACCCACGCCTCGACCAGGCAGCCGGACCGGATCACGATCTTGAACCGCAAGGCGCCCTTAAGGAGGGCATCACCGACCGGAGGGACCGGAAGCGGCCACTTCGCGATTTTGCCAGCCGTAATGTACTGAATGGTGGCATTCTCAGGCTGGATGAATGAGAGACACCGGCGAATCACAAAATGCTCGCGGCCATCCCAAAATTCCCGCCCCGGATCCAAAGTGTGAATCTTCGTCCCGACATTATGGTTGACAACTCCCTCCTCGTAGCCGAAATAGATCCCGGACTCGAGATGCTCGATTGGAATCATGTCGATTGCGAATTCCAGGTTTTCATCCCGAGCGAGTGTTCCCAACTCCGCCAACTGGGTTCGCTTTGCGTGGACTGCGAGCGCTTTGTGCTTTTCGCTCAAATACACTTCGCCGCCCGGAAAAGCGGACTGTCCCGGAAACTCCCGATCGACAACTTCGCCCCCGACCTGGGTCCACCACTCACGGACCAACTTGCTGGGGGCCGCCCAGAACGCGATCCCCCCGATCACCAGTGCCAGTCCACATGCGCCGGCCAGCAGGGCGCGATGGATGCCAATCCATTTCCGCATCCGATCGGTCAGTCGCGGTCCATGTTTTCCCCAGATCGGTTGTCCGGAAAGGTACCGTTCCAGGTCGGCGGACAGCTCCGCGCCCGAGGCGTAGCGATTCTGCGGGGAGACCGCAGTGCAGCAATCGACAATTCGCCGCAGCTCCCCCGGCACCGACTTGATTCCGCCCCCGGCGCGCAAGGTCGATCTGGTGGAATGCGCGGGATCGACCGTCCTCCGACCGCAAAGCAGTTCCCGCAAAATCACCCCCAGCGCATAGACGTCGGCCGCGGGCCCGACGTCATCGACGTCCCCCGAGCGTTGCTCTGGCGCCATGTACGCCAAAGTTCCCCCCCGGGTGTTGGCCGCCTTTTCACCAGACCCCAATGCGGACTTGCACAATGCCAGGCCGAAATCGGAGACCATCAGCCGCCACTCGGTCAGCAGTCGTTCCGGGGGTGTCGCCGCCGCCGACTCCTTCGTCACTTCCCGGCCCATCGATTGGAGCAAAATATTGCCTGGTTTCAGGTCACGATGCACAATCTCACGGTCGTGGGCATATTGAATCGCGTTCGCCAGGTCTCGGACAATTCGGGCGCAAAGGCGCGGGGGCAGTCCGCCGGGATTCGCCTCGAGCCATTCGTGCAGTGACCCCCCATGGCAAAATGGCATCACGAAATAGGGGGAGCCATCCGCCGAAAAACCCAGGTCAAAAAGCGGCAGGATCCCCGGATGATTGAATAACGCCGCGACTTTCGCCTCGGCCAGCATCGCTCCTCGGCGATCCCCCACCAGCCGATGTTGGACTCGCGGAAACTTCAGCGCGACATCACGCTCGCAGAGACGATCTCGCGCCCGTCGAACCAGTCCAAACGAACCGCGACCAACTTCCGGCCCAATGTGAAATCGATCCAGCCAGACATCCCCCTCCGCCGGCCCTTCAATCTCAAGGGATTCCAACCCATTTCCCAGTGTTCCCCAGTTTTCGCGCAATAAACGTATACACTCGACCACATCGCGCAGTTCCTCCCGTTCCCAAAAAGTCTCGTTCGACGGGAGCACGTCGATCGTAGTCCCCGCCTCCGGGTCGTCCCCTGCGCGCAGGCGACTGTCATACCAGTTGATTAAAGAAACCAGCCGATCTTCGGATTCGACGGGCAGCTCATCACGGGGTGACTCGTTCATGTTCAATTCAGATTCTCAAGGCGATTCTAAGACAAATCGTGCAACTCCACCCAACTAAACGGAATTCAAGCCTTTACCCGACGCGAAATTTGTTTTTTCGCGTTGACTCCCGGCCGAATGGCAACGCTTTACCCGCCTGACCCTGCGGAGCCCGCTGCCTGCAAGTGCGATCTCAGCGCCCGCTGCAACGCCATCACTCCCCGCGCATACAGCTTCTCTGCCGCTTCGGTTGTTCGCTCCATCCGCCGGGCAACCTCCTGAAACTCCAGATGTAACTGCTCAATAACCCCGCGGTCGGCGCGCGGTCCGGCGGCGCTCGTCGCAGGCGTCGATTGAGTGCGCGAGTTTACGGAGGTGGAGAAGTTGCCTCAGGCCGCTGCCATTATCCGGTCTCGGGTGCGGGGGTCGCAGTCGCT
>CAMATH010000164.1 GCA_945860955.1 Planctomicrobium piriforme
CGGGACTCGACAATCCGCATGTGGTCCCCGTGTATGATGCCGGCGGTACGGAACAGTTTCCCTGTTTTGTCGTATCTAAGTTCATTGACGGCATCACGCTGGCGGACCGGCTCAAAAAAGGCCGGCCCGACCCGGTCGAATCGACCGAGCTGACGGCGACCATCGCCGTGGCGCTGCATCATGCCCACAAACGGGGTCTCGTGCATCGCGACGTGAAACCGGGGAACATCCTGGTTGATGCCTCCGGCCAACCGCACGTGTTGGATTTCGGCTTGGCGCTGCGCGAACAAGACGTTTCCGCCGACTCGGCCTACGTCGGGACGCCGGCCTACATGAGTCCCGAGCAGGCGCGGGGAGAAGGGCACCGGGTCGACGGCCGCAGCGACATCTTCAGTTTGGGAGTCGTCTTCTACGAACTGCTCACCGGTCGCCGGCCGTTTCAGGGAGAATCTCGCCGTGAGGTGATGAAACAGATCATCACCGTTGATCCCAAGCCCCCGCGCCAGATCGACGAACAGATTCCCAAAGAGCTGGAGCGGATCTGTCTCAAGGCGCTCGCCAAGCTCGGCAGCGAGCGCTACACCACAGCGTTCGACCTGGCCGAAGATCTGCGGCAGTTTCTGTCGCAGGCGCCTGCGGGCCGGTTGCCGCGTTCGGTCGCCAGCCAGTCTGCCGACATTGGCCAGTCGGCTGGGGGCATACCTCGAATTCCGTTCGTCACGACCGATGCCTTTCCCTCTCCGCAGCCCAGCGACACGCTCGCTGCGGGGAACACGCCGACTGGTTCGCTGGGATCAGACAATCTGACCGTCAAAATTGTGCCGAAAGGGCTGCGGTCGTTTGACGAACACGACGCCGACTTCTTTCTCGAACTGCTTCCCGGTCCGCGCGACCGCCACGGACTCACCGACACGCTGCGGTTCTGGAAGACGCGGATTGAAGAAACGGAAGCCGACAAGACGTTTTCGGTCGGGCTGATTTACGGCCCCTCGGGTTGTGGGAAGTCGTCGCTTGTGAAGGCCGGATTGTTGCCCCGGCTCTCAGACCAGGTGATCGCGGTCTACTTGGAATCGACCGGCGACGAGACAGAGAGTCGGTTGCTGCACGGACTTCGGCGGCGCAGTCCGGCGCTTCCCGATAACCTGCCGCTGAAAGAGACGCTCGCCGGATTGCGCCGGGGAACAGGGTTACCTGCGGGGAAAAAGGTACTCATTGTTCTCGACCAATTCGAGCAATGGCTGCATGCGAAACGGGAAGAGGAACATACCGAACTGGTCGACTCACTGCGGCAGTGTGACGGCATTCGAATTCAGTGTGTTGTCATGGTTCGTGACGACTTCTGGATGGCGGCAACTCGCTTCATGCGCGCGCTGGAGGTGAGACTTCTGGAGGGGCAGAATTCGGGGGCGGTCGATCTCTTCCCGATTCGCCACGCCGAGAAGGTTCTGACGGCGTTCGGTCGGGCCTTCGGCGCGCTCCCCGACGGCACCACCGATCTCACGCCAGAACAAAAACAATTCGTCGAACAAGCGGTCTCAGGACTCGCCCAAGAAGGCAAAGTCATCTCCGTCCGGCTTGCCCTCTTCGCCGAAATGATGAAAGCCAAAACCTGGACCCCGGCGTCATTAAAAACCGTCGGCGGCACGGAAGGTGTCGGCATCACTTTCCTCGAAGAGACATTCAGCCTAACGACCGCGCCTCCCGAACACCGCTACCATCAAAAAGCGGCCCGCGCTGTCCTGAAATCGCTGTTACCGGAATCCGGAACCGACATCAAAGGGCACATGCGCTCGCAGCAGGAACTGCTGGAAGCCTCAGGCTACGCGACGCGCCCCGGCGAATTCGAAGATCTCCTGCGCATTCTCGACGCGGAACTGCGACTGATTACGCCCACGGACGCGGAAGGAAAGGATGAAGGCGAAAGTCAAGTCAAAGGCGAGCCGGGCGGCGTAAGCCCCCGGGTTTTCGACTCCCGCTTCTTCCAACTCACCCACGACTACCTTGTTCCTTCGCTCCGCGACTGGCTCACGCGAAAGCAGAAAGAGACCCGCCGTGGCCGGGCCGAATTGCAATTGGCAGAACGGGCAGCGCTCTGGCAGACGAAGCCCGAAAATCGGCATCTGCCGTCTTGGTGGGAGTACTTGACCGCGGTGACGCTTGTACCGAAGAAGAACCGGACGCCAGGTCAGCAGAAAATGCTGCGTAAGGCGGGGCGTGTGCATACGGTGCGGTGGGGGAGCACCCTGGCGATTCTGCTGCTGATTGGAATCGGAATCTGGAACGTGGTTTCGGCGGAGCGCCAGGTCAGCCTGGCGCGCAGTGTCTCCACCGCAGTGGATACCGTTCAGAATACACGCGGCGTACTCGTTCCCGCCGCAATCAAAGATCTCAACCAACTGCCGGCGGACATCGTCGTCGCTGAGCTGCAGCGGAGAATCGCCGATGCGGACGCACCTCAAAAACTCGGGTTGGCCTACGCCCTGGCGCATTACGGCGTTGTCGACGCTGAGTTTCTCTGCACGCAGATTGAACGGGCTTCTGCCGACGAGGCCGACAATTTGGTGACCGCGTTTGCAAAGAAGCGCGACCGTTCTTTGACGGCGATTCAAGAGCTGACAGGTCGGGCCGAAGCAGACCAAAACTGGCGGCTCAAAACCCGCGCCGCGGTGGTTGCTCTCCATTTGGAAGACGACAGACTGGCGGCCGACATGTGCCAGATCGACGACCGCACCGATCCTGTTCAACGGACCTTGTTTATCGACGAGTTCGCGGTCTGGCACGGGGATTCGGTGAGGCTCGCGACGTATGGTCGTTCGCGAACTGACCCGGCGCTGAGATCGGGACTTTGCCTGGCTGTGGGAAGTGTTCCGTTAGATAAGGTGTCTGAATCGGAACGAAATGCCTGGCATCCGGCATTTGCGGAGTGGTACACATCGGCTGTGGACAGTGGCACGCACAGTGCGGCGGGCTGGGCTTTGCGGCAGTCGGGCGTCGAGCTTCCTGCGTTGCCGTCGACAACTCAACCGAGTGATGGCCGACAGTGGTTCGTGAATTCGATGGGAATGACGCTGCTGCGGATCGCACCCGGCCAGTTTGAACGAGTTGACGAGTACACAACCGACGCAAAAAAAAAGACGGTGAAACTGACGCACGCATACCTTCTGTGCGACCGGGAGATCAGCGTGGGCCAATTCCAGCAGTTCGTGGATGACGCAAGTTATCCGAGCGAAGAGAAGCCAGCGAATTGGGAAGGCGTTGACACACAAGTCAGTCCGACACCGGACCATCCGGCGCAACAGGTCATTTGGTACGACGCCGTGCTGTACTGCAACTGGCTCAGTCGCAAGGAAGGCCGCACGCCCTGCTACGTGCGGACCGGGAAGAAGGAGAAAGACCGATACGATGAAAAGAAAGAGCACGATGCCTGGGGACTGGTACCCGAGGGGACCGGTTACCGGCTTCCGACGGAAGCAGAATGGGAATATGCCTGTCGTGCCGGGACGACGACCGATTTTTCCAGCGGTGACGATGTCGAGTTGCTGCGGAGATTCGCGACGTTTTCCAATGGAACGACCTCAAGCGCGGCCTCCGGTGCGAGCAAGCTTCCGAACGGCTGGGGGTTGTTCGATGCCCACGGTAACGTTTGGGAATGGTGCGACGATACAATCGGCTGGTCGGATGACGAGCAGGGCTCGAACCGGGCGTACCGGGGCGGGAGCTGGCGCCACTCCGCCGGGGATTGCTGGTCGGCGTACCGCCGCAGGGACGACCCGTCGCTCCGGAACGGCCTCCTGGGCTTCCGCGTGTGCCTGAGTCCGTCTGACAAGTAAGCGGAGCGCCAAGGAGAGGGTGCGAGCGCAGCCGGGAGTGAAGGCCCCGGCGGGAGCGGTCTTTTACCAGCGACCAGAGGTGCCGCAACGGACGGCGCAGCGAGCCGGTTGATGTGGATAGACCCCGCGCGGCCGAAAACGCGACATTGCACTCGAGCCGGAAGGTGGCTCGCGAAATCTGGATAGCGGCTGGTGTTGGTGACGGCCCCATCCGCCTTGAGCGGATGGGGAGAAAGATCGATGGCTAGTCCCTGTCTGACAGAGCGAGGATCTCATTCACCAATCCACACGAGGTGGATGGGGTCTTGATCGAGGATGGTGGGCACTTGTCTAGCTGCCGATCTGATTCACCATCCGGGCGAGCCGGATGGGGTCTGGGGCGGCGAATTGTCTGATTTGACGCCGCGCGGAGTAGAAACACCACCAGAAACGGGGCATCCTATCGGCGAATCCCCCCCCCAGAAGAGTACGCCGCAGGGTGTTCGGTGGGCGTCAGGCACCGCAAGTTGGTATGACTTCCGGGACGGATGACAAGGATCCATGGCGCGTTACTGTGAGGTGCGAGATGCGAAAACTCCTGGCGAACCCTGAAGAACTGGAAGTTGTTCGAAAGGGTGCGAAATCGCTTGCGGAATGGTGGGAGCGGAATCGCGAAGCGCGACTGCATTTGGACGGAGCCAATCTCAGCAAGGTAGATCTCCGTGGGGCGGTTCTCACGGGAGCATATCTCACCGAGGCTGATCTCACCGAGACGAATCTAGAGGGGGCGGACCTTCGCTGGGCGAATCTTTGCCATGCCAACCTCACACGCGCCAATCTCACGGATGCGAAGCTCAACGAGGCGGATCTCAGATCGGCCAATCTGACCGGGGCAATTTTGCTTGGGGCCGATCTTGAGGGTGCAAATCTCGAGGGAGCGCATCTTGAGGAAGCGGTGACAAGTCCCGTCGTTACCGAAATCCCCAAGACCCGCCCGATGGGGAACGGACCCGGCGACACACAGGCACTTCCCACCCGGTGACCGACGGTCACGCGATTACTGTTCTTCGAGATAGGCGCGCTTCAATCGGGAGAGTGTCAGACTGATTTGCGGCCGCAATCGACGTACCTCCTCCCAATCGCCATCTTTCACTTCGTGTTCCAGCAGTTCCAGCTTTTCGCGCAGCAACTTTCCTTTCATTCGATGGTAGGGGCTGACGTCTCCCGTTCGCAGGTACACACCCACTTCGAGTTTGCGGGACCAGTCGTCGAGGATCTCGATCCAGCGCAACGAATGCTCGGCCTCGCGGGGGTTCGCTGAGCCGAGCGCCTCTCCCTGCGCCACGAACAACTCCTCAAAAACTTCCGAAGGAGGAGGGTAGTACGCGTAACATCCCACCACGCTGAACGCGATGACTCCGAGCAGAATGACCCCTCCGACGATCGACGGGGAGACGATCACATCAAAACGGGAGACCGTCGTTGGGGTCGCCGCAGGCCGTTCCAGCCAGGATTCCAGATCGAACCAGCGGCGCGCGATCCGTTGTCCGATCCCCAGCGCTACCAGAACCCCGAGTAGCCGCATCGATTGCAGTTCGAAGTACTGTAAGTCCCGCTGAATCCGGTCGACAGTCGCTTTCCCCAGTCCGGTCGAACCCGGATGGTAAGCCTGGCAATAACCGTCGAACGCGTGTGTATGGTCGGCGAGATCCGCTCCCTTGGGAAACAGTGGTTTGTCGATCCCGTAAGACAATCCCAGCACGACAATCAGCAACAGGGTGAACCAGCCCAACGCCCGTCGAACGCCGTAAGCGCGAATCATCCAGGCGACAGTCCCCAGGTTCATGCCGGCCCCCAACGCCAGCAGAACGAACGCGGCCCCCACCGAATTCCCGTGTTGAAACATCATTCCCAGTTGCGACATGGCCAGCATCGGCGTGGCATACGCGGGAACCGCGATCGCCGACATCAGCAGCGGGGCGAATGAATTGTCGTGGTTCATGCTGCGTTGCAGACTGCCGGGCGGAAGCACGGCGGCCAGCAGACCGACTCCCGCGAAGCCGATCGCAATCAGAAGTGCCGAGACACCGGTGGCGTCGCGCCCCATCGCGGTCGCGAGCGAGAGCAGACGACGCAGTCCGTAGGGAACCTGGGGCGGGGCGGGTTCGGGGCTTTCGGTCGCCGGAAACCACCAGTCCCAGATCGCACCGACCAGAGAGACCACTAACAGCGAACAGAGAGCGAAGGCCAGAATGGTGAACGGTTCGGAAAGCGTCAGGCCATAGAGCAGCGACAGGGGATTGAACAGCGGGGCTGCCAGCGCGAACGCCAGAATCGTCCCTCCAGGCAAGCCGGCGCGACGCATCTCCCGAACCACGGGAAGAACACCCAGCGAACAGACGGGGAGCAGCATGCCCATCAGCCAGCCCAGCACCAGCCCCTTCCAGCCCCCGCCTCCAAACAGCCGACGGGTGTTCTCCTGCCCCAGAAGCCGGCGAAAAATCGCGGCGACGAACAGTCCACACAAGATGAACGGCGCAGACTGAAGGAGGGCCTGCCCACACCTCAGCACGACACTCCAAAAAACCGGTTCGGACATTGTCGGATGGAATCTCAGGGAGTGAAATCGTCAGGGGAATCAACAGGGACTTCCGGGGGGATCTCGTCCGCATCCCTTGTGACCAGCGGCAAACTGATGTCATAAGCCTTCAGGCGATCCAAAGACTCAACCATTGGAAGCAATGCCGCCAATAACTCGGAGTGGGAAACCTTGGGCCGCGATTCCAACCGAAGATATTCCTTGAGCAGCCGTTGCGAGATTTCGTTGACCTGATCCCACTGTGGCTTGCGCATGTCGCTGTCGCCGGCCAGTTCGGGGAGCCACTCAATGATCTCTCGCAATTCGGTCGATTGTCGTCGCGACTCGGGATCGTCCCCCGCAGACTGCCCGATGGTGACTCGGGTCAGTCGGTCGCGAATCGAATCGACCCCCGCGGAAAAACTGGCCGGTCGATGTGGCGGGACATGATGTTCCAGATGGTCTTCGGCCTCGGGCCCGCTTCCTTTGGTACCACAGCCCGCGACCCAGACAGCGGCCAGCAACAACCACGCGCGAAGGCCCGGAAGTGGATCTCTTGTTGTTTCACGCATTCGACTTGCCTCCCCGCGATCGCAGGTCCGGAACCGGAGTTTCCCTCAGGATCTCGGCGATCACAGGCAGCGGGCTCTCGGCGTCGCAGACCAGTCGGACGGACAAAACCGGCGCGGCGACTTCCTGCACATCGTCGGGGGTCACGAAACTGCGATGGTGCGTCATCGCGCGCGCCTGGGCGGCGCGCTGCCAGATCAGCAGGCCACGAGGCGACACACCCAACGAGATACGGGGATGGCTGCGCGTCGCCTCGGCGAGCCGCACCAGGTACTCCCGCACAGCCGGAACGACCTCCAGTCGCGCGACCAGATGCTGAACCTTGAGCAGCTCCAGGGGAGTCAAGACGGGTTCGCGTTCGACAGCCGGACAATCATCGGCGAGTAGCGCGTCCGCAAGCATGTTCAATTCGTCGTCCCGGGCGGGATACCCGATGCTGAGCTTCATCGCGAACCGATCAAGCTGCGCTTCGGGGAGCGGGTAGGTGCCGTGCTGTTCGGTGGGGTTCTGCGTGGCGATCACGAAGAACTCCTGCGACAGCGGATGGCGGACCGTGTCGACGGTCACCTGGCGCTCGGCCATCGCTTCGAGCAGCGCGCTTTGGGTTCGCGGCGTGGCGCGATTGATTTCGTCGGCGAGCAGCACATCGGAGAAAACCGGGCCGGGACGAAACTCGAACTCCTGGAGCTTCTGGTTGTACAGGTTGAAACCAGTCACGTCACTCGGAAGCAGATCGGGAGTGCACTGAATACGGGCGAAGCGGCCGCCGACCGCGCCGGCGAGCGCTTTGGCGAGTGTGGTTTTGCCCAATCCCGGGCGGTCCTCCAGCAGGAGATGTCCATGCGCGATCAGGCAGATCACGACCGATTCGACCACATCGGCCTTTCCGCGCAGCACGCTGTTGAGTCGCTCCCGCAATGCGTCGACCGCATTCCGTGCGAACTCCATCGCCGGCTCGTGGGCAATCGGGGGTGCCAAAACTTGCAAAGTCATGGGAAATTCAGCAGTGAGAAGGGGTTGCGGTGGCCGTCCGACGCGGGACGATCCAGCCCCACCGTGTACGGGAAGTGGCGTTGGCCCAAATTCTTCGGGTCACGATTTGTGCCGCTCGCGCACAGAGCGGCGCGATGGACTCAGGCACAACCGGCGCGGGGGCATTGAGCCCAAAAGCGGCCCAGTCGGCACACTGCAGAAACTGGAGGACAAACGGTCGTTGTTCGGGGGGAATCTGGTTCAGATCGCGAAGCAACTGTCGACGCAAAGTCTCTCCCGCCCGAGCCGGCGGACCGAATCCGCGATACCGCAGATCGAGCAGTCGGAGCGTCTGTAGCACGCGCTCGCGCGGATCCCGACACGGGAAAACGCCCCAGACCCACGTCGCCAACCGCTCGCGAATCACTCGCCTGTTTCGCCAGGCGGCCACGACGGAACACCCCACAGCGACCAGCCAGGGCCAATGATCGCGCGACCAGTCTCCCACCCCTTTTGCCGCCATCCAGGCAATCTCCAGCAAATCGGGGGGCGTGCAGAGTTGCTCGTATCCGGGAGTCGGCTCGATTTCCAGCCAGGTGCTCGCTCCGACGTAGACCTCGGCCCAGAAGTGGAGATCGTCCGAGCGGATCGGCGTGAGGCGTTTCCGCGAATCGTAGTTCTCTGGGCTTGCGTAGAATCCGTTGACAACGCGCGTCGAATAGCCCAACGATCGCAACATCACAGCGGCTGACGACGCGAAGAGATAGTCCGGCCCGCGCCGTGATACCCTCAGAAAATAATCGACCGAATTGTCCGTTCCTTCGGGAATCACGGCCGAGCGATCCACCGTGTAGTCGGCACGCAAGTGGTCGACTATCGCTTCGATTTGCCGATAGCCAACCGGAATTCCCGCGGTCCATTGGCGGGCCAGTTCAGCCACCGCTCGCGAACCGGGGTCGTCTCCCACCAGACGGTAGCGACTGGTGGCGACGCCGGGAATTGAGTCGATCGACTGCCGGCGGCGTCGGCTCAGTGGCTTCGACTGCAGATGAATCACCAGGCTGGGGGGAATCTGTTCGAGGTCCATTCCCAAGACCGACTCCTGCGGCCAGTCAAAAAAGTCAGTCCGGTCGACGCGATCGATGTGTACTCCCAGCGGATGCCAGGGGGTTGGAATCCGATTGGTCTTGAGGCGATTGATTTTCAACTGATGTGAGTCCTGACCGTCCGCGAGACCCGTGGAACCCAATTGGGGGATGCGGATCCAGGGCTTGCCGCCGACTGACTCAAGGGTCATCGGCGGCCGGATCTGGGAGACCGGTTCAGGCAACCAGCGAACTCCGTCGTAGATGTCGAAAACCTCAAGTCGCAGATGCAGCGGTGTTCGGCCCGCGACATACAACAGTGCCGGAGTCTCGCGGTCCGCAAGCGTCTCGGGACGCCGCAGAGGTTCGCGCATAGTGCTGAAATCGCGCCCCGCGTCCCCCGATTCCGCCACACGTTGCTCCGTCTCACGGGCGAGCGATCGCGGCAATGCGACCGCTTTTTGAGTCGCCTGAATCTTCGGAGGATCGCCGAACATATCGTTGACGACGTCGTACAGGCTCTGGATCTCGGAATCGAGGAATACCTGGCTCTCGACCGGGCCGAAGGACGCGGCGGTTTCGGTCGCCGGTACCAGCGCGTCGCCATCGTTGACTCCTCCTCGGGCGTTGGGGTCGAAGCGACTCTCTCCCCCCGATCCTCCGAATGACCCCGACCAGGGACCCAGTGCCCTTCCGGTACCGGCCCAGGTCAGCGCGGCGACCGCGACCAGAACCGCTGGCAGCGCGACGTACGTTCGCCACGACGCGTGGCGGATTGTGCGTGTGGCGATGTGCCCGCTCAGGCCGTCCCAATAACGACCCATCAACCACCAGACCCCGGAGACTACATAGACGAGTACCGCCGCGTGCCCAAGATGCTCAGAGGTCAATGAGGCGGCGAACACGACTTCGAACAGACTGAGTCCGCAACCCAACCACTGCAATTGCCGGTGACCCGCCAAGGCCGCGAACACCAGCACGAAATTGCGGATCGTGACCAACAATTTCAATTCCAAGGGGAGTCCGTCTCCCTGCGCATCCCGTAGCAGAACTTCCACCCAAACCGCCGCGAGTGCGAACCCGGCCAATCCGAGTGCCGTCGCCTGAAACCACTCTTTGGACGGACGCCAGCGGTCAAGAACGCGCTGCGTTCCCACGATCGCACCCAGCACGACGCTGAGAAAAACCAGCGAGACGTGCGGTCGCCAGTTCCCGTCGTGAATCGCGGCCTCCACCACCAGCGCCGCGACAATTGCAAACAGAACGGTCAATCGTCGCGTCGAGTCGGCACCGCGCCATTCCATGTGGTTCAGATGCCCCCCAGTCGGCCGATCTGTCGTGCCGTCAACGGGCGGAGGCATGACAACTCCGTTCCCATTCCTGTCGGAACCGGGTCGCGGGATTCTCTCCCAAAGGATTGTCGCCGACCACCAGTCGAATCGCCGCGTGCGGCCTGGCGATGTCTGATTCCGCCTCGCTTGTCGAATCGACCGCCACAAAACGAGTTGTCTGCACGGGCCCACGAGCCACGCCTGTGGCCATTCCCCGGGGAGTGGTACAGACAAACTGCAGCAACCCGAGCCGCGCCGGTTTCGTCGCTGACGGACTCAGTGCACGCCCTTCGAACGGCAGCCGCGCGAGGTGGTCCAGCAACCGTTGTCGACCCACCGCCCCTTCCGGCCAGATGATTCGATCCGAGCCCACCACACACTCGACCCAGGCGTGATTCTTCCGCAGACAGTCACAAATACTGGCCGCGACCCGAATCGTCCACTCGAGCGTCCCGTCGGGCCCGGGGACGGAATGCGAATTGGGATCGAGATCGACCACGACCTGTACCGCGGATTGGGCGGCGGCTTGTCGTTCGCACACAATCATCTTCCCCTGCCGGGCTGTCTGCGACCAGTGAACGCGACGCAGCGAATCTCCCTGCCGGAACAGCCGGGTCCCCATCAGATCGCCCATATCCCCGACGCGACGGGGGGCCATCCGGTCTGGTGACTCGCGAAGGTCTGCGGAGTCAGGGATCGATTCCAACGGGATCACCCGCGGCCAGACCAGCAAAGTCGACTTGATTTCGACGGCCCGCTCGGAATGCCACAGTCCGAACGGAAACGCCGTTCGAGTGCGGGCGGGCTCGCAGGGGAATTCTCCCCGTGCGTCGGGCGTGAACTCAAACCGCAACTGCGTCGTCGACCAGCCCGCGACCCGGGCCAGCGCCCACGCGGTCCGTTCCCGCCCAAACCGTCGAAACCCGCGATCAAGTGTCAGTCCCCAGACTGGCCAGGGACACTTGTTGTGAATTTTCAGCAAGACGCCGGTCGGCTCTCCCTCCGTCGCCCGGCGATGTTCAAACTCCAATTCGACGCGCAGTCCCAGGAGCGCGACCCACGGCCAGACGACGCCCAGCAGCAGGACGATCGGCAGCGACGCCGCCAGCAGAATCGCCGAGGGATTGACCATTACCCCACAGATCAACGCCGCGAACGCCGCGACGATCAGAGGGACCGTGGGGTGCTTCATCCAGTGTACCCAGCGGTTCGCCCCAGGGCAGAAATCATGGTTGAGCCAGCCCACTAGCCGGCTGGCGAGTTGGAGTGCATCGAGTCGCTTGAATGGCATGCTCTTCTCGAATGACCGCGTGCAGACGACAATCGGACACTATTGCACAAGTTGTGCGTCAGTGATTTTAGTGCGGTAGTCTTTTGGTTGTCAATAGGCGCACGCCGCGATCGGGTTCTGGGCGCGGGCGTGCCCCGAGTTCACTCCGAAGGCAGTTCGCATTCTCCGTCCAGCCAGGGGTCAAACGGATCTTCGAACGCGTCGCAAACTGCGGGGTGGACAAAGCCGAGACGGAACCGGAGCTGGGTGCCTTGAGCCACTGCATTCAGCGGGGACTTCCGTTTGGCGATGACCGCTGGGTCAGCCGCAACGCCGTTCGACTGAGCCTGGAATCAGCGACGGGACCACGGGGACGCCCGAGAAAAAAGTCCTGACCCGTTTTTGCCACCCAGATGTCGACGCGGTACGGTTTTGCTTCCGCTCGGGCAACCCACTGCCTGGCACCATGACGACCGCATCCCAGACTTTCAGCGGCATTCATGGAAACCGCAAGAATTCACTCGATCGCTATTGCACAACAATTGCGTTAGTATGTCATGTACTTACACAGGCGAGTCGGAGCGGTTGGGACTGCGTCCGAGATCTCGCCTTTCATCCCCACCTTTGCACAGGATTCATCATGCGTTTGAGAAGTTTGTTTCTGGGGGCCCTGGCCCTCGCGGCGCTGTTCAGCCGCGCGACGTACGCCAGCCCGATTCCGGCGGGCACGTTTCCGCTCTACATCGGCTTCGATGCTCGCCCCACGATCACTTCGGGAACCTACAACGGGCTGGCCAACCCGAATCACAACCGGCTGACCCTGCTGATGAATCACCATGATCACTACCATGGGATCGGCGCGAAGGTCTACACCGGCCCCGCCGGCGCGCCCACTGTCGTCGACTCTTCGAATAATCGCCTGCCTGAAACATTCTCGGGGCAGTCTCCGTTGGATTTGACCTTTCATGGTCCACTGGGAGTGGGCTTCTACTCCGACAAGCTGGTCAACAACCCGTACGATCCTGATCCGTTCCCGGACAACTACAGTGACATTCGTTTCCGTGCGGTTGATCAACTGAGTGGCGCCGCGCCCGGCAGCGAACCCGACATTCTGTTCCACAGCAGTGCCGACCGTTGGTCTGGTTCGCTGGCCGGTGCCGACATCTGGATCGAGTTGGTCGCAATCACCGCGGGAATGCATGTGGGGACTTCCGTTGACCCATTCGCATTGACCACCCCGGGAGATCGACTTCAGTTGGGTGGGGCGGGCCTCGCGTTCGACCCGACTTTCTGGACTTTCGGCGTCGACCCGATCGGTACAACCTTTTCGGCCTCCTTCCGCCTGGTCGATGATACGGGCACATTTGGCGATTCCGGAGTTTTCTCGTTCGACTTCGAATCGGCGGCAACCGTCCCGGAGCCAAGTTCGCTGGCGCTGTTGTCTCTCGGCATGATCGTAATTCCGTTCGCTCGGCATCGAAGTCGAAGAGCGAAATCCACGGCCGGCTGATCCTTTGTGGCAGATCGCTTATAGCACCCTCGTTCGTCAGTCGGCGGCTTGCCGGAGTCGAACGGGGGTATTTTACTTCGGGGCCATGCAGAATGAGAACCTCGCGTCGCCCCTGGAACAGGTCGTCCGACCGCAGCAGCATCGTCGTCAATTCAACTTGAGCAGGACTGGTTGGAAGGATTCTGTTAGACAAAGCGCCGCTGCGTTCGAAAGGAAAGGGGACGCACTGATCGCCGAGCTCTCTTCCGAGGTGCGCCACGCCCCCGTCGTATTGCGCTGCACCTATGGAACCCTGACTCGCGGGGACGAGACGGTCCTGCTCGAGTACTACGCCAAGACGTATCCCCACGCGGTCCCGGGTTCGTGCCGAACGATCGGACAGGATTCGCTGTTGCCACTCCAGATCACCCCTCGACTCGAAGAGGGGGCAGAGCCAACAATGTCACACGCAGGAACACGCTCGTTGTCTGCATCTCTACTTCGTCTGATTCAGCAGTTTCACCATCGCCTGGCCCATGGCTTCGCCCACGTCCATATAGACTTCGGCTTTGCCGCCGTAGTGGCCATTGCCGCTGCCGCCCTGAGCCATGGGGTGGGTGTAGATGGTGGCGACGTTGCCGTTGAACTCGGGGTATTGACCACTGCCGCCGTCCACGGCGAGATGGGCCTCCAGCACCTGACCGGCCGGACCAATACCGCCTTTCACGGCTTCGCCCAGGGTGCCGAGCACGAATTTCGCATTGGGGGCGTTGAATTCGTTCCGCAGCGCCTTGATGAAATGCACGAGGTTCTTTTCGTAATGCGCCGCATGTCCGGCGTTGCCGGCGTCTCGCTCGCCCTGCCAGAAAAAGAAACCCGCGACCTCGTAGCCCGTCGCTCCCGGGTAATGTTTTTCCAGATCGGCAAGGGCCTTCTTCGCGTCGCCGATGTCGGAGTCCCACTGCTTCCCCGCGTACCAATCAATGGGCTTTCCGTTCTTGTCCAACCAGGGCGGGGGTTCTGTCTCGAGGCCCTTGGCTGGATCCATTTCCCAGAATTCGGGTTTGTCCTTGTACCCGGCATAGACCAGCTTCTGTTCCATCCCCGCCTTGTTTTTGGTGACGAAGTCGCGGCGTGCGCTGCCCGGTGGCAGGAGGTCCCACCCCAGAGCCCGGTTGCCGATGCAGCATTTGAGAATCATCACGGGCGCATCGATTGCGTTTCCCAACGGATGACCGATTCCGTATTCCGGGCCGAGATTGCCTCCCGCGACCGTCATCCATTCGTTTCTCAGCGGGCCTTTGCCAGACATGTATTGCACATAGCGGACATCCATCCGCTCCGTCCAAGCCCCCGCATCATCGACCAGATACTGATACTTCCTCTTCTCCTTGACCGCATGCTCCAAGGAGATATCGCCGCCCTTCACCTTGCCGAGTCCCACCATGTTGGACTGGCCGAGCAACAGAAAGACTTGGACCGGTTTGGTCATCTCGGCCCGTTGGCCGTCCGGCCTCGGGATGGGCGTTTCCGCCGCCGATACGGTGGTGATACACGACAGGGCGAGCGCCGTGAGCGCGAAGGAGGATAGTACACGGGAAGTGAGGGCTGGTCGGTTCGTATTCATCATCGGCAGTGGCTCCTGAGCTTGCGCTTTGTGGGTTGAACCAAATTGAGTCTATCTCTGGGCAGCATTGCTCGCGAATCTCACCGTCGTTCACAGGGTTGGGGATCTCGCTCGTTTTGCCGGTGTGGATCTCGTACATTTCCGCGACGGTCCAGTTGTCGCTGCGGTCTTTCCGCGGATCGAAGCCCGCGACAACCAACCAGTGCGGCTCGAAACTGGCAGGCCGGGCCCGCAGCTCGCTTTTCCACGATCGGCCGCCGCGTTGACCGACTGGGTCTGGCCGTCACAAGCACGCCGAGTTTCCCTGCGTTCACTGGGTGAGGTTCCTGCCTCCGGCTCTTAGTCTGCGAATATGTTCCGGCGTGGTGCCACAACAGCCGCCCACAAGTTGCGCCGGCCACGTTTGAGCATATTGCAGGTAACTCTCCGGGTCGACGGCGTCCGTGTTGATCCAGCCTTGCGCCTCTTCGGCATAGCCAATGTTTCCATAGGCAATGAGCGGAAAATCGGGGCCGCAGGTCGCCCGCAACTCGGCCAGTGGTTTCTTCAGAGTGTGAGCCGGGCCGCAGTTCACTCCCAGGGCCTTTACACCCAGCGGTAACAAGATCTGGGCGGCAACCGCCACCGACTCGCCTGACAAAATCCGGCCTTCGCGGTCGCAAACAAAACTGACCCATGTGGGCCGGCCGGTCGTGGTCGCCAGTTTGGCCGCGATGACGGCTTCCCGAATTGAGTTCATCGTCTCGATTAACAGCAGGTCAACGCCCGCGTCCACCAGATGTTCGATGCGCTCGGAATGTTCGGCGCGACATTCGTCATCGGACGGCACCAGCTCGGGGCGATAACAATCTTCCAGTGGGGCGACCGCGCCGGCCACCCGCGCCTGTTGACCAGATTGCGCGACAGCCTCCTGCGCGGTCGCCACCGCGCGACTGGTCAATTCGCGTGCAGCATGTCCCTTGCCCGCCAACGCGCGGCGATGGGCGCGAAAGGTGTTGGTGGTCAGGACTTCCGCCCCCGCATTCAAATAGTCCAGGTGAATCTGACGCAACACATTCAACCCGGCATCAGTGGTCAGCGCGTTCGCCGACCACAACGGTAAGCCGGTGTCCACCCCGCGCCGGTTCAATTCCGTGCCGGTCGCGCCATCAAGCAGCACGAGTTCCGCATTTATCATTGTCAAGTCCCGATCGTCATCACAACCATCGCCTTCCTCATGGACTCACCATTCTTGCCGCCCATCACATTCTTTTGATGTGTCAGAGCCTACTTCATTTTTGTAAAGGCAGTAAGGCCTCGGCAAATGCCTTGCCCATCTGCGCGAAGATCTTTGCACTGCCAAAATAGTGGTAACCGCCATTCGAAGCGCCTTTGAGGGCCTCCCTGTCTTTGGGCGAAAGGACTTCCTCCAAGCCGAGGTCAAGCTTCATTTGGTCTGCCTTGGTGATGCCCTCGATTCGCACGTCGATCGCGGCATAATGTTCCGGGGAATTCAGGTCATATTGGTCATTGGCATAGACCGCCACGGCCAGCGCGCACTCTCGGGCAGATAGGCAACTTGGGTAGCTCGCGCTTTTTGCCGGGATTCGCTATCACAGTTCTCCGTAGTTGTGTTGCAAAACATCTTCATGGAGGACGTGCGATGTCTGAGGCCCGGTTGTCGATCGCGGA
>CAMATH010000165.1 GCA_945860955.1 Planctomicrobium piriforme
CGGGGTTATTGAGCAGTTACAAGCGGACCGCAGACGAAATGACGCAACCGGGAGTGATTTTGTTCCGTGATTCCGGAAACAAGACCACGGACACCGAGGAAACCAAAATTGAAATTAAGCGGAAATCGCTAGTTCTCTTTGTTGTGGGCCATACCGCGAAAACCGGCGTCGACAAGCGGGCATTCGCGACGGCGCTGGACTTGGCTTGGCAAATCAGCGGCAGAGTTAAAGGGGGGGACTTGCCGTGTTGTAATGGAGAGCCGCACAATCGAGAAATCCGAATTGTGGGGCCAGTCTTTTCGGGGGCACAGCGGAGCATGGAAAATACAATTCGTGACTGGGTGGACGTGCGGGCAAACCCGAAGACTGCCGAATTCAGCGGAAACTGCTGGATTGATGTGGTATCCGCGGGGGCGGCGGTGAAAACTCGCACCAACGAGTCAATTCCTACGCAGAGCAATGGACAATTCGACGTTCGCTATCGCTTGACCACGACATCGAATCTGGATCTCAACGTTCTCCAAGCACTCTATCAATACGTCCGCAAACTGCCGCGCATCTGCAATTCCGGAGTTCCACGGATCGCCTTGCTGCATGACGATACCGGCTACGGAAGAAACACCCGGAGCAAAGGCAAGAACATCGAACAAGGTGACGCCGGGCCGGACGACTGGGTCGTAATCCCATTCGAGTTTCCGTCACACATCGCGGAACTTCACGAACGAGATTCGGCGGAGCAAAATGAGGCCATTCAAAAGATTCCTCACCTGCGTGGATTCGAAAAAACGAAGCGGCTTCCGAACGAAACGACGCTCAACAGTGGCGGAATTCCTGAAGTGGGGGGCGAGATGACGGTCGTCAATCAGGAGCTGCGACTTCGCCGCATGCTCGACTGGTTGGCCGAGGCAAACGTCGACTATGTCGCGATCACCGCGACCGACAACCGCGACAAGCTCTATCTCGCCAATCTGATTCACGACAACCTGCCCAACGTCCGTTTTCTATTGACGATCGGTGACTTGCTGTATCTGCATCCGTCGTCGTTGGCGGCGCTCCAGGGGTCGCTGGTCGCGTCCACCTATCAGGTCACACCGCCATTCGGTCTCGCTCATTCACGCCCGGCCAAGGAAACGGCAACCCCCAATATTGTCTTCCCGATCCAGACAGCGCAGTCCATTTTCAACGCGACGCTGGTGCAGCTTGACCGCAAAAAATCCTGCATTGGACTGCGTTTCGATTCGTGTAAAGAGCCAAAAGATTGGTCGCTCCGGTTCGAACCTCCCAAGTCCGTCTGGATCGGCGTGGTCGGTGCCGACCGGATTTATCCTGTCAAGACAATCAACGCAACGCTGCTGGTCGCTCCGCATGCTTTAAGCCCCAGTTCGCAAGGTTCGTTTTCGGCAACGAATGAAGACTTGGCGCGGCTCGGGAGGCGAATTCCCTGGAATGTCGTGTTGTTGGGCATATTCGTGGCCGCCGTCCTGTTGATCGGGAGTTTTCTGGCATCTGGAGTCGGATTGCCATCGAAGCCCACCGCGAGTTCCGACGGAAGTAGCTGTCCGCCTACGCACGACTCACGAAATTTTTCGGTTCTGATTTCATCCGCCCCGCTTTGCCTCCCTGAGGAAGAAGTGAAATCGCGATTTCAGCGCATTAACAGGAAGCTATCGGTGACGGCGGTGATCGTCGCGCGGTTGACGATTTGGAATGTTGTCGGATTTTGGGGGGCGTCGCTGGCTCGCCTCTGCACCGAATTGGCGAACGGCGAGATGGTGGAGACCACGGTGTTCGGCTTCTGGCTACAGTCGTTTGGGGCCGCAATTTGCGCGGGCGCAACCGTTGCGGAATCCTGGAATTGGTCCGGTCAATCGACAACGGAGGGTGAAAAACCCATTAAAAAACGAAAAAACCAGAATCCGGGACCAGTCCCGGCGAAATCTGAGGCGAAATCACGTCATCCAATTCTAGGGCTGGTCATTGCTTTGGCCTGGTTCGCGGTTTTCTGGCTGGGCTCGCTCTGCGTGTCACCGAAGCCAACTGAGGCCTTGGATGGGCTGCGTTACCATTGGCTGGATCGGATGACGAACATCTGGTCGGGAGTGTCACCGTTTTGGCCGATGGCGATGTTGTCGTTGATCGCGGTTGCATGGGCGGTTGCCACACTGCAAACCGTCGCGTGGAGAAACCGTGTCCGAGACGTCGCTCTCGAGAAATTGATTTTACCGAATACTGCGGAGAAAAAGACGAACGATCCGTTAGTCGCTCCCGGCTTGCTGGAGTCCTCCCGCGATCCGCGATTCCTGGCGGCGCTGTTTGGTGCACTGGTGGCGGTTGTGGTAGCCACGCGAACGCTTATGCGTCAATGGCAGCCAACACAGGACGGAGTTCTTTTTGAGGGATTTGTCTTAAGCGGTGTCGCGCTGGTCAGTTTCGCGATCGTCGTAGAGATCCTTCGGATGACCAAGAACTGGCGACACCTGGAATCGCTGCACAAGCGGGTTTCGGAACTTCCATTACAGGCCGCTTTTGCCAGGTTTCCTGAAGATTTCACCCGCGCCTACGGCGAAATTCTCTTCCCGGAACGAACGCGTGAAGAACTCTCTCGCTGGGAATTGCAGCAATGGAAAACCGTGCTGGCAACGCCTCCGGCGG
Source organism: Planctomicrobium piriforme (assembly GCA_945860955.1). GTDB lineage: Bacteria > Planctomycetota > Planctomycetia > Planctomycetales > Planctomycetaceae > UBA10511. The sequence continues at coordinate 2,653 of CAMATH010000165.1, forward strand.
AGACGCAGTGTGACGCATTGAAACAGCAATCGATCCCGTCGTCTCGCGCGTCCGCCCTGAAATTGGCGGTCACCTTGCGAACCGCGCTGGAATCTCAAGCGTGGCCGCGGCGATCGTCGGGACAGGCGTTTGGCGTTGAAAAAGACTCCGTGGGAAAAATTCCCGCGTGCGGACTCGATTGGGACTGGGTCCGTGCAGCCGACGATTTGCTGGCCATGACGATCGCCGTCACGCTGGCACACTATCGGTTGCTCTTGAAGCATCGGGCGATGTACCTGGTTGTTTTAGCGTTTCTGCTGTTTCTGCTGGTCGGAAGCTATCCGTTCACCCCCGAGCGATCTCTCACGACTTACGCCGGCGTGATTGTCCTGTTGGTTCTCGCGGCGATCGGTTATATCGTCACGGGTATGAACCGCAACGAGCTGTTGAGTCGGATTTCCAAGACGCCGCCGAGCCTCTTTTCATTTGATGCAGGTTTCATCAAGACCGGACTTTTGTACGCCGGACCACTCCTGGTGTTGCTGACATCGCGGATGCCGATTGTCCGGGACACCCTGGGCAATTGGCTCGGTTCGGTATTTTCGATGCTTCCCATGTAGAATTGGGTGGCCCGCATATTCGCCCGCCCAGATCTTCAGGGGGAGTTCTGTTGCGCCTTCGGATGCGATTCGAGGAACTGGCGTTCGTAGAGTTCTTTCTCGACCGGTGAAGCGAGTGCGGGGCCGACCCGCCAGTCGGTCCCCCGAGCAAGGTTCATAAACACGACGACGCGGATTTCCTTCCCCGTCTTGTCCTGCAACGGACGGGAGACCGCCAGGGCGCTGGTCTTGTCGACGTACAGTTTGTCGAGCTTCAACTCCGAGTTCGCCGCCAGTGAGTCTTTGAGCTCGAGCCATTTTTCCATTGAGCCCACGTTGTCTCGAACTCTCTCGAGTTCGATCTTGTCGGCCGACTTCAAGTGCCGCAGGAAGTTTTCGGCGGTCTCCATCGCGGTCGCGGGCTCGGGTTCCGATTCCCCGGCCAGCTTCAGCAGTTCGCGATGGTAATTCAATCCACGATTCCGCACGGCTTCGTGCCGCATGTTGCCAAGGACCGCCCGGACGACGGCGGGATCAAGCGGCTGCGAAAGCTCCTTCCAGTGATCGAGATAGGCTCGAATGAGCCCCAGCGATCGGGAGCCGGACTTTGTCGCGTCCGTTTCGATGATCGAGGCGATGGTCGGGATGGCGGATTCACCGAATTGTACCAGCTCGGCCCGCGCTTCTTCGGTCGACTCGATCATCTCGGCGAGCAGCGGAACGGCCCGTTCTCCAAACATTTTGGGCAACGCCCGCGCGACCGTTGTTCGCAGATTGCGATCGCGATCGTGTCTTAAGCGGGCGATCGCCTCGGCGTGTTCGTCCCGTTTCAGAAGCAGCATCAGGTCGACTGCGGTTGTCAGTTCATCCACATCGTGGGTGTAAGACTCGTCGAGTACCCCCGCGAACAGATCGTGATATCGCTCGAACACGAACTCGTGTTCGACTTCTCCGCGACCTGACAGACCGAGCGAACTTTCAATCGCGCGGTGCAGCGTCCGCAACGCCTCCTGACGATCTTCGGGCCAGTGCGTCAGTCGCTGATAGAGATCCTCCTGCAGAATCAGGTCGTTAAAGAATGTCTGCAACGCTTCGTAGGGTGCCTTGCGACGTCCTTCGAGCCGCAGCGTGCGTGCCTTGGCGTCGCGCGTGACGGATAAAGCCATGCGGTCGGCGTCGGTGTGCAGTGCCGCCCCTGCACCCCCCTCGGCCTCCAGCCATTCGGTCGATTCCAAAAGGTTTTGTAATTCCTTGAGACGTACCAGCGGCAATCTCCCGGTTGAAATCGCTCCAGCGCGTTCCCCGCCTGGCAGTCTTGGCGGCGATTCCGTTTTGTAGAGATAACTACCCTCGCGTCCGATCGACAAGTACGCGGGGGGAGACCGGCTCAAGCCCCGCTCGAGTACGAGGTCGATGCGATCGAACGTGATCGAGTCATCCAGCGGACCGGCCGGCCGCACATACGGCGGTTTGTACTGCGTCATTAGAGCCGGCAGATCGAGCATCTCTCTTTTCTCCGGCGGTTTTGCGGGTGCAAAGGTCTTACGGATCTTCGCCAGCAGGTCTTTGTCGGTTCGCGATCCATACTCCAGACTCCAGAACAACTGGCAGTCTGCCGCCGGGGCGGGAATCAGATCGAGGTCGGTTTGCCAGTACGGCAAAGTGAGTGTTTGCGGGGTGACCGCCGCGTTGACCTCGCCTGCCGATTAAACTTGCACCCCAATCATAAACCCGCGGTAGCTCGGGCCGATCTCCTCTCTCGCTTCATCGGCAAAATCTCCCGATTTCGACCGCTGATGAACCAGATACCTCCGCGCACGCCACTCGACGCGGAGCGACTTTCCCTCCCGGTGATATTGTGGTGCCGGATCCAGATCGCCCAAGACGCCGCGAAGTTGATCTTCGACTCCGTTCAGCACCGATTTCACGGTGTCGTCATCCGGTTCACGTGAATGCGAAGCACCCACGGCCGAAATCAACCAGACGCAAACCGCTGTAACCAAAATGCGCTGAACCGCCGCCATGCGAAAGTCTCCTGGAGGAGGGGTCAGTTTAACCAATCCGAGGCGTCGAAGATTGTAACAGGCACGTCACGAATAGATGTCTTCCGGCGTCATTCGAGTCTTGAACCTCCTGATTCCGGGACGGGGCCGGAAAACGGGGCAGGTCTCATTGAATGACTTGTCGGGCCGCGAGCGCTATTCTGTGTTCATCATGCCTCGACGAAAACCGGTTTGTCCAAAGGGTGACGTGTTTCACGTACTCAACCCAGCGGTGGCGCGGCTGACGATCTTCGAGAAGTCTGAGGAATTCGACGCGTTTCTGCAGGTGATCGACGAAACCTGGGAGATCGTCCCTTTGCCGATCTACGCGATGGTCCTGATGCCGAACCGCGTGCACTTTGTGGTGCAGCCGACCACCGACGATCAAGTCATCGAGTTCTTCCGGCGGCTGTCGGTGCGACACATGATGCGGTACCACGTGCACTCTGGGACTGGCGGAACCGGACACCTGTACCAGGGTCGCTTTCTTCCCATTCAATTGGACTTCTTCCGTCGTTCGTCCCGACGCAGAACGTCTTGCACGTCGGGGCTGCCAGCCAGAGCGTCAGGGATGGGGGCGCCGGCGGCCAGCAGGGCCCGGGCGGTTGCGGGGTAATCGCCATCATGCGCTCGGAAGTTCAGCGAACCCCAGATGCACGCGGCTAAGGGATCGCCGCCGTAGACGTTGCGCAGTGTGAGCGACGCGCCGTGGGCGATGAGCAGCCGGGCGGTCTCGACGTCGCCACGAATGCAGGCCCGATTGAGTGGAGAGCCGTCGGTGCCCACTGCTTCGTCGACTGGAAAGCCGAGCTCTAACAGCAACCGCACAGCGGCAAGACGATTGGACCCCGCCGCCTCGGCTAACATCTCGGGATGAACTTCCACCAGTTCGGTCAATCGACTGGGGCCACTGGCCACCATGGCCCGCGCTATCGCCTCGTCACCCACGGCGCAAGCCAACGCGAACTGCTCCACCCTTGAAGTCTCCTGCATCAACCGCTCGTAGATGGCCTGGTGGCCCAGCGTCGTCGCCAGCTCGTGCGGCGTCTTGACGCGAAGCTTCCATTGATAGATCGTGCCGCCGGCCTCGGAAGGGACCGGGGGGTAGCCTTGTTGACCTACGCGCATCGTCGCGCAGCCGGGATGTTCAGCCAGCGCTCGCTCGACGAGCGCCAAATCCCCCAGGCTGATCGCGATGAAGATGTCAATCGTCGAGCCGCGCTCGATCAGCTTGCGGCACTTCCAAGGGAGGTCGACAGCGTATTGGGCCGCAGTCGAGACGTGGTCGACGCAACGAGCGTCGATTTCTGCGCCGCGATCGAGCAGCAAGTCGACAATTTCGGGGGTCGAGGCGACGTGCAGCGGCAATCGACCGTCGCCGCCACGCTGGTGAACCCGGCCGGCATCCTCGTCAAGCAGTTGCCGCACTCGTTCGAGCCGCCCCAAGTGCGCCGCCGCGTTGATGTCGACCTCTGCTCCGCGGCGAATCAGCCCGTCGGCCAATTGGGGATTGACGTCGTCGAGGACCGTGTAGCCTCCGGCCCACCAATTGCTTTTCAGATTGATGTCGGCACCATACTCCAGCAGCACATCGACGACGTCGATGTGGTCGCGGGCGGCGTTGATCGCGCGCGAGCCGAAGCTGAACAGCGGACGGTTGACGTGCCTCCGCAGGACGGGATTCTCGGCAAGGAGTTTCCGCGTTTGTGCCGCGTCGCCTTGACGCACTGCCGCCGAGAAGGGGGCCAGTTGGGGCACTGCTCCAAGTCCGATCAGGTATTCCGCCGTCGCTGTGTCGACATCGTCCAACACGCTCAGGCTGCGACTCCAAAACTGACCGCGCGCGTTGATGTCGGCACCGAATTCGAGCAAGACGTCAACCATCTCTCGATCGCGGCGAGAGTAAACGATCGCCGGCGTACCCATCTCGAACATCGGGTCGTTGATCCGTTCGCACAGTTTCCCGTTCTGGCTCAAATGTCGTCGGACCTCTTGCGCGTCGCCGGCTTTAACTGCTGTTTTGAACGGTTCCAGGTCGAGCGGCGGCTCCAGTGAAGCCGGAATCTGGCCGTCGGTACTGAGATGACGCTTCAGCGCCGGCCAGTCGTCAAAGCCATACTCGCGGGCAATCACGAAAAGGGCATCGCTCAACTGGAACGGGCCTCGTGCGATCCCGTCGTCCGTGGCATTTTGGGAGCGCGGAAGCGACTGACGGATGCGGGACAGAGCCTGGGCGTCGGCTGCGCGATGGGACTTGAGTAAGTCCCTGGCCTGGTACTTGAAGTGCGCCAGATTGGGACGCTGCGGGAACGGCTGCGAAGACATACGATCCTCCTTTCGCGAGAGTGCCTGCGTCCGCATTAAACAGGCTGAAAGAAGGTGTGTACGAGAGTCGCGTCCCAAGGGAGTAGGGGGACTTCTGTCCTTTCCGCGGACTGGCGGCGCCCTACTTGCGCCGTCGAAGAGTGTAGCAGATGGATCCTGTCGAGAGGGAGGCATTCGGAGCGTCGAGGTGTCTGGCACAACTCCGCCGCCAACGTCGGGATGTTCCAGGACACATCAGTCCCATCGACCTCGACATCCAGCTCGCACCGAACGGTCCTTCCGGAAAGGAGAACAATTCGAATGCCTTTATCCACCCCACAACCCGGCGAGCGGTGTCCCCCCTTCCACAATTTGCGTGGGACGCCCTTCGGAGTTGACGATCCGCAGTTCATGGTCGATCCCCAGCGCGTGGTAGATCGTCGCGGCCAGATCCTCAAGCGAGACCGGCTTATCGGCTGGGTACGCGGCGTCTTTGTCCGACGCGCCGTACAGCCGGCCCCCCGGTATTCCTCCCCCGGCGATCAGGGCGGAAAACAGCGTACTCCAATGGTCGCGCCCCCAATCGGCGTTCCCCAGCGGTGTGCGCCCCATCTCTCCCAGAGCCACAACCAGCGTTTCGCTCAACAGCCCCCGCGCTTCGAGATCGCCAATCAAGGCGGAATACGCTTGGTCGAACGTTGGAAGCAGATGATTTTTGATGTCGTGACTGTGTTGGTGCGAATCCCAGCCGTAACCGTCGATGAAGTCGTAATGCACGGTGACGAACCGGACTCCCGCCTCGACCAGCCGCCGCGCCATCAGCGAAGACTGCCCGAACAAATGCCGGCCGTACCGGTCGCGCACCGCCGTCGGCTCGCGCCGAATGTCGAGCGCTTCGCGCGTCTTGTCGGATGTGACCAGGGACATTGCCCGCCGTTCGAACGCCGAATAGCCCTCGACCAGCCTTGACCCGGCCGCGCGACGCCGGGCGTCGTCAAACTGGTCAAGCAGCGATCGACGACGTTCAAGCCGATCGAGAGTCATCTCGCTTCCCGGCAACAGCCCCTCGATCTGAAACGTGAGTTCCGCGTCGGCGCAGTCACGCCAATAGGGGTTGTCGGTCGGGAATCGCTTATCGATCTGCGTCGTGAGCGGGTTGTATTGCTGTCCGATCCAGCCGGCGTGTTCCCCGGGTCGCAGCGATTTCGCGAAATCCTGAATTCGGCCCAGAGTGTTCGGCAACACCATGTACGACGGGAGCCGACGCTCGGCGGACACGGATTGTTGCGCGCAGTATTCGACGATCGACCCCATCGACGGCCAGTCGGCGAGCGTCGGCGCATTCCCTCCGCCGATCGGAATGTGCCAGCGGTGTCCGGTTTGCAAATAGTGGACCCCGCCGCTGTGGTCGTTGTAGTCGTGGGTCATGGACCGTACGACGCAGAACTTGTCGGTACACTGGGAAATGAGCGGCAAATGTTCACACATCAGCAGATCCGGCGTGCGGCTCGCGATCGGGCGATAGGGTCCGCGAATGCGCTCCGGCGCGCCGGGCTTCATATCGAAGGTTTCGAGCTGACTGGGGCCGCCGAACAATACGAGAAAGATCACCGATTTCGCCCGCGCGACGGTGGACAACGGAGCAGTTTCGGCCGCGAGAACACGCGGGAGAGTCAGCCCGAACAGACCGGCACCGCCCGCCTGCAGGAGTTCCCTCCGACCCACTCCTTCGCAATCGCGGCCGGAGTCACCCAGGATTTGCAGCATGATATCGGGTACCGACGAAGAGTGGTTTGACAGAGGATCCAGTGGTCAACGCAGTGGAGTGGCGCGGTATTTTAGGCGGACCACAGCGGCCGCGGCAACAATCGCTTCGTCACCTCGACTTCTATCGCCAGATTCGGGGGGGATCGATTGTCAAATCAATCTGGCCGAGAAAAAAGCGGCAGCAATGATTGACTTTCCAGGCTGAGGTTGGTTTTCTGGACCACAATCAAGCCGCGGCGAAAACGAGTCTGTCCACGGCGTGGTGTGTTTCATCTCATTCCACGAGCCCCAACCCTTTCCTCCTTCCCCCAACGCAGGATGATTCATGAGGCACCACAACGGTTCCGCAATCTCGATTCCCTTGGTCCTGTGTCTGATGCTGGGCCTCGGTGCCGGGTCGGCGCAGGCCGATGGGCCGGTGACTCCCGTTCCCGTCGGATCCCAGAAACGGCTGACGTGGGACGACGCACTGATGGACAAGGCCGACGGCATTCGCTTCGAAATGCATCGGCCCCACCGCACCGGCGAACGCAATCTGGTTGGCGACAAGCCGTGGGAGTCGTGGCAGATCGGCGGCATGTCGAGCCTGCTGCACGAGAATGGCAAGTTCCGGTTGTGGTACGGAGTCAGTCACGGCATCCGTCACGGCGAAGAATACGCCGTCGCCTACGCCGAGTCCGACGACGGCATTCACTGGAGAAAACCTGAACTGGGACTGGTCGAATACGCCGGCTCAAAACAGAACAATCTGGTTCTGGGTTACAGCAGCGTGATCGGGCAGGTGTTTGTCGACCCGCACGCGAAGAGCGGCGAAAAATACAAGATGCTCGCCGCGATTTATCCGACAAAAGACTCCGATCCAAAACGCTATCTGACTCTGCTGAGCTCGCCTGACGGTCTGACCTGGAGCCCCCCGACCCGCAACGTGGTCCGCGAAGGAGATTTTGCGCTCGATACGCAGAGTCAGGCGTTCTGGGATCGCGACCGAAAGTCCTACGTGCTGTTCACCCGAATGGGGCCTTGGCGCCAGGTGGGTCGGTCAGAATCGATCGATTCGTTCGCTTTTCCCGCTCCGAAACTCGTCATGCAGCCCGACGAACCGGTAAAAGCCGATTACTACCAGGCGGGCGTCACCAAGTACGAAGAGGCGGCGAACGCCTATTTCGGGCTGGTGCCCATCTTCTTCCATCCGGGGGATGCCCAGGGCAACCCCGCCGACGGCAATCCGCCGCTCACGATCAACTACGTGAAAAATCCCATCACGGTCGTCGCCCCCGACACGCTCGACATTCATCTCTTCACCAGCAACGACTCGATTCGCTGGCGGCGGCAGGGAGAACATGCGCCGTTTCTCGGTCTGGGGCCGGATGGGGAATTCGACAGCCGGTCGCTCTATCCCGGGGTCGGCTACGCCGTCGTCGGTTCCGAGATCTGGTTGTACTACTCGGCGTACAACTGCACGCATATCGAATCGCTCGACGGTGCCGAGCCATTCTCCAAATACCTGGGGGCCATCACCCGCGCGACGCTGCGACTCGATGGGTTCGTCTCGGCGACCGCGGGGCATGCCGGCGCAGAGATCATCACTCACCCGCTGACCTTCACCGGCGACAAACTGGAGCTGAACGTCGACTGCAGTGCGGGGGGGCATTTGAACGTTGAACTGCAATCGGTCGACGGCAAACCGCTGCCCGGTTTTTCGCTCGCCGACTCCGATCGGGTCTACCACAACAACATCCGCAAGACCGTGACCTGGAAGGGGCGTTCCAGTCTGGCCCAAATCGCCGGCCAGCCGGTTCGCCTGCGTCTGACGTTGCGCGACTGCCGTCTTTACGCGTTTCAATTCGTGAAGTCGTCGCCGTAACCGATCGTCGATGATGCGTGATGCCCGCGAGTCGGAATCACTTTCGTCTTAGGCCGCATGTCCCTTCCCCGTGTCATTTCCTTAGGAATCCGGTTCATCTCCATGCGACTCTTTGTACTCTTTTCCATGCTGCTTTCCGCCTGCTCGTTCTCATTCGCTGCCGAGCCGTGTGATATCGGTTCGCGACGTGAACTGTTCGTCGACGACGCGCTGGTGGATCGCCTGATCGGCCGGGCGGAACTGCGGCTGCACCACCCGATCGCCCGCGAAGCGGTCATCGTCCACGACGCTCCGTGGGAGGGGAATGCGACCGCCTACCATAGTGTTTTTCAGGACGGCGACCTGTACCGCATGTACTACCGGGCCTGGCGGCACACGCATGTGAACAACCAACTCGTCACCAGCAAGGAATGTCTCTGCTACGCCGAAAGCGACGACGGAATCCACTGGCGGAAGCCGAACCTTGGTCTGCATTCGTTTGAAGGATCGACGGCGAACAACATCGTGATCTCCGCGGAGTGGGCCGAACAGCACGGTGCGACGGTGGGAGGACCGGCGGTTTTTCGCGATGAGAACCCCGACGCCCCTCCCGAATCGCGTTACAAGACGTTTCTCATTTCGAACAATCCGCTGGGCATGCGGCCCTTCCAGTCGCCCGACGGCATTCACTGGTCCGCGATGACAGACGCGCCCACCATCACCGACGGGGCCTTTGATTCGCAGAATCTGGCATTCTGGGACTCCCACCGCCGCGAGTACCGCGCCTACTGGCGGTATTTCACCGGAGGAACGACCACCGCCAAGGAATGGAAGCCCGAGGGAATCCGCGCGATCCGCACCGCGTCCTCGAAGGACTTTCGGAACTGGGAACGCCAGGCCGACCTCAGCTACGTCGATTCACCCGAAGAACAGCTTTACGAAAACGGCGTGATTCCCTATCACCGCGCCCCGCATCTGTTCCTGGGATTTCCCGTGCGATACATCGATCGCGGGAGCGTGCGGCACTCCACCTCACCCGGCGACGGCAGCGATCAGTTGACGGAAGCGCAACTTCGCAATTGGCCCACATCCTTGCGGGCACTCCCCGATCCCGAGAACCGCGACCGACGCGCCAAGCTCAGCGAGCGGTACGGCAGCGCGCTCACCGAGGGGTTGTTCATGGCCAGCCGCGACGGCGTCCGGTTCAAGCGCTGGAATGACGCGTTTCTTCCTCCAGGAATCCAGCGCCCTGGAACCTGGAATTACGGCCATCTGTTGATTGGCTGGCGCATGGTCGAAACCCGGTCGCATCTGGAAGGGGCACCGAGTGAGTTGTCGTTGTACGCGACCGAGGGTTACTCCACCGCCCCCGGGACATCGTTGCGGCGTTACACGCTGCGGCTCGACGGCTTCGTCTCGGCGCATGCCCCTCGGGTCGGGGGCGAGTTGATCACCACACCGGTCGTGTTCACGGGGAACCAGTTGCGGATCAACTTTTCGACCTCCGCCGCCGGTTTGGTGCGGGTCGAGATTCAAAGCGCCGAGGGGGATCCGCTGCCCGGTTTTTCGCTGGCCGACTGCCACGAGTTGTTCGGCGACGAACTCGATCGTCGCGTCGTCTGGAAGGGGGATTCTGAATTGGGATCCCTCGCGGGGAAACCGGTTCGGTTGCGGTTCGAACTCCAGGATGCCGACCTGTATTCGTTCCGTGTCGGTAGTTGAACGCGGGTTTCCCGGCGCGACTCCGCTTCGCGGGGCACGTGCGCGGTCAAACTTCTTCGCAACTGCGGACGGCTCGGTCGGCGCACCTCCGCCGACCCGACCGCCCGTCGAGTCAAACCTGCGAATGATCAACCGAACGATGGTTTTCGTGGCTCCACGAAAGAGTACCTTCGTGCGAAGCGACAGAGTTGTACCGAAAGTCGGATTGACACCTGCCGTTCTTCGGGTATTGTCGATTCACTGCATTCAGCTACTCACACGTCATGACGTATTGGAGGAGAACTGAAGTGGACCCCCAAAAGTTGATTCAGACGCGATACGGCTTTGCGCTTCCAGACATTTACCGGGCCTTATTGGTCAAGGGACATTTTACCACAAAACCATGGAAGAACTACTTGAGCTTTGATGATTGCGAGTGGCTGTCTCTGGACCAGATCGCCAACTACAAGTTTCTGGACTTTCAAATCACCAGCGACGGCGGTTTCGTGCCATTCGCGGTCAGTTCGCGACGCGACGAGTATTGTTGGCGACTGGATTGGGCGACGGGGACAGAATCGCCAGTTGTGTTTTGTGAGTACGGCGAGAGTGGCTTCGGGTATGCACCCGACTTCCGCGGATTCCTGTACCGAAAGGCACTTGAAGAGTTCGCTGGCCACAACGACTTTGCCAACGACGAAGGCAAACTCGTGGAACTCCGACAGGCGGTGAAAATCATCAGTCCTCACCTTCCCACTTCATGGTCGAATCAACTTCGCGAGCTTGCCGCGTGTGGTTTGGACGATTGGCACACTGGTGAGTACGGTGAACTCTACGTGTTGCCCAAGTCTGAATTGGCGGATCGAATCGCCAGTCAATTGGCGTTTCCCCAATTGAATGAGACTTTTGCGCAAGACAAAGAGCGAGCCCGTCGCACCGAATAACGTGTGACGTCGGTGACCCCACCGGCCAGACAGGGAGTCTCTCCGTCACACCCTCGGAACTCAAAACCCAGCCTCCTTTGATCCTCGCCAAAGGATCGACTAAGGTTGATATGTCGTTCAACCGTGTTGAGCGAGCTGACGTTCGATTCGCCTCCACTCGGCCTCGACCATGACCCGCGCTGAATTCACCTCGCGTCGCACCACCGCTTTGTTCGTGTTGGTGACGGTCTGGAGCGTACCAGCGTTCGCCGGCAGGCCACATTTGGAGGAGACCTCTCCCGTTGTCGCGTCGTCGGAAATTCCCCGTGTCGATTACCTTCGCGACGTTAAGCCGCTTCTGGAGAAGCGCTGTTCCGCGTGCCATGGTGCTCTGGCTCAGAAGGGTGCGTTGCGACTCGACACCGGGGCGCTGGTACGAAAAGGGGGGGACAGTGGGACCGCCGTTGTGCCTGGAAAACCAGGCGAATCGCTGCTGCTCGAACGGGTCTCGGAGCCCGATCCCCAATCGCGAATGCCACCCGACGGCGAGCCGTTGACGGCTGCGGAGATCGAAACGCTCTCTCGCTGGATCTCCGCCGGGGCCGATTCTCCTCCGGACGAGACGCCTCAGGCCGACCCCCGGGAACATTGGGCGTTTCGGAAGCCTGCCCGGCCCGCCATTCCCCAGGTCCGTTCCACGAGAATCCGAAACCCGGTCGACGCCTTTCTCTTGCAGCCGCTGGAAGCTCAAGGAATCGAACCACTTCCCGAAGCCGGTCGACTCGTATTGCTGCGCCGGGTGACTCTCGACTTGACGGGACTCCCTCCCACGCGCGATGAGCAACGGGCGTATCTCGCCGACGATTCGCCCGATGCCTACGAGAAAGTCGTCGATCGGCTGCTCGAATCTCCGCAGTATGGAGAACGCTGGGGCCGTCATTGGATGGACGTCTGGCGGTACAGCGACTGGTACGGGCGCCGGACGGTTCCGGACGTGATGAACAGTTACCCGCAGATCTGGCGCTGGCGCGACTGGATCGTGCGGTCGCTGAATTCCGACAAGGGGTACGACCAGATGGTCCAAGAGATGCTGGCCGCCGACGAGATCGCCCCCAGTGATGAAGAGAACATCGTCGCCACCGGGTTTCTGGTGCGGAACTGGTTCAAGTGGAACTACGAAACCTGGATGAAAGACAACGTCGAGCACACGGGGAAGGCGTTTCTGGGTTTGACGCTCAACTGCTGCCACTGCCATGACCACAAGTACGATCCGTTGACTCACGAAGAGTACTTTCGGTTTCGCGCGTTCTTCGAGCCGCTGGAACTGCGACACGACCGTGTGCCGGGCGTGCCCGATCCGGGACCATTCAAGAAGTACATTTACGGCCAGTCCTACGGACCGATCGCCCACGGCCGCATTCGTGTGTTCGACGAGAAGCTCGACGTCCAGACGTTCATGTACGCCAATGGAGACTCCCGAAATCGCTTGCCGAACAAACCTCCGGTTGAACCGGGAGTTCCCGCGATCCTGGGGAATGCCGGTTTCAAGATCACTCCGGTCACACTCCCGCCCGACGCGTATTATCCGGGGATGAAGCCCCAGTTGCGGGCCGAGGATGTGCAGAAGGCACAGGCCGAAGTTGCAGCCGCAGACGCACTGCTGAAACAATCGGAAGCCGCCCGCGCTTTGGCCGAGCGACAACTGGCCGACGCCCGCGAGCAGGCTCAACAGCCGGCGACGGCGGGAGGAACCCCGGCGAATGCGCTGATCTCCGCCGAGCGCGCCCTGGTCGACGCCCGGCTGACACATCGCGTCGACGACGCGCACGCGGCGTTTGCCCGGTCGCAACTGGAATCTCTCGTGGCACGCGTTGCCGCCGACGACCGGAAGTACCGCGACGGATCTTCTGCCGCCGAACTCGCCCAGGCAGCCTCTCTCACCGAACGACGCGCCAATTTCGACGCCGCTCAACTGCAGCTTGCCCGGGCCGAACGAGGTCTGGTGACCGCGGAACGCAAGGCCGCCGCGGACGAAAAGGCCCAACCCGAAGTCGCCGCGGCGGTGCAACAACTGACCGCCGCGCGGACGACCGTCGACGC
>CAMATH010000166.1 GCA_945860955.1 Planctomicrobium piriforme
CCGGTCCCGCGAGCCGGGGGAGAACCATCGGCTCCTGCGAACTGCGAAAGACTCCGTATAGAGCGTAATAGTCGGCCTGTGGAATCGGATCGAACTTGTGATCGTGGCAGCGGGCGCAGGTCGCCGTCAGACCGAGGAGCCCCCGACTGACGACATCAATGCGGTCATCGAAGATATCGTGGACGTTGTTGACAAAGTGTCCCCCGATCGTGATGAAACCGAGGGCGGCCAGATGGCGATCGCGCTCGACGGCGGGCAACTGGTCGGCGGCAAGCTGCGCGACGAGGAACTGGTCATAAGGCAGATCTTCATTCAGCGACTTGATCACCCAGTCGCGATAGGCGTAGCCCCAGGGGTAGGTCTGCTCTTCAAAAAAGACATAGCCTTTGTTGTCGGCGTAGCGCGCGAGGTCGAGCCAGTAGCGGCCCCAGCGTTCGCCATATCGCGGCGACGCGAGCATCTCATCGACCACGGCGCGAAACGCGTCGGGCGTCGTTCGGGAATCCGCTGCGAACGCCACGCTCTTCGCCGGGTCGGGGGGAAGCCCCAGTAAATCGAAACTCGCCCGGCGGTACAACGTTCGGCGGTCGGCGGGGGGAGCGTGAGTCAGACCCGCGTTTTCAAGTTTCGCGAGGACGAACCGATCCACCTCATTTTGAACTTGAAGCCGGCCAGCGGCAGCAACCTCCAGGAGAGCCGGCTTTACGACAGGCCGAAACGCCCAATGCGAAGCACGAACCTCGGCCATCGATTTCGCGACCGGGGCGGTCGCCTTTTGCGACCAGGGGGCACCCCGGCGAATCCATTCGGTCAACGTGGCGATCGCCGGCTCCGGGAGTTTGCCCGCGGGAGGCATCTTCAACGAACCGTCGTAAGTGATCGCGTCGATCAGGTCGCTGTCGTCGGGTTTGCCGGGGATCACCGGGGGACCGCCGTCTCCCCCTTTCAGCAGTGCCTCGCGCGAATCCAGACGCAGCGCCCCCTCCTGCTTCTTCGCGCCGTGGCAGCCATGACAATGTTCCACGAGCAACGGGCGAACACGTTCTTCGAAAAAGCGTTCGTCGTCGGCCGAGATGGCGTTGGCTGGCGGATCGTCCGCCCGGAGGTTCGGTCCCCACGCGATCATCCCTAGGACGGCGAGTAGTCCAACGCACATCCATCGTATCGAGAGCGGGTTCATCGCAGGTAATCCAAATCGCGGGAGGCGACATGTGGTGTCAAGATGGTCTCACGAAGCAGAGCTTCGGACGATGCGTTCCCAAGCAGAGCTTGGGAACGAGGACGCCGTCTCCAACACCAGCCTACTTCGGCGGCAACGGAGACCCGGGGCCAAACAACGACTCCCACAACTGCGGACCCGCCACTGCCATCTTGATCGCGACTCCCATCAACGACTCTCCCGCGATGAGTCCCGACGCGACGGGAACAGTGTATTTCTCATCAACACTGGGGTTCTTTTTCGACAGCATCCACGCCAAGAATGCCCCCAGAAACATCGACAGGGAATTGAATCCCGGAATGACGCCCGCGATCCCCAACCCGGTAGCGGACGGAATCCATTTGCGGGCCTTCTTGGGAGCGACTTCTTCCAGCAGAGTCAAGATGATGCCGACAAACGCTCCCGCAATCATCGCGGCCAGCGCCCCCTTGGGGAGGTTGCCGATTCCTTTGCTCAACAGCTCGGCGACTCCCTGCCAGACGCGGGCGGCGGGGGCGGCGATTTTCTCGGACCGCAGATCTTCGGCCTTCACGATCACCAGATAAACGGGAACGCAAATCACCGAGCCGGCGATCACACCGAAAAGCTGCGAGATCGTCTGCCGACGGGGATTGCCCCCCAGCATGTAGCCCGCTTTCAAATCGGTGAGCAGGTCCGCCGAGTGCGACGCCGCCCCCGACGTGATGCACGCGGTCATCAGATTCGTGGTCGGATTGCTGGGGGCCAGCACACCAAACGTCAATTGCGTGATCTTTCCCATCGCGCCAATCGGGGTGATGCTGGTTTCCCCCGTCGCCCGTGCCGCGACGATCGACAACAGGAAGGTCAGCACGACCGCGATCATCCCCATGTGAATCGGAATGTCAAACAGCAGTTGCCCCAGGTAGATGCACGCCGCCCCGGTGATCATCGTCCCCACCACGAACCAAGAGGTCGGCACCTCGACGCGTTCCAGCGGGTCGGCGACTTTGCTTTTTTTGAACCCCAGCAGCGATCCAAAACCGCTGAACGCGCGGACCATTGTCCTCCACCGCAACGCGAACGACAGCAGTCCCGACGCGACCATCATCGAGGTCGCCGGCCACAGAGTCCACCGCGTGATCGGCACACCGTCGGGCAGAATCTGGTACAAGCGCAAATAGGGACCAATGATGCCGAAATAGGCAATCGCCCCGATCAACAGCGAACATCCCACCCGAATCCCCATAATCGCCCCCGCCGCCACCATCAGGAACGACCCTTCGACGCCAATGGTGTATTGCGACATCAAGTGTTCGCCCAACGGGACCGAGGCCTTGCTCTCCGTCGGTGCCGTCTTCCAGCCGAACAGCCGATCGAGACCCAGAAAGATCGAAAGATGTTCCGGCAGGGTGATCCGTGACAGGGTCTCGGCGAGCGACTGTTTCCAGCCACCCACTGTTGCCCAGAGTTCTCCGATGGCGGTGAACCCACCCTTCCAGACTTCGATCAGTCCCCCCGCGATCGCCGCGTAGAGCAGTGCCCGGGCCTTGTCGATCGCGTCGGAGCCGGTCGTGTGCATGGTCTTCAGCGTCTGCGCGGTTGCCATCCCTTCCGGGAAGGGCAATTGATCGATGTTGATCAACTGCCGTTTGAGTGGGATCGCCATAAAGACCCCCAGCAGCGAAACCGAGGCCATCCAGGCCATTCCCTCCCAGACCGACAATTCCCGCCCGGTGATCAGCGTCAGCGCCGGAACAGCCGACACCAGCCCCGCCGACGAGATATACCCCGCCGCGCTCGCGGCACTCGACATGGTGTAATTCTCAAGGACGGTGAAGTGATCTTTTCGCCAGGGGGGAAAGATCGCCTCGAGAACCTTGAAGACGGCGAACGCGATGATGCACGAGGTGACGGTGACATTGAGCCCCCACCCCGACTTCAGCCCGACATACAAGTTCGAGATCGACATCAGCCCGCCGATCAGCATTCCCGAGATCACCGATCGGATGCTGAGCTGCCGAACCGAGTCCCCCTGATAAACATTCGCCAGCCAGTCGCGCGCCACCTGATCGGGGTCAGTAGCTTTCGCGGAGTTGCGACGGGAGTTGCCTGCGGAAGAACCATCTTGGTTCATGGTGGGGAGTTCACGGGCAGGAGGGGGGGAAGAAGGAACGCGCGGAAGGTTCACAGACCTTCAAGAATCGCGATCGATTCGCGGCAGTATAACGACCCGCGCGCATGGGCGAAAACTCATCTCCGTCTGGCTACAATGTCGCCGCTTCCCCCCCGGTCGTCACTCGGGAGCGGGTCGATTTCGACAGCCCTCTCAGGTCCCTTGGTTCCAACGCTCCATGCCCCGCACGCCAGTACAAGCGTACGCCTTGCTTCTCGATGAATCCCGGCAGGTCGCGCTGCTCGAATCGTGTGGCGCGGTTTTGGGGTGGGACGAACAGACCTACATGCCACCGGGGGGAGCCGAGCATCGCTCGAATCAACTGTCGCTGCTCGCGGGAATCGGCCATGAACGGGCCACCTCACCTCTCATTGGCGAATTGCTGGCGGAACTCGAAGCATCGCCGTTGGGAACAGAGAACGACACACCCGAGTCGGCGAATCTGCGGGAGATCCGCCGGGACTATGACCGGGCGACCAAACTTCCCAAACGGCTGGTCGAAGAACTCTCCAAGACCACTTCGCTCGCGCAGCAGGCGTGGGTGTCGGCACGCAAGTTGCGGGATTTTTCGCTGTTTCTTCCCTGGCTCGAGCAGGTGGTCACGCTCAAACGCGAGACCGCGCAGGCGATCGGGTTTGGCTCGGGTGTTCCCTACGACGCGCTCCTCGACGAATTTGAACCCGGAGTCACCGCCGCCGATGTGACCAAGCTGTTTGACGCGTTGCGGTCGGAACTCGTTCCGCTGATCGCCGCCATTCGCGAATCGGGGAAGCGGCCCAATCACGAGATTCTGACCCGTCTCTATCCCATCGCCGCGCAACGTGAATTCTCGATGTCGGCGGCGCAGGCGATTGGCTTCAGCTTCGAAGAGGGACGACTCGATATCGCGCATCACCCGTTTTGCAGTGGCTTTGGTCCCGGGGACTGTCGACTCACCACCCGGTACGACGAGCATCATTTTCCCGGCGCTTTCTTCGGCACACTGCACGAAGCGGGTCACGGGATGTACGAGCAGGGACTCGACCGGACTCATTACGGTTCTCCCCTGGGGCGGGCCTGCTCGCTGGCGATCCATGAATCGCAGTCACGGCTGTGGGAAAATCTGGTGGGACGGAGCCGGTCGTTCTGGAACCGAATGTACCCGGCGGCTCAGACCGCATTCCCCGAGGCGCTGGCCCGCACGTCGCTCGACGATTTTTACGGTGCGATCAACGACGTGCAGCCCTCGTACATTCGGGTCGAAGCGGACGAGGCGACCTACAACCTGCACATTCTGCTGCGGTTTGATATTGAGCGCCCGCTGATCTCGGGGGATCTCGCGCCGGCCGACGTTCCCGGCGTCTGGAACGAGATGTTCACGAAATACCTGGGAATCACGCCGACGCACGATTCGGAAGGATGTCTGCAGGATATTCATTGGTCCGCCGGTCTGGTGGGGTATTTTCCCACGTACAGCTTGGGGAACATGTGCGGCTCGCAGTTCTTTGAAGCGGCACAGCGCGATCTGGGGGATCTCAACGCCCAGTTCGCCGCCGGTGAGTTCCAGCCACTCAAGAGCTGGCTCAACGAGAAGATTCATCGGCACGGTCGGCGGTATCACGCGCTCGATCTGGTCCAGAGGGTGACCGGCGAGCCGTTGTCCCCCGCACCGCTGATGCGGCACCTCAAAGCGAAGTACGCCGCGTTGTACGGGGTTTGACCCCGCACTGGAACTGCTGCACAATACAGCGGCGCTGGGTCGGCTCCCGCCGGTCCGATCGATTCGAAATCCCCCGCATCATTCGCGATTCCAAAATGATCCACCGCATTCTGATTCCGATGACGCTCGCCGGCCTGATTCTTTCCAACGCCGCGTCCGCTGACGATTTCTCGCTCACGTTGAGATCCGTTCAACGCAGCAACTTTCGTGATCTGCGACTCATCCGCTCTCTCAAGAAAGAGGAGTGGAAGCCGGCGGAGACGGCGGTGATTGTTTGCGACACCTGGGATCTGCACCATTGCCTCAACGCGGTCCGTCGGCTGGAGGAATTTGCGCCCCGGTTGAACGAACTTCTGGTCGCGGCTCGCAAGAGCGGAGCGACGATCATCCACGCCCCCAGCGACTGCATGCCGGCCTATGTTGGGCATCCCGCCCGCGTGCGGGCCGAGTCGGCCCCCAAGGCAGAAAACGCCCCGCCTGAGGTCGCGCACTGGTGTTCGCGCATTCCCGCCGAGCGGGACTGGTTTTACCCGATCGACCAGTCCGATGGAGGCGAGGACGACGATCCCGCGGAACACGCGGAATGGGCCGCGAAGCTGAAGGCGCAGGGGCGAAATCCGGGGATGCCCTGGAAAACGCAGTCGGCGCTGATCGTCATCGATCCCGATCTGGACTACATCAGCGACCGGGGGGACGAGGTGTACAACATTCTCAAGGCACGGGGGATTCGCAACGTCATTCTGACGGGGGTCCATACCAACATGTGTGTACTGGGGCGGCCGTTCGGATTGCGGCAGATGGTCCGCAACGGCTTCAACACCACACTCGTCCGCGACCTGACCGACAGCATGTACAACCCCAAGCGCTGGCCGTTCGTCGATCACTTCACCGGGCATGACAACGTCATCTCGTATGTCGAATACAAGGTCTGTCCGACGATCACCAGTGACCAGATTCTGGGGGGAGAGCCGTTCCATTCGAAATACGATTCACGCAAGCCGACCTTCGCGGTCTTCACGACCGGCCAGAAACTGGTCGATTCCGAAACGTACCAGAAACAGTGGACGTTGCTTTCCCTCCCGGAACGTTGGGACAGTTTGGCCACCGGAGTCCACAAAGACTATTCGGGGCCGACCTGGCTGCGGTGCGCGGTCCGTGTTCCCGCCGCCTGGGGGAAAGAAGGGCTGTCGCTCCGGCTGCAACACAAGGGAGCGATTCAGGGGTGGTGCAATGGAGTTGAAATTCCATTGGAGGACGACAAGGCGGGAGTCGCGGTTGGGACCATCCCGCAGAAGGCGATCACCCCGGATGAAGCCAATCTGCTCGTCGTTCGCCTGGAACAGAAACCCAATGACGGCTGGATCATGCCGGCGGAAGTCACTGGCGGCGACTCCAAACTGTCACTCAAGGGATACTGGCAGGTGCGGCTGGGGGATGACCCGACGTGGTCCAACATTCCCCTCCCCGCGAAGTTCGGGGCCTCTCCGGACATTCTGTTCGAGCCTCCCGCGAACAAGTAAGACCGGGTGACGGTTCCCCAAGACTTTCTGATTCTCAACCACGTGACACTCCATGAACCAGAAACTGCTCGACGCGATTGAACGACTGGGAAATCGGCTCCCCGACCCGGCGCTGTTGTTCGTGTGGGCGCTGTTGCTGGTCTGGGTGCTGTCGGCGGGGTTATCGCAAGTCGAATTCACCGCCGTCGATCCGCGCGACGGCAAACCGATCAAAGTCGTCAACCAGCTCAATCCCAAAGTGCTGGTCCCGTTCGTGGCGAATTCCGTCAAGACATTTGTCGAGTTTCCGCCGTTGGGACTGGTGCTGGTGGCGCTGTTGGGGGTCGGGGTCGCAGAGCATGCGGGATTCGTCCAGGCGGGACTCAAGGCACTGATGCGGGTCACCCCCAAGGCGCTGCTGACCCCCGCGCTGTTGTTCGTGGGGCTGCTCAGTCACACGGCGGGAGATTCCGGGTATGTGGTGGTGATTCCGCTGGGTGCGGTGATGTTCGCGGCGGCCGGGCGACATCCGCTGTTGGGAATCACCACCGCGTTCGCCGGCGTTTCTGGGGGTTTTAGCGCCTGTCTGGTCCCGGCTGGCCTCGATCCGCTGTTGCAAGGCTTCACACAAAAGGCGGCCCAGATCATCGACCCGAGTGCCACGGTGAATCCGCTGTGCAACTGGGGGTTCATGAGCGGCTCGTGCGCGATGATCATTCTGATCGGGTGGTATGTCACCGATAAGATCATCGAACCGCGGGTCGCCCGGATGCCGCTCGACGGGACCGATCAACCTCCGCCGCTCGAACCGCTGAGCCGGGACGAAGTCCGGGGATTGGCGGTTGGCGGGAGCGTGCTGGCGTTCATGCTGGGAGGGCTGGCGCTCTGGTGCCTCCCCGCGAATTCTCCCTGGCGGACTGAGGCGGGGGATCTGGTGGGACGCGACGCGCCGCTGATGAAGGCGATTGTGCCGTTGATCTTTTTGTTGTTTCTGATTCCGGGGATTGTGTACGGCTCGCTCGCGGGCACAATCCGCAGTCATCGCGATGTCATCAAGGGAATGACCAAATCGATGAGTTCCATGGGCTACTACATGGTGATGGCGTTCTTCGCCGCCCAGTTCACCGCCGCCTTCGCTCAGTCGAATCTCGGTGTGTTGACCGCCGTCGAGGGGGCGATGCAGATGAAGAAGCTAAATCTTCCGCCGCAGGTGACCATCGTGGGGATCATTCTGCTGACCGCGGTCCTCGATCTTCTCATCGGGTCGGCGTCGGCGAAATGGGCCATTCTGGCACCCATCTTCGTGCCGATGCTGATGAACCTGGGGATCTCGCCCGAACTGACACAGGCCGCCTATCGCATCGGGGATTCGACCGTCAACATTGTCACCCCGTTGATGCCGTACTTTCCCCTCGTGGTGGTCTACGCCCAGCGGTATGTGAAGTCGACCGGAATCGGGACGATGGTGTCGCTGATGATTCCGTATTCGCTCATGTTCCTCGCTGGCTGGACGGTGCTGCTGCTGATCTGGTGGCAGGTGGGAATTCCGCTCGGGCTGGAGGCGACCTACACCTGGCCGCGCTGAACGACTTGCTCACCCTGCTGCGAAACGTTCGCCAGAGCAATCTGCTGACCGACGACCAATGGGCGCGGTTACAGAATGCCGTGGCCGACGTTCCTTTGCGAACCGCCAGCCAGATCACCGAATGGCTGGTTTCCAGAAACTGGATCACCCCCTGGCAGGCTGAGATGCTGCTCGCGGGAAAGAGAGCGTTTTTTCTGGGGAAATATCGGCTGGAACAGCTTTTGGGAACGGGGGGGATGGGGGCGGTGTTCCGCGCTCGGCAGGCAGGCCTTGATCGGACGGTGGCGATCAAAATCCTTTCGCCGTTGGTCGTCCGTGACCCCGGCGTGGTGGAACGATTTCGGCAGGAGATGCGGGCGGTCGCCGCCTTGAACGATCCGCACATCGTCGCGGCATTCGACGCCGAGAGCGCCAAGGATCTGCACTTTCTGGTGATGGAGTACGTTCCGGGTGAAGATCTGGGCAAACTGCTGGCGCGCGACGGCCCTTTGCCGATCGCGCTCGCGTGTGAATGCGTCCGTCAGACGGCACTCGGACTGCAACACGCCGCCGACCGGGGGATGGTGCATCGGGACATCAAACCCACCAATCTGCTGCTGACAACCGATCCGGAGACCGGAAGTCCGGTGATCCGGATTCTCGATTTCGGCCTGGCGCGGTTCCGTTGGCAGTGGACCCGGAAAGACTTTCTGGGTGGCCCCTCTGTTCCCCCAACTCCCGGGGACGGAGATTTGACCGGGTTTGGTCAATTGCTGGGAACTCCCGACTACATCGCGCCGGAACAGGCCCGCGACACGCGACTGGCCGACGCGCGGAGCGACCTGTATAGCCTGGGTTGCACGCTCTATCGGCTGCTGACGGGGGAAGTCCCGTTTCCCGGGGCGACTCCCGAGGAGAAACTCGCCGCCCGTGAGCTTGGTCCTCCTCCGAGCGCCATCCGCCTGCGTGCCGATCTTCCCGTCGCTCTCGGCGGGATCATCACGAAACTCCTGATGCCGCGACCGGAAGACCGGTTTCAAACCGCGCGCGAGGTGGCGCAGGCGATCGCGCCGTTTGCGACGGTGGGGGGATCCGCCGTGCAACGTGGTTCAGCGAAGTCGGCGGAGACCGCGCTCGTGCGAAACACGGTGATGATTCCCCCTCCGGATCCCGTCGCCGCGCGCGAAGAGACGCGACTGGAGCTGTTTCTGGATCACCTGGCGACCGACGTGGTCCAGGCACCGGTCCGCGAAACCGCTCAACGAAAACCGGGGACAAGGGCGCGCTTGCCGTGGCAGGTCGCGCGCTACGCCGCTCTCCTGGTGACGTTGATCGCGGGACTCTGGACGCTGGCAAAACTCAGTCAGCCGACGCTGACTGTGGAATGGCCCGCAACCGATCCTCCCACCGGCGAACTGCAAATCGGTGGGGAAACATGGGAATTGCCGGCGGACGCGATCCGCTCGGGAAACCGGATTTCGGTCCGAGCCGATCGAGGGACGGGCCAGATCGAGTTGCGACGGGAAGGACATGAACCGATTTCGCTCCCCGTCGAACTGGGCTGGTTCAGGCGGGTGTCGCTCACGCCCACCTGGCACGAGACGGCTGCCAAAATCCGCCAGAACGCCGCCGCCGCTCTGACTCAGAAACTCGACGCGGCCCGAACCTCCGCCAGCTCCGGTCGAATCGAAACGGTTCAACAGGATGCGAGTCGCTTCTTTGTCACCCATGCGGGGACACCCGAGGCGGCGGCAATCGCCCTGGCTTCAGCTCGCTTCCACTCTCCCTTCGATGGCCTCCGTCGACCAATCGATCTCGCCTCTCGCGTTGGTCCAATCCCCGCAAACTTGCCCGATGAACTGGTCCATCTCACAGAACGCACGGACTGGCGCTGCTGGAATCGCATTGTCGCACTGACCCCGTCGACCGATGGCAACCTGCTGGCGTGTGTCTCCACCGACCGAACGGTACAGATCTTCGATCTCGGTCGGCATGAACGGATCGCACAATGGTTGCTCCCCGGACTGCCACGAGAAGGGCTGTTCCTTACCGGGGAAGCCACGTTGGCTGTCGCCCTCGAAGATGACCGCATCGCGTTCTATTCCGCGCTCGACGGTTCGCCGGTTGGAACGGCGGAACAATGCCGGCCCCCGTTCGCCGCTCTGCCCGGAAGTCTCGAATTGGCCGCCGTCGTGGTCGACACCACGGGGCGCGACTCCGTCGGCATCTGGAGTCGCAACGCGGCACTTCCGCGGCGACGATTCGAAGTCGGACCGGCGTTGTCCGTTGTCTCGGTGAATCCACATCCTACGCAGCCGTGGCTCGCGGTCGAGACGTCGCCTGGTGGGGTCGCGGTGTGGAATCTCGAGACCGGGGAGCCACTGCGAGCATGGCCCCAGTCACGCGCCCCGCGTTTCAACGTGACGGGAACGCTGCTGGCGATGGCCACCCGTGACGGAGATGTCGCGCTGTATGAAGTGGACGCGACCGGACCGAAAGCTGACGCGGGCCAGCGGCTCGAGTCGGCGGGCTCTCCGCTCGCGTTTCATCCCGGTCGCGCGGAACTACTCACGGGGAACCCCTCGCGTGTCATTGTTTGGGATCTGGATCGCGGCGTAGAACGCCGCACATTGCTCGGCGTTCCCCCCCTCATCGCGTTCGATTTTGCGGGGGACCGACTGATTGGCTCAGACCCGACTTTTGGAGAATGGACTGCCTGGAACATCGTGACCGGAACGAAAACCACAGTCGCCACTCCCGAACCGTTGACGGCGCTCGCGCTCCCGACGGGCCGCAATCTGCTCGTCGGTGCCGCTCCCCGGCATTCGCTGCGGTTGTGGGAATTGTCCTCTGGAAAACCGCTGGAACCGAGATCGGCGGAAACGTGGCCCCAAGAACTGTCGGTGACAGGAGACCGTTTCGCCTGCCGGCGCGACGGCAAACTGACGGTTCTTAATGCGACGGGTGGGGAACCGCTCATGCAAACCAGCGAGTCGATCGACGCGCAGGACGAGCTGACCTTCAGTTCCAACCGGCAGTTCATCGCCTGTCAGGGGGGCATGGGGTTCTTCCATTCTTCGCTGCGTCTCTGGCGGTGCGACACGGGAGAACCTGTCAATCTCGATGCGATTGGTGCCGGCCGGGTGCTGGCGGTCGGGTGGAGTCTGACGGATGAAGAACTCGTTCTTGCGCGCGATTTTCGATCGGTTGGGATCTGGAACAGCCGGTCTCGGGCCTGGCAGGAACTGAATGTCGACCTGCCGGCCAACGCAATCGCGGCGGCGTTTTCACCCAATGGAACCGAGATCGCGCTGGCGTGCGAAGATCGTTCTCAATGGATCTACGAACGGGAGACACTACGGCTCGTGCCCCTCAAAGGGCAGGCGAGCCGGGTGACGCGGTGGAGCTTCAGTTCCAACGGCCGCTGGCTGGCGGGAACCGCAAGCGACCGGGTCCTGCTGTTCGACCTTGCGAAACGCCGCCTGATTCGCACGATCACGGAATTGGAAGCCGGCGTGAATTCGGCGGAATTCAATCGCCAATCGACCCAGTTGGCGGTCGCGACGAATGGCGGTAATGTCGAGATTTGGGATCTCCCGCAACCGTTGCCGCGCGAGTTGCCTCCGCCGCGTCGGATCCAGATCGGTCCGCCCGGCGGTCGGGTGTGGCAGGTTCGATTCACCCCGGAAGGGAGGCACCTGGTCACCTTGAATGGCGATGGCACAATTGCCATTCTTCGCCTGGAGACTCTTTGACCCTCTGAACCTTTGCCACCACGCTTCGATTCCGCCCACGAACTCAGGAACTTTGTTCATGTCGTTTCTTCCAAAACTTGTGATCACCCTTGTCGCGCTGACCGTGGTCGGTGGACTCACAACGAAAACCGTTCAGGCGGGCGAGCCGACCGAGATCAAAAAGCTGATTCTGCCGGGGGAAGCGTTTCTGGTCGCGGATCGTCCCGCGTTCATCCTGTGGCCAGCGGAAGGAAAGCGGCAGACGCCGCAACCGTGGATCTGCTACGCCCCGACGCTCCCGGGACTGCCTGACGAGCATGAAAAATGGATGCACGAAAAGTTCCTCGCCTCCGGCGTCGCTGTCGCGGGGATTGACGTGGGGGAGGCACATGGCGGACCACGTGGCCGGGAGTTGTTTACCAAGCTCTATGAAGAACTCACGACCCGCCGGCAGTTCGCGAAAAAGTGCTGTCTCCTGGGACGGAGTCGCGGGGGTTTGTGGGTGACTGGCTGGGCGGTTGAAAACACCGACAAGGTCGCGGGAATCGCGGGCATCTATCCGGTCTTCGATTTTCGCACCTACCCGAAACTGGAGCAGGCCGCCCCCGCCTATGGGTTGACCGTCGCAGAACTGGAGAGTCAGATCGACAAGCACAATCCGATCGCCCGCGTCCCCGCGCTGGTCAAAGCGAAGATCCCCGCCCTCCTGATTCACGGCGACGAAGATGTGGTGGTGCCGCTCAAGGAAAACTCCGCCGAGTTCGCGGCGAAATACCAGTCAGCCGGCGTCGGGGATCTGGTGACACTGGTTGTGGCCAAAGGGCAGGGGCACAACTATTGGGAGGGGTTTTTCCGCTGTCAGGAGTTGATTGATTTCGCGATCGAACGGGCGAAGGTGGGTGCGAGAACGGAATAGTAACCGACCGATTTGTCCGCAATTGTGGTACACTCCCCCCGAATCGAATAAAATGAGTACTCGCGTCGGGTGTCGCGTCGCATCCGGCGGAATGTCAACGGTCTCGTCTGGAGAAGTGCAACGATGAGTGTTTCGAATCTGTTTTCGGTCGCCACGCTGCTCGGTGGTTTCGGTCTCGGGCAGGCGCAGGATCCCGAAGCCGAGAAGAAGGCGATCGCTCAGTTGAAGGAGTGGGGTGTTCTCGTTCTGGAGATCGCCCAGAACGACAATCGGCTCGACGTCAGCTACATCACCGCGCAGACCAAGATCGGCAACGACCAGCTCGCACCGCTCAAAGATCTGATGCGGCTCGCCCAGCTCAATCTCCGCGGCCAGGAAATCACCGACGACGGCGTGGTTCACATCGCTAACCAAAAAACGCTGGTCAAGCTGCACCTCGAAAAGACGAAAATCACCGACAAGGCGCTGGAAGTGGTGAAAGGGCTTGAGAATCTCGAATACCTGAACCTGTTCGGCACCGAGATTGGCGACGCCGGCCTGGCCCACCTGGAGGGCTTGAAGAAACTCAAGTCGCTGTACCTGTGGATGACGAAAGTGACCGACGCAGGCGTGGCGAAACTGCAAGCGGCTCTCCCCATGTGCAAGATCAACCGCGGAACCTAGTCCGCGGGTAAATGCCACGCTGACTCGGGCTGTCGTCTGAGATCGCGACAGCCCGGAATGTGGAGTGTCAATCGATAATCGGCGCTTCCTGTCTCGCTTTCTTCCGCCCCCCGATTCGCGCCGGCACCGCGTCGCATCCTCCGGTCCACTCGCGATGTGCTGTGTCCTTCATGCCTCAGGAACAAACATGGTCTGCGATCACCTCAAGCAGCTCTATCAACTTTGCGTCGATCAAAAGATCCGGTTGAGCGCGTCGGACCTGATTCATGTCGTCTGTGAGCAGTGCGGCCGACAGGAAGTCTGCCCGTCAAATCTGCGGACGGAACCGGACGAACTCGCTCCTCCCCGTACGCCGGTTCCGACGACGAAAACTCCGGTGACACCCAGTATGTAGGTTCCCCGGGGTTCTTCGCTCCATTTTGCCGTTCGAGTTGTCGTGATGCCGCGTGGCGGTGCGCTCGCCCGCGTTTTGTTTCTCCCCTGCCGTGTTCAAAGGGTTCCCACCGATGTCTGACCAGCTCCCCGGCGTCAATTCCCCTTCCCGTCGCGACTTTTTGAAGGTGGCCGGCGCGGCCAGTCTGTCGGCGGCGTGGTGGATCCCCACCGCCCGCACCATGGCCGACGAGACCAAATCTCCCAACGATCGGCCCCGCGTCGGTTGCATTGGAAACGGTGGCATGGGGCGCGGCGACGCGAGCAACATCAAGCGATACGGCGATATTATCGCCAATTGCGATGTCGACCGGAATCACGCCGAGAAGCTGAAGACCGAGATCGCTGACGGCAAGTCGGAGATTTACGGCGATTATCGCAAGCTCCTCGACCGGAAAGATGTCGACGTCGTCACGATCAGCACTCCCGATCACTGGCACACCCGCATCGCGCTCGCCGCCCTGCGAGCGGGTAAGGATGTCTACTGTCAGAAGCCTTTGACGCTGACAATCGACGAAGGCAAACTGCTTTGCAAGGTCGTTAAAGAGACGGGGCGGGTGTTGCAGGTGGGAACCCAACAGCGCAGCGAAGATGGCCTCAAATTCCTCAACGCCGTCGCAATGGTGCACCTGGGACGGATTGGCAAGTTGAAAAAGGCGATCGTCGCGATTGGTGGCGGGCCGGCGGGGGGGCCGTTTGAGAAAAAGCCCGCTCCGGAACAGCTCGACTGGAACATGTGGCTGGGCCAGGCTCCGTTGGTCGATTACATCGTGCAGCGGTGCCACAACGATTTCCGCTGGTGGTACGAATATTCGGGGGGCAAGATGACCGATTGGGGCGCACACCATGTCGACATCGCCCAGTGGGCGATTGGTGCCGACCAGTCCGGTCCCGAGTCGATGGAAATCGTTTCGGTCGAACATCCGGTACCGCTTAAGAACGGCATGCCCACCGCCGACGATCGCTTCAACGCGGCGACCAAATTCCATCTGGTCGCCCGCTTCGCTGGCGGAGTCGAGATGCACATTCGCGACGACGCGGCGGAACTCGGCTTTGACAACGGCGTGTTGTTTGAAGGAGAGTCGGGGCGGTTCTTCGTGAACCGCGGGAAGATCACCGGCGCGCCGGTCGAGGCACTCAAGGAAAACCCGATTCCCGAAGCCGATCTGGTGAAGTTGCGCAAGGGAAAACGGCTCGACAGCCACATGGGGAATTTCATCGAGTGCTGTCGGGATCGATCGACACCCGTCTCCGATGTCTGGTCGCACCACCGGGCGCTCACCACCTGTCATCTGGCGAACATCGCGATCCGCCTGGGACGCAATTTGAAATGGGACGCCGCCAAAGAGCAGATCGTCGGCGACGACGCCGCCAATCTCTGGCAAGGGCGTGAACAGCGCAAGGGGTTCGAAGTCGCCTAGCCGCCCCCAAGCTCGTCCCCCGTCGGGGCTTCGCCTCTTCGCCACACTTTGCCCTTGCTTTTTGCAGAAAAACCAGTTCCAGGCGAACGGCCGGCGTCAGCCGGCTGGTTGCACGACGTCAACATCAGCCCCCGGGGTCGTTTGGCGCGGCCGACCGAGACCGAAAAACCAGTGGGCTGACGCCCAATGCCACTTACTTTCGGAATTTCTCCGCCACCCCGAATAATTGGCATGAATTTTGCGCCAGGATGGCAGGTCGTCCATTTGTGTGGAAAACCTGCCATTTTTGCAAGGAGGCGCCATGCCGCACCGTCCCGCCAGCGCCGAC
>CAMATH010000167.1 GCA_945860955.1 Planctomicrobium piriforme
ACGGTCGCGTGGTGGCGCTCGATACGCAATCGCTGGAACCGGTCGGTCAATTTGACTTGCCTCGACCCGCCGACCGTCCTGCGGTGGTGGTGGGTGGACGGGTGCTGCTCGACGCCGGACGTCAGACGTTGTATTGCCTGGATTCCACCGCGAGGCTCAACAAGTTGTGGGAATTGCCGCTGGATGGTGCGGGACTTGTGGGGGCTGTTGAAACCAACGGTCGGCTGATTCTCGCTCGCGATGACGGGTGGATTCAGACACTGGATCCCGCGACGGGTGTGGTTCGCAGTCAGCTCAAACTGAGTGAGCGACTGGCGTTTGGTCCGCGATTGTGGGGTGGTCGGCTGACGGTGGGGTCGCTTGATGGAACGCTCTTGTCGCTTCCACTGAACGATGGAGAAGTCGCCTCCCGGGGAGAGAATCCATGATTCCCGATCCAATGGTCGCGATGTTCTGTCATTCCCACCCGTTTTGGGAACAGAGCGGTCGAACGCCCCGTGTGGCCCTGCGAGGCGCGGCCCTGAGTAGGGCCACCCATCTTCTGATTCTGGCGATTTTTGTCTGTGGATCGTTCGCGGTGGGAATGGTGGAGACCATCGCCATCGGTCAGGAAACGAACCCGAATGCCACGGCCGATGATCCTCCCCCGACAGATGACACCGAGAGTGACGAACTGACGGACCTTCCCAAATTCGACACGTTAACGAAACCGGGGTTCGAGGAGTTGATGAAGGAGGATCCGGTGGACTGGATCCTGTTGAATCAGGAACGGGTGCTGCGTGTGGAACCGGTCGTCCCTCGCCCCCGCACGGTGGAACAGCTCACCGAGCAGATCAAAAAAGGGGCTCCGCGAACTGGTCAGACCGAGTCCGAGGCCGCCAAGAAAAAACGCCTCGGACTGTATCAGTTGCCGGTCACGCTCCTGGAAGGGGAAGATCGCGAATACACGCTGCATATCAAGCACATCAAAGGGATCTTGTACCACGAAGATCTGATGCTGGAGCAGATCGACGCGCTCCTGTCGCAGGCGAGCATGCGCAAGGCGTATGAACTGCTGGCGGTGCTGGAGGAACGGGATGCCGAATGGCCCGGAATCGCCCCGCGGCGGGAACGCATCTTGTTTGTCGACGCGCAGACGAAATTCACGCAGAACCGTCCGCAACATGCGCTATCGCTGATCGAATCGCTGCATGAGCGGAATCCCACTTACCAGGGCTTGACTGACCTCTTCGGCAAAGTGACCGACCGTCTGATCACCGACGCGGTCGCCGTCGAAGATTTCCGCCAAGCGCGGTTCTTTTTGCGCCGAGGCACCCGGATGTTTGGTACCCATCCGATCGTGGTCAGTTGGACGGAACGTCTGACCGAGCAGGCGCGGGGCTTGTTGCAACAGGCGCTGAAAGCCGAGTCGGCGGGAGATCGTAAGGGAGCGCTCGATTTCGCGGAGCGGACCGCCCGCGTCTGGCCCGCCCTGCAGGAACTGGTGACGCCGTATGGTCGAATCAACAGTCGCTGGCAACGGCTGAAAGTTGGTGTGATCGACTTTCCTCGGTCGGGAACGGGGGACGTTGCTTTGACGTATTCCGACGCCGATCTGCGCCGGCAGCAGTTGACCACCGCGCCGTTGTTTCAGCCGGTCAGGGTCGACGACCGCATCGTACGCTTTCGCTCACGTTTCCTCACGGAATGGGAACCGCTCGATCTGGGGCATACCGTCCGGTTGCGACTCCGGCCGTGGCAGTTGTCGTCTGACTCGCAACCGTTGTTGAACGCGTTTGACCTGTCGACGATGCTGAAGGATCGGATGTTTCCTCAAAACTCCAAATACGATTCTCGACTGGGCTCAATGATCGAACGGGTGGAGATTGACGGCCCGTTCGACGTGTCGATTCATCTCTCCCAGGTCCCCTTGCGTCCGGAAGTCTTGCTGGCGATTCAGGCCGAGTCGCATGCCGATTCCGAATCGTCCGAAACTCCCGGCGAGCAGACTGCCGACGTTGTTCCCGCCAGCGGCTCGACCGTGGAAGTGAATTCCACGTCGTTTCCGTTCATCGCCGACTCGACGACCGCAGATGCGGTGAGTTATCGCAGAGCCTATCAACAGCCCGATGGACTGCCGGAATACCACGTCGCCGAGGTGGTTGAAAGACGCTTCCCAAACCACGAGTCGGCGATTCAAGGATTGCTTCGTGGCGACGTGACGATGTTGCCGCGAATTCCGTTGTCGGTGGTCCGTCAGTTCGAGTCCCGCAAGGAGTTCTTCACAGAAGCGTACGGTCTGCCGACGAGTCACTTTCTGCTGCTCAATCATCGTAAGCCGGCGTTGAAATTGCGGTCGTTGCGACGAGCTCTTGTCTACGCCATCGATCGTCAGAAGATACTTCAGGAACTGCTGCTGACAGAAAATGGCAAGGATCTGGGGCGGCTCTCGTCGGCCCCCTGGGCGACGCGAAGTTACGCCTATTCGCCGCTGGTCCCACCGCATCAATACGACACCTCGCTGGCGTTTTCGCTGGCGCGGACGGCGGAACGGGAATTTGACAGCAACCTTCCAGCCTTTCGGATTTTCTGTCCACCCGATCCGGAATACATCGCGGCGTGTGGGCAGATCATCGAAGCCTGGCGGCGAATCGGTGTGACCGCGACGGTGGTCACACCGTCGGAAAGTGATGCGGTCCCGGATCCACTGGGAGACGACTGGGACTTCGCGTATCGGGCCATGACCCTCGCCGAGCCGGCCGCCGAATTGGCACCGTTGTTGACGCACAGTCTTTCCACCAGTGTCGAGGCGTACTCGCATTTGCCCGCGTGGTTGCGACGCGACTTGTTGGAGCTGGATCGGGCGGGGGACTGGAACGTCGCGACGCAGATCATGCATCGTCTGCATCGACAGCTTTGGGCGGAGGTCGAGTTGATCCCCTTGTGGGAATTGGATGACCGATTCGTTTGCCGTCGCAACATCCGCAATCTGCCGGAACGTCCGGTCCGTCCCTACCAAGCGGTGGATCGCTGGCGGGTGGATGCGTGGTATCCGCGGGAGGCTTCGCAGTGAAACGGTTGATTCTCGCACTGACGTTCTGCCTGCCGCTCTTTTGGGTCAGTCACCACGCTTCGGGATTCCAGGAACCGGCACCGACCGAAGCCGCGATCCCACAGGACGCCCCTCCTGCGGGCGAGGCACCCGCGGAAGTTCCGAACGACACAAAGCCGACGAACGAGGCGACACCGGCCCCACCCACTGCAGCCGCTCCCGCGGTTCCACCGGCCACGGCGGTTCCCCCTCCGGCTCCGCCGCTTGAGCGCGTACCCTATCGGGTGCGAATCGAGCTGGTGGTCGATTTGGGTTTTGAAGACTCCCCCGCGACCCGCCAACGGTTTCGCGAGGAGCTGACCGGGTTGCTCAGTGACCAGGTCGGGGCGTTTTGGGAATTTGAATTCTCTCCAGAGGGGGGCTCGTGGCTCTCATCGCCGTCCGACGTCGCGCGTCGTCGTGAGTCCGATTTCGAACGCTACAAAGACACTCCGGAAGACAAGGTTCTGATTCTGGGTGTTGATGGGACGGGGAACGAGACCATCGCCACCGCCCGGGAATGGGATGCCGCCACACGAACTCTGGGGCCATTGCGCTCGCGACGCACGAGCGACTCGCGCGACGCGGTGAGTTGCGCCGTCCGAGTGATCCACGCGGCGTTCCGGCCGCTCGTGCAGATCGAGCAGTCCAAAGAGGGAACATTGACGCTGCGAGCCCGATCGGGGCAGATTCCCCCGCACGACGAATCGTGGAACCCGTTGCGCGAAGGAACCATCTTTGAGCCGTTTTACCGGCATCTGAACCGGGAACGGCGACTCGAAAAAGTAGTGCGGATTCCCTGGACCTATGTTGTCAGCGGGGCTCCGGTTCCCGAAGAGGGGCAGGCGGCGATGCGCACTGTGTCGGGCCTGCGTGTGCCAATTTCCGCAAAACGTCGCCGGATCGAGGCGGTCGGTCTGGCGGTGCCAATTCAAGAAGAACCGACCGTCGTGCGGCTGTTGACCCGCCCTCCGACCAGCAAACCGATTGTCGGTGTGGAAGTCGTCGCGCGGGCCGAGTTGTTCGTTCCGATTGTCCCCGAAGGTGAAGCCCCTCCGCCGCCGCTCGCCCGGCTGGTCAGCGATCGGCGGGGAGATGTCACGATCCCGTACGGATTGGTGCCTCGCGGCGCGCCGGTGTGGCTGTTTATCTACAGTGGTTCGCAGTTGCTGGGACGGGTGCCGCTGGTGTCGGGGGTGCGACCCCGCGAAGAACTGGAGCTGGCAGACGATTCGTTGCGATTGCAGGTGGAAGGGGAGATCGCGCTGCTTCAGGCGAGCCTGGTCGACTTGGCCGCGCAGCGGGCGGTGTTGATGGCTCTGGTGCGAAAACGGGCGGCCGACAAAGACTTCGCCGCTTCGGACGCGCTGTTCAAGAAGATTGATGAAACCGCCAAGCCCCCGGCGTTGCTGGCGGAACTCAATACGATTCGGTCGCCCAACATGAAGCTGGCGCGCGATCAGCGCGACAAGGCGACCGAGGCCCGAATCAAGAAGTTGTGCGACGACACCGCCGAGATTATCAATGTTCATTTCGGGCCGGAACGAATCGCGGAGTTGCGCGAGGAGATTGACGAATTGAAGGCGGTGGCCGCCGACGAGGCCGCGGGTTTGCAGCCGCGCCCCAAGAAGGAACGTCCAAAAAAGACTTCGACCAAGACCAAAAAGAAGGCGGCCGCGACCAACGAACCACCGGCGGAAATTCCGCCGAGCGAGTGAAGACACCTCTCTCAACACGTGTTGTGACTTCCCCAGTCAGAAAGTGAAACCGGGACTTCCCGAGGAGTGACATGAAGACATACGAACTGGCGGCGCGTCTGGGCGACTCGACCTACATCTTCCTTGCGATCAACGGATTTTTCGGCGTTTATTGCGTGATCATGGCGTGGAGACGCATTCGCCAGCTTCGGTTCCGTTCGGACGAGGCGGAAACGACCTTTATCACGGAGTTTCAAGATCTGATGAAGGCGGGGGACCTGGAAGGGGCGGTCAAGTTGTGTGACTACGATTATCGCGCGCTCCCGCGGCTCTGCCTGTTGATGCTCGCCAACCACGACCAGACCTATCGGCAAATCCGCCAGCTTGCCGCCGACAGTTTGCAACGGCATATCATTGGTGACCTGGAACATCGCTTGAGCTGGATCGCGACGGTGATCAAGAGCGGTCCGCTGCTGGGACTGTTCGGGACGGTGCTCGGTATGATGGCCGCGTTCTCGCGAATCGGTGAGGGAGACAAAATCCAGCCGTCACAGATCGCGGAAGAAATCAGTATCGCGCTGATTTGTACGGCGTTGGGACTGGTGACAGCGATTCCGCTCGGTTACATCCTGTCGAGTCTGACGATCAAGGTTCGGTCGCTTCAGGAATCGTTGGGTGGCGGGCTTGTTCGGGTTCTTGAACCGTTCCGCGCGGGGGACGCCTGATACCAGGCGGTTGAAACATGACGGCTGGAGCAGATTTCGATTCGGAAGACGAAGACGCGCCCCTGTTTCCCGCGCGCGAGATGCATGACGACGCGCGGTTTGACATCACCGCGATGATCGATCTCGTGTTCATGATGAACATCTTCTTCATGGTGACCACGGTGACGGCCGCCCTCGCGGAGATCGATCTCCCCGAAGCGCGGCATTGCACGGCTTCCGATCGCGACAATTCGGTGGTCTTCACCATCATCCCGAGTCCCGACCGCGGGCCGGCGCGAGTCTATATAGGCGAGGACGCCACGGGTCGCCCATTGTCGGACGTGGGGCAGGAGGCGGCGATCCGCGAGGCAGTGGAAGCCGGAGTCCGCACACAGAAGCACACGATTCTAATCAAGGCGGAGAAAGCGGTGCGGTTACGCGACGTGTCCCGGGTCGCGTCCGCCGCCGCGGCGGTTCCCGGCACCGAATTGAAAATCGACGTTCTGGAGAGGGAGTAGCAAGTGGCGAAAATCAACGTCACATGCGAGGTGTGCGGAGCGAATCTCCGCATCGAAGAACGCCATGCGGGGTCGTCCATCCCATGTCTGGGATGTGGAACCCGCGTCGACGTGCCGGGCGATGGTCCCCCATCCGAACAGCCGGTTGTCGACAAACCCCGGGACACGCCCCGGGCTCTTGAACCCCGCGTCCAAGAGTCGGTTCCCAATGAGCCAGTTTCCAATGAACTGGCACGCGAAAGGCCGGCGACGGTCGTTCCGCCGGCCGCCCGCCGACCGCGTCCGAAATCGGACGACTTCGCCGTCGACAAACCAGTGACGAAGGCGATTCCCAAGCTCGACATGGAAGAACTGATCGATATGACCGCGATGGTCGATATCGTCTTCTTCCTGCTGATTTTCTTTCTGGTCACGTCGATCAAACAGATTGATTCGACAATTCCCATGCCGGCTCCCAGCGCGTCGAGCGCCGCGAATGGCAAGAAGGCCGCTGACTCCGATTCTGACAACGACCCCCCCACGGTCATCGTCCGCATCGATCAAAACGACGCCATCTGGGTTGAAGACGTCGAAGTTCGTGGCGAACGGGATCTGTTATTGAAACTCGCCCAGCTCCGAGGCAACGCGGGAGGAAACGCCGAGAGTCTGATGGTTGTCGGACACGGCGATGCCAGCCACGGTATGACGGTGATGGTCCTCGACGCCGGTCGTCAGGCGGGAATTGACAAGATCCGCCTGTCGGTGCAGGACGAGGCGGATTAGCCCGGCTGGAGGCACCGCTAGGTTGTTGACGGGCCGATTCCCGCTTCAGTCATCCAGCCCGGCGAACAGCGTTCGAACCTTCACACGAAACCCGGGGAGGACTTCACCCCCGGTCAGTGTCTGCGATACTTTGAGCGTCACACTCGACTCGCGCGACGTGAACACTTCAACCGTCCGCAGGCGCGGAAAGATCAACCACACCAACTCAACCCCCGCCTGAAAGTACTCGTCGAGCTTCGTTCGCATTTCGTCGTCGGTATTGCCTCGACTGATCACTTCGACCGCCAGATTGGGGCCGAGGCGCGGAATGTGCTGCGTTGGAATTTTCCCCGCTTGCAGCCGCTTTCGCGACACAAACGCGACGTCGGGAATTCGAACCAGCCGCGGCGCGATGGCGATCATTCCCGCCTCCCCCGTGACCAACCCGAGTTTCCGCGCGATGACGAAGATGTTTAACGCGGTCAGAAGCCGGCCGGCGATCACCGATTCCTCATACGCCGCATCTTTCTCCACCAGTATGCCATCAACCAATTCGCACAAACGGCTCTCGTCATTGTAAATCCGCAGAACATCCGCCTCGGTCGCCGTCCTGGGCGGCGGAGCGGTTCGAATCCGCCACGAAGGCATCGGGCCAAACCGCCGGCTGAGATCCGCCAGGGTTGGCTCCGCCTTTCGATCACAGGTGGCGTCGAGGACCGTCGACATTCCCTTGTTCTCGGGAGGGTAAAAGGAGCAGGAAAACTGCGGCAACGGATTCTACCACCGCGGCAATTCCGTAGTAGCCGTCCACAGAGATTTTCAGGGATTGCGAAAACTCCTCGACCCGCAGTCGCCGCCCCCAGGAGGTGAAAATCCGTTCGTCCGCCGGCGGCGGTTGCGAGTCGCACCGCCGTGTCATTGGCCGCCCAAAACCGCCAGACAGGCGGCGGCCAGTTTATTGTCAATCACAGCGAACAACGGTACCACTTTCGCAGCCAAAAGGGGCCATTTCGCAGGTTACCGAAAAGGACAGGTGATTCCCTGAGCGCCGACTTCGGCCCCTCCCCAACTTGGTTGGCCACAGGCCGACCGCCGGTGACTCCCGGCTGGAGGCACTCAGCGGGCCGCGCAACGCTTGAAACAATGCGTATTCCGCCTGAATGACGCGACCCGGGAAAACTATTGAATCCAGGCGTCGGATCCACCGTTGGCGCACTCGTCTTTCGGAAATTCCCTGCCAGGGTGAGTCCCCGCAAAGTCTGACTTCGCTTCGACGGTCGATGGCGGTGTATCCGCTGACACACTTCATCGCAATCACTGTTGGACATTGGTGCCGTGACTTTCATAACCCACCGTCGCATGGTGTGCTGACCTCCGACGACGGAAGCCGCTCCCCTGTGGGTCAACAAAAGTCGTTCGATCAACCAACAACCCGCCGCAAGCCATGTTACACCGCAGCCACAGACAATACCGTCGGCCCACCTCCGAGTACCGGACCTCCCGACGAGCCAATCCAGCGTTCGACCGATCGCAATGTGGCCCTGGTGGCGCTGCCAAACTGGTGCCGTGGTACGTTGCGACGGACACAGCGAATAATCAGAAACGATCCGATCTGCACCGCGGGAATCCCTCGACGAAGAAGCTACCACTAACGAAGTGTCCGGACTGGTCGGAATGAAACGGAAATGACTACAGCATCTGGATGTAACGTGTGCCGAAATGCCGCACGTAAAGCCTCCGAAGGCACAAACGCGTCTCCGCCGCGCTTCACTCGTCGAATTGTCTCCTCCATGCCGGCTGCAATCGCGGGAAGTGTCGGAACCGTACCGGAGCCTTGATAGTATGGAAATCCACCATCATGGCACCACTCATCGGCATTTCCAAGCATGTCGAATAAACCAAGGTCGTTCGGCATTTTGAGCGCGACAGGCCATGTTCGTTTCGAACTATTGGTCGCGTACCAC
Source organism: Planctomicrobium piriforme (assembly GCA_945860955.1). Lineage (GTDB taxonomy): Bacteria > Planctomycetota > Planctomycetia > Planctomycetales > Planctomycetaceae > UBA10511. The sequence goes on from CAMATH010000167.1 coordinate 8,695, forward strand.
GCATAGGAACCGAGCCGATGATCGCTAAATCCGTAAAAACGCGCCGTCGCCGAGCCAGCTCGACACGCATACTCCCATTCAGCCTCGGTCGGTAGGCGGTAGCCACTTCTCTCCAAAAAGTCATCGTGACTTCTCATTCCTGGCCCGTAGCTGTTCCCGGAAGCAGGAACGTAGCATAGTTGCAATCCTTCCATTTCACTTAGCCAATTGCAATAGTGTGCCGCCTCATACCAAGTAACTCCGGTTTGTGGAGTGTCAATCGAATCGAAGGCGTTGCTAAGGTCGAGTTCCTCGTTGGTCTTTGGGGCCGCTCCCGTGGACTTTTCGAATTGGATGTACTGCCGTCGAGTCACTTCGGTGGCGGCAATTGCGAACGATCGTTCGATCACTCGTGTATGCTGGTGTTCTTCAATTCGACGAAATGGCTCGCTCACGGGTGAACCCATACGAAACTCCGCGGGTTTAATGATTGTGAATGTCTGCCCCTGTGAATTGACAAACCAACGTGAATTTTCACCCGTTGGTGATACGGCAATTTGATCGCCATGTTCCTCTGGCTTTGCATCGAGCCCCCACATTCGCAACAGCCAGTCAACCGAACCATGAACACCTGGATCGGGATGATTTGCAGCGATCGAAAAAAGATCCAATTGCTTGGCAATCTGTCGTCGTTCATCCTTTGATAGCGCATCGGTGTATCCTCCCAGTACGAGAATCAGCGCACGCTGAGTGGAAATCCTCGTCGAAATGGCCAATTCGTCATGCTCCATTTCTTGTCCGATCCGCTCGATTTGGCTGACAACGTCACGCCAATCGATGTGATATTTCGCAATGTCGTTCACAAGTTCCGTACGGCGTCTTGGATCTTGCGAGTCCATTGCACCCGGCGCAGGCGTAAATGAAAGCAATGGCCACAGAATGTCTGAACTCCCGAGGCGTGCGATCGCGATTGCGGCGCGGGATTGTCGCAAGGCCAGACCGTCTTTGAAGTATTCACTAATTGCGGGCTTTCGCAGAACGACTTCGAGTTGCTTCAACGTACCCGAGGTGACAACTGGATCTTTGGCCCTCACTGGACGAAAATTCTCGCGACACTTCTCCACCAGTTGGTTGATCGCACCGTCGGTGGTCGCATCGGTTATGTTGATTCGATCAAAGGGCGCATTCGCCCCAGGAGGGACGTTGGAGAAGTCGCCTGGCTTCTCCTCAATCACAATCGTGGGAAGCCCGAGCCGAACCTTGACGGTCATTTGCGCGGTGCGTTGAAAGTGCTCTACTTTAATATGGTGCTTCCCGGCAGTCAGGGTGGTGTCAATGACATGCGGCCGCATGTCATTCTCTTCCCACTTGTCGATAACTAAAGTACCGTCCAGATACACGCGAATTCCATCATCTCCCACCGCCCATAGATGATATGCGCCGGAAAGTACGTCGAAGTCTGCCTCCGCAAGCAGAACAATATCTCGGAATCGCGTTGTGGAATTATCGACTTCCAACGCGGGCATTCGGCTTTCGAATATCGGACTGCGGTTTCCGACGGTCGTGGCGACATCGGGCGCTGAGTTTTTGTCGTCATCCGAAAGTCGGTCGAAAATTCGGATTGTCCAACTTGTCGGCAGCGCCAATGGGGCATCAGTAGCTTTCAGTTCCGCAGGATTCCGTGCGCCATACTGTGAATCTGCCAATTTGATTGCCAGCGGTGCCCAGACCACGCAAACGGACTCACCCTGTGGTGGCACTGCGTCGAGAACCACTGGATGCAGGCCAAGGCGGTGATATTCCTCGTCGAGTCGCAACGCGTCGGCAGGCGGGACGGGCCCCGCGATCTTCCATTCCGCGCCGTCGCGTGTCCAAACAATTGATGCGACAATTTGGTCGGCGGAGGCCCAGCTTGTGATATGGAATGGTCGGTATCCACTTGGCCGAAGTGCCTCACAGAGTTGCGTCACTTCTCCGATTGGCAATGCGAGACAAATTGCGAATCGTTCTGCGACCAACCCAGCCGCGGTGTTGACTCTTTCAAATAGTGTCGGGCTAACCGGTGTCCACGAGGTGTCAATCGGAGGATCAGGCCACTCGGGTGTCAGCGTTAGACTCAACTCCTCCCGTAATCGGGCAATCGTCTCCGTCATATTTCGTTTGGCGACCGGCAGCAGGTATTCAATAGTGGTTGGGTCGGCGGTCAGAATCGCTTCGGCGATCACTGACCCGTTGTCGCGAGCAAAGTCAGCGAGAGTTTCGGCCGCGAATTGCCTGGGGGTCGAGCCTACCTCACTGGATTCGAATATCAGCAATAAGGGTGACTGGAGTACCTTGCGTGCGGGGTCCAGCTCGCGTCGCCACGCAATCAACTCCGCTGTTGGTAGGCTCAATAGATGCTGAGCCACAAAGGATGAATGGTCGCCCCATCGTGCGTCGTCTGGAGCGTAGGCCGCCAATCCGCACAAAGCCAGGAAGTGGCGTCGATCCAACGAGCGCCGTTCGTCGTCCTGTTTTGATCCGCCGGCTGCGTCAACTCTTGCCGCTGCCCATAAACTATCGATCATCTCTTCGCGGTGTTGTTTTCCGAGCAAATCACGAATTATTGGAAAGACTGCTGGATCGGCAGTCAGAAGCACCTCCCGCAATGGTGCGACTTGTGATTCGTCATGTCGCCTTTCGAGTAGTGCTAGACGAAGTGCCAAGATTGTCCTCGGATCGCCGGTCGTGGCGGCGGCGAGTCGGGAACTCAGAATATCGCCCGAATGTTCGCGATGCGGGTCGACACTCAGGCGTTCGATAATTTCGCGGAGTTGCGACGGATCCGCAACCGAGAGCTGATCGACAAGCGCGACCGTTGAGTCAAGTGAGCGTTGGCGGGAAATCCGCTGATAGAATGCCAAGCTGACAATCGTGGTCAGGACCACCAAGGCCGCAAGCAACGCCGCGACCGGTTGGCGTCTTGCCCATTTGGCCGTTCGATCCATCCAGCCCGCGATTCCCCTCTTGTTCGTCGCGGCGACCGGAAAACCGCCCAGAAAACGGCGCAGGTCGACGGCGAGATCGGACGCCGTGCGGTAGCGGTCGGTTGGTTCCTTTTTCAGGCACTTCAGGCAGATGGCCGCAAGGTCGGCGGGAACGGTCCGTTGGCGCAGGCGTGTTTCGTCGGGGGGAACCCAGCCTGACTTCACGCCGGGGGGCGTTCCTGTGAGGAGTTCAAACAGCACCGCTCCCAAACCGTAGACGTCGGTCATCGTTGTTGGCCCGGCGGCGTTCATCTCCCATTGCTCAGGAGCCATGTATTCGGGCGTCCCACCGTAAACGGAGAGCGTTCTACCGGTTGGGGCCGACTCCGGTACAGGGAGTACCAGTGACCGCAGCCGGGTCGCCATGCCGAAGTCAGCGACCAGTGGGCCGTTTTCGTCGAGAAGAATGTTTCCTGGCTTTAAGTCACCGTGCAAAATCGCCAATGAATGCGCCGCCTGGAGGGCGTCCGCAATCGTCGCGACCAGTCTCGCGGTCTCCTTCGGCTTGCCCGCGAATTCGGTCACTTTCTGTTTGAGGTTGCCGCCAGCAATGAATGGCATGCTGAAGTACGGTCGTCCCTCACTGAGACTCGCCGAGAACACGGGCACGATATTCGCGTGCCGCAGCCCGGCAAGTCGGGACGCTTCGGTGGCGAAAATCTGCACTGCGACCGCGGAGACTTCCCGGTCGGATCGCAGCATCTTGACTGCCACTTCGCGACGGGGTTCAATTTGCCAACCGCGATAAATGGTCCCGTACGCACCGTGGTCGAATTCCACCAGATCTTCGAATCCAGGAATCGTGACCGCGGCGGGCAGTTGATCGTGTGAGCCCGTACCAATCTGGCCGTGCGGTTCACTCTCAAATGAACCGAACTTCGACAGCGCCGCGTCGAGGTCGGCTTGTCGCGCGATGATGTCGTGAAGCTCCGGAAAGCGACGCTCAAACTCAGCGCGGTAGTACTCGCCCTGCTGGCCGGGCGTCAACTCCTCTCGTAAGAGCCGCTCGTTGCAGAGCAGATCGGCGATCAGTTCCTTGGGGGCATTCTGATTCCCCGTCTCGATCAGCAACCTCTCCACGGAGACATAGTCCCCTTCGCTCCAGCGGCGTTCCTGGATTTCGAGCAATTCGTGGTCACGTCGTTCGCTGGTCATGGGGCGTCGCCTTCCAATCTAAACCACTCATTCAATTTTGCGAGAGCCCGCGCAATGTAGGCCCGCACCGTACTCGGCTTTAATCCCAGTCGCTCCGCGATCTCCGTCGGCTGAAGCCCCCGGAGGCATAGCTCCATGACTTGACGTTCGGCATCCGGCAGTCTGGCGATGAATCGGCGCAGCTCCTCGCGCCGCTCTTTGATCTCTGCAATTTGCTCGGCGGTTGGGGCCGGATCGCGGCGATCGGGCAGCGCGGTGTCTGTCCGCCTATGACGTTGATTGGCTCGAATTCGGTTGGTCAGAATAAGCCGGGCGGTCGTGTTCAAGAACGCGGGCAGGCTCTTTGGATCTTTGATTACGAGGGTCGCTTTGTCGGAAAGGTAATTGATGAATCGAAAATGCGCCTCCTGGATGACGCTTTCCGTTTCCGCCTCAGCCCCCGTCGCGAGATAGGCACCTGGTGTTGAGCGGCGCAGTTTTCGCAACTGAATTTTCACGTGCCGCTCTAAAGCGGGGCGAAACTTCTGGAGAAAAACCTCGACAGCCTGCGGGTCACCGGCGGCAACGCGTTCGAATAGTTCATCATCGCCACCAGCATCCGGCGGTGCCACATCGATCATGAGTCTACTCCCCACATCGCACGCCTCGCCGTCCTATTGAACAACCTACGGATCGCCAACTGAAGAGCCACGGCAGCCCATCAATCTCATACGCTGGAAGAAATACTCGAATGGACACGGGGGTTCAAGTCGTCAGAAAAAAGATTCGGAGGGGCGAGGCCTGAACGGAGGGCCGTCATACCGTATCCACTTGAAACCCGCCAGTTGTGACTATTTTTGAAAATCTGGAAAATTCAGCGCAGCCTTTTGTTCGCGTCGTTGTCTTTTATAGGTAGAGGCGATCTTGTGGCGCTTGAAAACCGCCGGTTTCGTACGTTCGGGGAAATTCTGCGCCGTCGGCGCGACCCCCGGCGCAGTTTGTTCCCGTTTCGATCGTGAATACTCCATGAAGACTCACAACTCCCGACGAGTGATGCTGTTCGCGTTTGCGGCTCTTTTCGTGACGCCGCTGGCCACTGCAAACGCTGCGACCTACAACAATAACTTCAAAATTAACGGACAGCCGTACAGTGTGGCGCGTGTTGAGAAGCAGTTGGGTCGGCAACGGACGATTGATCTGCAGGGAAAATACACGCTGGCCAAAGGGGAAACGCTGGATCGTGTGGACTTGTATTGGGTCTATCCCGGGGCCGGCGGACAGGTCCGGGGAATCGTAGACCCCAAGAAGATGACCTGGCGAGCGGCTGTGAGCGACTACCAATTGAATTCGTATTACTTGCGGTTCACCGTCAAGCGAGCTGGCAAGTCGTATTCGTATCTTTCGCCGACGTTCACGTTTGGGCGATAGAGCCGCGGCCAACAATTCAACAAGCCCGTCGCTTCGAGACACGCGGTTCCGAAACCGCCGGCGGATCTCGGGCCAACTTTTCCATTTGAAACACAAGCTGTCCCTGAACCCTCAGCATGGCGCAAGCTGGTGGGCCGCGCGGTTTTCGGAGCTGTCACCGGCATTCGCAGGCCGAGACGACCAATGTGTCACCGCCAACCAAACCACTGGTAGGGACAAAATCCGACGCGACGGGAGGGCGAACGTCCTCGTGAGCCGCCGCTGTGCGATCAAACGCCAAGCACCGTCCTCCGGGCAGCGCTCGGCATCCAACCGAACCGGGTTGTGGAATTGAGATCGATGTCGTGGACGCCCGAAGCACGCGTTTGGACAACCGCGAAACCAGCGGCGGTTTCCGAGGGAACGTGGGTCGAGTGCTGCCCGGAGAACGTCGTATCGCGCTCGAAAGCACACTGGCGGCTCAGCAGGAGCTTCGCCCTCCCGTGACGTGAGTCCCCAATGCGTAACCGCCAACCAAACCACTGGTAGGGACAAAATCCGACGCGACGGGAGGGCGAACGTCCTCGTGAGCCGCCGCTGTGCGATCAAACGCCAAGCACCGTCCTCCGGGCAGCGCTCGGCATTCAACTGAACTGTGTTGTCGAATTGAAATCGATGCCGTGGACACCCGAAGCACGCGTTTGGACCACCGCGAATCCAGCGGCGGCTTCCGAGGGAACGTGGGTCGATGGCTGCCCGGAGAACGTCGTATTGCACTCGAAAGCACATTGGCGGCTCAGCAGGAGCTTCGCCCTCCCGTGACGTGAGTCCCCAATGCGTAACCGCCAACCAAACCGCGTCAACGGACAAAATCCGACGCGACGGGAGGGCGAACGTCCTCGTGAGCCGCCGCTGTGCGATCAAACGCCAAGCACCGTCCTCCGGGCAGCGCTCGGCATTCAACTGAACTGTGTTGTCGAATTGAAATC
>CAMATH010000168.1 GCA_945860955.1 Planctomicrobium piriforme
GCGTCTGCTCCGCCGCCGGGATCTCGATTCCCGCGATGACGATCGGTTGGATTGGCTGGGGGTCTGACTGGCTCATGCGCCATACATTCCCCGAAAAACCGACTTTGAGTAAATACCAGTTTCCGAGGGGTTATTGAGCAGTTACATCAGCAGCTCGTCGAATAACCGTACGAAACATGACCCGAATGATCCTTACGGCGGCGAACTCAGAAACCGCTTTCGCTTCTGGGATGAAGTGATTCGTGGAATCAAAAACGATCCTGCAACTGGTAACCTGCCGCTGATTGTGAAGCTGAGTGTGATTGAGGATGCCAGCGCGCTCCGTCCCTGGCGGCCAAAGGGAAATACGATGGAAGAGTCCATACAAGTGGCCAAGTGGTCCGAGGAGGCGGGGGCCGATGCCATCCACGTATCGTCAGGCGATATTTTTCCTCACCCGCGAAATCCGGCCGGTTACCTCAACACACGAATTCTCAAAGAAACCTATGCCCGGCTTCGCACGCGAGGAAAATACAGCCGTCTCAACTTCTGGTTGTTCAACTATTTGCCCTTCATCCCTCGCCTCGCCTGGGAGCGGCGTCTTCGCGACAGACTCTATGCGAGCTTCTGGCACTACTTGCTTGGCAAGCGTCCCGAGCCGGATTCGGGTGACGCCGCGTGGCGCAATTTGCAAGGCCAGCTCGCGGAGTCGTCACGGCAAATCAAGGTGAACCTCAAGCAGGCAAAAGTGCTTTGCACCGGGGCGTGGCAGACGCTCGGCCCCATCCAGGCCGGCCTTCAGAACGGAGACTTTGATATGGTCACCAGTGCTCGCACGTGGATGGCGAATCCGACGATGCCCGGGAAACTCGTTGAGGCGTCGAAGATGGGCGAGAAGGATTTGGAGCCAAAGCGGCCCTGCACCATGTGCAACAACTGCCTGATGGCGGCAGCGGTGCATCGCGCGTCATGCCAGGACGAAACCCGTTTCCTGCCCGGCAGCCGTGAAGAACAGCGGGAGATCATGAGACACGGCACGGCGAAACAACGCGAAGAAATGTGGCGCGCCGCGAAGGACTTTATGCTGGCGGCTGACAAGCTGCTCTATACACGGAAGCCGGGAGACAAAAATTGTTCGCCAAGTGTGTAGCCGGCGTGCGCCCTAGGCCAGGCGAACGACATCTCCAGTCTCATCCGAGCCACCCGCTTCACCTGCGTCGCTCGGGACGTCGACGGTCGCGAATCCGGGGGCGTTGCTGGTTCCGTGGCGAATTCGGTCGGTTCGACGGCGGATGGAGATAGACCGGACTCGCGTGCCGCGCCAATGCGCTCGTAGACCGACGTGAATTGGCTTTCCTCAGGACACTGCGCGATTTCGCGCCCCGATCGGATAGAGGGCGACGTCGACCATGCACGCCGTGATCGCCGCTTCATCGAGCAGACGGTTCATTTCATACCGCCCCTGCCAAAAACGACCCGAAACTTGGACCTCGGCATTCGCAAAACGGGCAATTCGCTCGGTCACGAACCGCATCATCCACGAGGGACTGGAGAGTCGCGGACGGCGCTCGGCGAGCCGCTCCGGGCCATTGACGATCATCCCCAAATCCGCCTCGCTCGGTGTTGTTTTGTGCCGTGTTTTGATTATTGCTATAACCTGAATAAGAAGGACAGGTTGCGAATGACGCGATATCCGCCAATGTGTACGGGTGTGCGCTTTCGTGCTGCAAAACTGCAATGTCGACTGTTGGGTGGCCCCGGCCTTTTCTTGACAAACCTCCCATCACTAACGGCTTTGTCATGGCAAGGCACGGCAATAGGCTGACATTCTGCGACGGACCGACGGCAGGAGTCATTTCGCGTTCGACCGACGAACCGTCGTGCGTTTGAATTGTTCGCGTTCTTGAAGTACATTGCCTCCGTACCTGTTCAGTCTGCCCCTTCAAAAAGATCGTTCATGATGAAGAATTCACGCGATCTGGACCAGTTCAAGAACGTCCTTCCGTATGCCAGCGAAATCTTCGGGGTCTATCAACCGTTGATCGGTTGGCGGGGGCGCAGAATTGGCCGTCGGATCAAAGACGGCTTCCAAAACGACAAGAGCCAGATCGTCGCGCAGATGCTCAAGTGCATTTCGCCGCTGGCCGACCTCGACGTGACCGCCGAGCCGCGCTCTGTGCGAGCGGGCGCGACCACCGTGCGAATCAAGTCGATCCAATCGGGCGCGATCCGCCGGCAACTTCCGGACCATGAGAGTTTCTTGTTGGACGAGATTCGGCAAAAGCTGCCGTCGCTGACTGAGCTGACTCCTGCGGCATGGGATCAAGTGATCGACGAGAAGGCGTTCGACCGCCTGCTCAATGGCGATGTCAAGAGACGCATCACCGACATCCTACAGAGCACGGAATTCCAGACGGTCGCGTCGAAAAACAGCACGGCCGCAGAGTGGGCCGTAATCCACCAGGTCAGTCGGGAATCGAAAATCGCCCGTTATCTGTTGGAGCTCAAGAAGACCGGTCAGACCGGCACCCTGAAGGAAATATTCTACGGCGAGGCAAAAAAATGGATCGCTCAGGCGGCTAAGTTGGCCGCCTTCGCCGATTCTCTGGATCTCATCGATCCACACAAAGACCTCGACCGCGTCACGCTGTCTCCGATCAGCATCGTGCATCTCTTTCGGCAGTATTTTTTCGAGTTCGACACGTTTCTCGGCACGCCGGTGAGCCATGTGTGGCTGAGTCCGGGATCGTCGGTGGAGCTGATGGAAGTCCAGACGCGACGGTCTCTGACCGAGAAGACCTTCGAGTCGGAATTTACGACGACCACCAGGGCCGAAAAAGAGACCGTCGAGCAGGAGGAGATTTCGGAGAGCGTCAAGGAGAGCAATCGCGGCACGACTGCGTTTGGCTTCAACACCAGTGTGCATCAGGGATGGGTGGGGGGAAACGCGGATGCCTCGGCGAGCATCAACATGGAGAACACGCAGGAAAAGGCGCGCGAGTCGGCGCACAAACAGATGCGGCAGCAGACTGAGAAGCTGTCGACTGAAATCCGGCGGAACTACAAGTCGACGTTCAAGACCGTGACCGAGGTGACCGACACGTCGAGCAAGCGGTATGTTCTGAACAACACGACCGCCAAACTCGTCAACTACGAACTCAGACGCAAAATGCGGCAGGTCGGCGTTCAGGTGCAAGACATCGGCACCTATTTGTGCTGGCAGACGTTCGTCGACGACCCGGGCAGTCAGCTTGGCGTCTCGCAGCTTGTGCATCTCGCCAAGTCGCCCGAAACCGGCGGCCTCCAGCCGCCGGAATCGGTACTCCCGCCCGAGCCGTACGCGATGAAGACGCGACTCACCATTCCCTTCAAGCCGGTCGTCGGGGGAGACACCAACGAAGAAGACATGGACGAGAGTTACAGCTACGGCGAAGAAATCGATCTCGAATCGACCGGGGAAGGGGATCCCGAGCGAATCGACCCCTCATTTCGATTCAAAGTCCGTTGCGACAGGGCCAACTACGAATTCGACACCGAAGCCGATTCCGTCATCATCGACGTGGGTCCGAACAGCATGGAAGTGAAGGTCAAGAACATCGAAGCGGCCGGAAACGTGGTGTCGTTCACGGTCTGGCTGAAGCACGTCAATTTTCAAAATCAACCGTCCCTCGTCATCGAAGCGACGACGTTCTGGCGGCCCGAGCAGTCGTTTGTCGACAAGATCAACGCCCAGAACGAGCAGAATATCGCCAAGTTCAACGCCGAGACGCAGCGGGAGTTCAAAAAGGCGTACGTCGAATCGGCCCGCGAGCGGATCAAACTGGCGAGCGGCGTCGCGCCTCGGAAGTTCGAAGAGCTGCGCGAAGAAGAGCGGATCGTCGTCTACCGCATGCTCATTCAAGACATGCTCACCAAGGATCTGCCACTGAAAGACAACCGCACCCGGCATGCGGTCGCCGAGCTTTTGAACTCGATTTTCGACGTCGACAAGATGCTCTACTTCGTGGCGCCCGAATGGTGGCGTCCACGGGTACACCAGAGTCAACAGACGCTGGGCGAGTCCGCGGCGTCGCCTTCCGGTCCAGGGGGCGGTACGCAGATCGCTCAATCGTTGCACAAATTCGCCAAGAACATTCAGGCGACTTCGCTCGACGCCGCTCCATTCACTCCGAGCTCGAAAGCGACGGTGGTCGCGCCCGAAAATGTTGTCGGCTGGGGAGGAGAAGGCCGCAAAGACAACTACTACATCACCGAGGAATCTCAGCCGGCGAAACTCGGAAGTTCGCTGGGTTGGCTGCTGCAGCTCGACGGCGACAAACAGCGCAACGCGTTCCTCAACGCGCCGTGGGTCAAGGCGGTTATTCCAATCCGGCCCGGCAAAGAGAAGGCCGCGTTCAACTGGCTGCAGCGAGTGCAGGTCGAGGGATCCGACGGCCTTGACGCAAAGTATTCGGCTCCTGCCGCGGAGTTGAATCAGATTCCGCACAGCGGATCCAGCGTCACCATTCGAGACGCGATCCTCCACCTTTGCACACTGGTCGCGAAGAAACACGAAAACGCCCAGAAGGTGGGGCGGTACCCCGCGGAAGAGATCAACGACGACAACAAGGTGAGCGCCACACCGGTCGATAAGGTCTACGAACACGGGTTCTATCCCAATCAAGACGGTTTCAAACTGCTGATCAGCGACGACTTCGAGGTGTTCGATCAGTGGATCGAGATCCTGCCGACCGATCAGATTGTGCCTGTCGAAGTGCAATACGATCCGATCACCGGTCGCCAGATTCAGAACCTCTAGAATCGAGGCCGAATCGTGGGGAATTTCGAGATCCGCATTGGGGAGCATCTGCCAGAGGAGGCCGACGCGTTGCAGCAGGGAAAAACTCCCGTCAATTACAGCCGGCAGGCGGCGGTGGATTACGCCCTGTTTTTCTGCGACCGAGTGTGCAGCGATGGAATCGTCATGTCAAAATCCAAACTGAATCGTCGAAACGCGGGCGCGCTGCTCGCCAACGTCGATTCGGTTGATGGCGAAAACGACTGCACCCACTTCGTCAGTTGCAGCCTGGGCAAACCGCCGTCGTTCGCTACCGACGGCGGTGCCACGTTGACGGGCGGTGGAGTGTACCTCAGTGACGCCGGGTTCCTGGACAAAGGCGCGACGGGAGTCTACGGCATCCTGGAGCCCAGCCCTCTGGTCGGCTACCTGAAGTTGACGAGAAAGATCGCCTTTGCGCACGTCGACAATGGCGCGCTCTCCTTTTCCGCCGAATCGCCACAGTTCTTCGACAATAACCCGACCCAGATCAACGAGCTCAAAGCCTTGATTCAGAGCCGGTTCACGGCAGACATGGGCCGCGGAGATCTGGTGGCCTATTTTGAAGATCCGCAGAAGACCGGCCAGCACGCGGCGATTGTGGTGAACGACGACTGGGGAATCGCCTGCCATACCAGTTCCCGGTGCGGCTCGAAACCAATCAATGACGTCAACATGAGTCTGTTCATCTATGCGCGGTTCAAGGAATTCAAAGAGGATGAATTGTAGTTGAAACGCCGATGGGTAAAGCACTCCAAATAGCAGGCAAAGAGCCGTCGATTGTGGCGAACATCAACGCCTCGAATCGGGCGATGCCGCGTCCGATCTCGGCGTCGATCTTCAACCAGTCAGTCCAGCTCGACTCCGAACGGAAGGTTCAGTTCCCGGGGGACAAGCAGCTTGTTCGTATCAGTATCGCCAAGAAAGACCTGGACATCAACGACAACGAGGTGGTGACGCTGGCCGTTCGCGGGTTCGACCACAAGCTCTACGACAAACTCGGGCGTCTGTTGAAACCGAATTTTCAGAGCGAGAAGCAGACCAATTATGTCTTCAATCTCGACAAAGTCGCGGCAATCAATCTGTATTTGGAAACCAGCAAGCTCGCCGGTTCGCCGTTGGTCAAGTCCAAAAGCGTGTTCATCGAGCTGAGGCTGTATGTCACGCATCTGTACTTTGACGCGCAGACAATCGAAGAGGACGAAGAGGACGACGAAGCTCACTTCAAGTTCTCGGAGGATGCCAAGAAAGTCTGGATAGCGCCTCTCGGTTTCCTGAGCAATCTGGCGAAGGTCGAACGGCTGTTTATCGCCTCCCTCCCAGAAAATGAGCCGACCGTCAAAGAACTCCAGGCCGAGCTGAAGGCCATCGGTATGGAGTCGGTGCTGGAAAAGATCCCCGCCGACGTGTGCAAGGGCGATGCCTGGCTTCAGGATCAGTACCAGGAGGCCTATTGTGAGGACGACCGCGGCAACACGCTGCGCGTGGTCTGGCATCTGCCGCGGTTGAGAAGCGAAACGGCCGACGCCGACCGGCCCAACCTTTCCACCTTCGTAGATCACTACTTTCCGTCGAGCGACATCGGATTGGTCAATGATTTCTGGAAACGATCGTTCACGGTCACAACCAAACAGCAGACCAGGTCCATCACGTTTCGTGACACGTTTCTGATTTCGCTGACCTTTCGGCTGGTGGAGAAGTACTGGGACAGTTCGATGGCGTTTTTTCGGTTGATCAACAGCGCGAACGCCAAGGTCGCCCCGCCCACTGATATCTGGGAGCAGATTCAACAGGCGGGAATGCTGATCTTTTCCGTGGGGATCGAGTACAAGAAGTTTGAAAACAAATCCGCCGAGCTCGACAATCGCCTCGATTTTCTGGTGGACATGCTGAAGGAGATCCAGAAGCGGTTTACCACGATATTTTCCGATTCCGCTGAGGTCAAGATCGTGCGGAAGGATCGAACGGCGGTGGTCGAGGGGACGGTCGACGCGACGGAAATCCGGAGGTTGCACAAAGAGTTCGACCTGCTGCACGACTCGGTCAATTATGGGGGGAACATCGAGATCGCTCCGCCGGCTGGTCCCGGCTTGTCGGGGAGGCCGGTCATCGGCAACTCCAGCAGTCGGCCGATGGACCAGGCCGTGCTCGATTTTCTTGGGGGTCAGGCCGGCGGAAACCCAATCGAGATCGACACCTCGTGGCTGAAGGTGGGTCACGTCGACGAGCTGATCAGCTTTGTGCCGACGCCCGCCACAGTCAATAAGTGGGCGATCCTGCAGAATTCCACGACCGTGGCGTTCGCGATTCTGATGGAAGCCGTCAAGTTTTACTTCCAGGACGATACGCTGGACATCGACAAGACCGACTGGTCCACGATCAACGGACCTTCCGGCTACCTTGGCGACGAAAATAAGGACCGATTCGTATCGACCCTGTTGCGAGGAAAGTACTGGGAGTTTCAATTCGATCGCACCGAGGCCGCCGTTCCGCAAATCATGCCGCAACGGATCTATCTGGCGAACCAGTCCAGCTTGTTCACCGGGGCGCCCGATGTCAAGTTTGACGTCTTTGCGGCCGCCATCAGCCCCTTGGAGATTCTGCGGCTGGAGCAGCGATTCCGGATGAACCGGGACTTCGAAAAGCTGCTCGACGAATTGACGACGCTATTGCGCAAAGAGCTGGACAATCCCGACATTATTTATCTGCCCGCCATCTTCGACATTCCCGAAGGGAACATGACCGAGTCGTTTTGTCCCAACCTGGTCAACCTGCAGGTCGTCGGCTCGCATTTGATGATGCCAAGGCCCTTCGGGCCGAGAATGAAGGCGGCGGACGCCGTAACGGTCTTGAAGAAGGTTTTGGATCCAGGGATGCACTCACTGGTCTCGACCAGTTTCATTAAGAAAATGCGACTCGACAGCTACACACTCAATATCCAAAACTTCCCGGAGACCGACTACCACCAGCAGATTCCCCTGAGCGGAATCAAACAACACAGCTTTGTGGATACTCCGAGCGACTTTGCGGAGAGACTGCTCGAGGCGAACCGCACGGATTTCACCTCTGTAGAGTCGGACCCCTATTTGAAGCCCGGCTGGCACAAACTGACGATCCCGGAAAAGACGGTGGACCTGTTCGAGTTTTACACGACCATTGTGCTGTCGCAGGTGGGCGCGACCGTCCACTGGATCGACACCTGGTACTACCATATTCGCCACGGCGGGCTGCACTGCGGGACCAACACTCTTCGAAAGGTGTGAACGCCCGACGACGGGTCATTTATTGCGACAGATTGCCGGGAATCGCTCTGCGCTTGTCCGGGCGCCATTGCCGACCGCTCCATTCGAGCAACTCCAAGTACGCTGCGAACGACATCTCCAGACAGCCCTTGTTCGACGCCCGAGCGCTCGGCACCACGTTCTGTTCTGTTACTGCGGAGATTTCGAGCGGCACGAGCCAGTCCGCCCGGTCCGGCTTCGCCGAATCAGACGGCGTCGCGTTCGATACGGAATCTTCCGCTATTGATCAACTCGCATCAAAAACGACCCGAAACTTTGTCCTCGGCATTGGCCATACGGGTAATTCGCTCGGTCACGAACCGCATCATCCACGAGGGACTCGAGAGTCGCAGACGGCGCTCGGCGAGCCGCTCCGGGTCATTGACGATCATCCCCAAATCCGCCTCGCTCGGTTCCGCCGGGTCGCCGTCGGCTTCACGCCGCAACGGACAGAGCCGATACCACCGGCGGGCGCCTTCTTCGTCATTCCACTTCGCCACAAGATCGGGGCGATCGCGAACGATCACGTGACCCAATCCAACGCGCCCGACGGACGCACCGGTTGATGCAGTGATAGACCCCGACCTCGGTCGGATCAAACAGCAGCTTTCGCGGGATTCGTGCCATGGGTTCATTCGATTCGCAAACCAGTGTGGCGAAGGTCCAGCCGTGAAGTCACGGAATAGACATCAGACAACATGAATACAAATACCCATCACGAAATATATTGTCAAGTGTTCATGCCTGCTGTTTTGGGCCTTGATCGAAATGGCTATAACCTGAATCTACGGAACATGTTGCGATTGACGCAATTTCCCCACAAGTATACATAAGTGCGCATTCATGTGGCCAAAATCGGAAGGTCGGTTGGTGGGTGGCCCCGGCTCCCGCACGGTTCACGCTGTCGCTTTCGATCGCTGACATCGACTTTTTGCGACAACGCGCGAAGTGCGTCCAGTTTGCTCCAGTGGTCGCGTCTTAGAAGCACGAGTCCGTTCCGAACGGTGGCACGGTGACGCGTTCTCAGTGCGAATCGAACTACTGGTGAGGGCCGCCGGATTACGCCTTCCCCCGATGTCGGTAGCTGGCGAACCACGCACATACGACTCCCAGCCCACCCAGGGCCAGCGCCCATAAATAGGAGGGATGGGGGGGCTGGGGTGATTCGCGCAAATTCGTCCAGTGTGGTATTGATTGGTTTGCGGCGCGTTTGTCGCGAATCCAAGCCAAGATCACGGAAGGAATATGATGTCTACACGTCAGGTGTCGGCGGCGTCTATGTTGGGATATTTCGAATCACTTCCGGAACCGCGCCATGAACGGAACCGGAAGCATCTGTTGCTGGACGTCGTGGTGATTGCGATTTGCGGAGTGATTTGTGGTTGTGATGGTCCGACGGCAATCGCCAGGTGGGAACGGTTGCGCAGTCCATGGCTCCAGCAATTTCTGCAACTGCCCAATGGCATTCCGTCACGAGACTGCATTCGCCGAGTTCTGATGGCGCTGAAGCCGGCGACATTTCAGGAGTGCTTCGTCAAATGGCTGAAGGACTGCGTAGGTGTCACGGTGGAGGGCGAACCGAATCACCTCGCGATCGACGGCTGGTCACGATCGACGCGATCGCGTGCCAGCACGAGATCGTTGTCGAGAGTTACCGGGAACGGATCCGGCAGAAACTGGGGATTCGCAGCAGCGCTGACCTCGCGTTTCGAGCGACGGTCTGGACGCTGATGAATCAGTAGGTCTATCATCGTCGCCATGGCGAATCCCAGCGAAGAACTTCGGATGCAGAACGAACCTTTGAATTCAAACTGCGAAGTCCGCGTCGGCACCGATTGCGACCGCGTGCGCTATTCGCGCGAGCAGGTGCTGTTCGGTTTGCGCGAGATGCTCGCGGAGTCGTGCCATGATTCCGCGAAGAAACTCTCGGAGGACGACAATCTGCATGACTGGTTATCGAAGCATGGAGACGACTTCGATTTCCACTTCGAAGTCGACGTTCAGTTTGGTGTCAAAATCAGCAAAGATCAGTGGCTGGAGTTTTATCGCTTTCCCCCAGCGACCACTCAAGCCGTTTGGGAAGTCGAAGTTCGCCCCACATTGACTCTATCCCGCTTTGCGGACTTTCTCACGGAACAGGTCGAGGCCATTTCGTTCGAACCGATCGCGATCGCAGGGACCGTCTGCGAACGGGCGGGGGCGTTTCGAGGAATTCAAGCGGTCGTCGCCCAGGTGGCCCCGCGCGAGGTACGTTTCGCCCCCAGCACGTCGATTCGCAGTCTACCGCCCGTTGTCCTTGATAAGGTCTGGACGCGTTTGCGGTGGATCACCCAAGGGCATCTCCAACCCCTGGAGTGGCCGTACCGTCGCTGGTCACACCGGATATTTATCTTGGGACTGATCTGGCTGGGGATCTCGGTGGCTTGGGGACAATTGGACGGACTCTTCGCGCCCACATTGCTGTGCGCGATTGGCACCACGCTCAAAATCTGGGGGGTCGCCTGGAAATTGGACATGGCCGGCGACCCGCTTCCCAGCGACATTCGGACATTTAGAGATCTCTCCGAATTCGTGGCAGTCTCTCTCGGCGGAGAACGATGCCAGACTCGCGGCATGAGCCGAGCCACGTGAGAGTGGTTGCGAACTGCCACTGAGATTGGGGGGCTAAAGCGGGTCCGGTCTCAATGAATTGCCCGAGCCGGCATTTGCCTGTGTTCTCGAGCTGGCGAGAGCGTCCAGAAAGACCTCGGTTCCGCGAGTGAACCCCGGGATGTGAATCGCCCGGTTCCCTCCGCCGGTCACCGCCGCGAAGTCCGACTCCGCACCGACGAACACGTGGACTCCGTCGGCCGCCGCCGCGTACATTTCGAGGTCGTTGCGACCGTCCCCCAGCACAATGAGTTTACGGCGGCTCAGCAACGGGGCGAGTGCCGGCAGTTGGCGGATGCGGTTCACGGCCGCTCCTTTGTCCGACAGGATCACGTCGCAGAAATTCGCGCCGCGGATGATTTTCAATTGAGAATCCTCGGCGATCGTCCGGATCTCGGAATCGTTTGCGACGTCGTCGATCAATTGGCAGGCCAAGCCCGCGGCCCGCCGCGAGCCGGGAAAAAAAATCGCGAACCCTTTGTCCGGTCGACACTCGACCCAGGCGATTTCACTGAGTCCCAGTTGCTCGCTGACATCGGGACGGCCGCCGGCGGGCGAATGAAACACCTCCTGGTGCTCAGTAGTAAATCGAAAGCCGGAGACGCGCGTCGCGAGAATTTTCTCCACCCGCCGGGTCAGCGCGCGCAGTGTCGACGGGGGGGCCGGGGGGAGTTCGAACAGATTCTCATGCGACGTCCCCGCGGAGTCGCTGCGCCAGCAGCCGATTTTCGAACCCGAGGCCGGGGCGTAAAAGATCGGACCGATGCCAGGGGGGAGTCGCCTCAGAAACTGGTCTTCGACAATCGCTTCGCTGTCGCCCGAGATGAGGACGAAGACACCTCCCGCTTTGACGAAATTCGCGACGGCGGCCCGCAGGGACAGGGCGAATCCGGAACCGTCGTCGGTCTGATCCAGCAGTGTTCCGGTCATGTCGGAAAGGATCGCCAATTCGCGAATCGGGGTCGCATTCAATGTCCGGTTCAGAAACTCCGTGACGGTCGATCGCAGTGTGTGCGGCATCGGGGGTGGCGTATATGAATGGCGGGAATTCGACCGGTGAACCTGGCAACTGGACCTGGGGCGACCGACGGTCAGTTGCTGGTCGGCGAATGCATTGATTGTATCGCGAACTGTCAGCGGCAAGAAATCGAAGCAACGTTTGACGGACGCCTGACGGGCTATTATATTACCATTCAGTTAATCAACCGGGTGGTGAAATACGCATGCCGACCGACGATCACGAGATTCTGATTACCCGGGTGTTTGACGCCCCCCGCGAGCTGGTGTTCAAGGCCTGGGCCGATCCCGAACACCTGACGCGCTGGTATGCGCCACGCGGCTGTACAGTCACGTTCCGCAAGCTCGAATTCCGCCTGGGGGGAACGTTTCATTCATGCATTCGCATTCCTAACGGAGATGAATGCTGGTGTACCGGCGTGTATCGCGAAATCATCGAGCCGGAGCGGATCGTATTCACGATGGCTGTCGCAAATGCGAACGGCGACTCGATAGAGCCGGTCGATGCGGGAATGGATCCGGAATGGCCGAGGGAAACAATCGTCACGGTGATGTTCGCCGATCTGGGGGGCAAGACAAAGCTCACGTTGCACCAGACTGTCCTAGAGACTCTGGCGAAACGCACCGGGGCGTATCCGAGTTGGATCGAAATGCTGGATCGACTGGCCGACAGCCTGTCCCGGAATTGAGGTTGTCATGAGAGCCAAGTGTCACTGGCGGATTCCGCCTGCCCGTCACCAACCCTCACAGTCTCTCCACGACCGACACGATCGTCCGTTATTGGCCTCGCATCACAACTCGGCTCATTTTCCGCGGCTTTCCCGTTGGGCGACACTGGCCGATTTCGACTCTTCAGCAACGACACCTGTCGCTTGTCCGTCCTGCGATCCCGACAGTGCCCGCCATCCTGGAATTCGTATCGCTCGTCCTGCCGTTTGCCCAAGCGAACCAACCCTTTTCGTTGTCGGTCGGGGAGGCAGTTCTAGAGTCGTACATTCATTCGAATGCCACAAACAAATGCGTCATCACCTCCGGTCAACCCTCCCAGGCTGCCTCGCACCCACTGAAAGTCCGGCGAGACCGCGACGGCTGGGGTGGCCTGCCACGAGTAATAGGACTCGAAGACCTGGGCGTCGCGCGGATTAAACAGCGCTCGGGGGATCGGTCCCCACTCCGTCGAAGTGCCCGTGTAGCCGTAGCCAATGCCGAACCGGTCTCCCTTGTCGCGGCGGGTCCGCAACGGGCTTTCCCCTCCGATGCCAAGGCTGACGTGCCACGCCGAAACGGCGGGGTTTCCCGTGGCGCCGTCGGAAATCCCGGCGCGCCCGAAGACTCCCCAGCCTGGGGAGTGTCCCAGTCTGCCGGGGGGGCCGTAGGTCGTCACGTACTGATCAAATCCATAGATGATGGTGTACGAACTCGGAAGCGTCTGGAACTGCGGCGTTCCGGGGGGCGTCGACGGATCGAGATTGGTCGGCGGGATCGTCGTGAAAGTGAGATCGAGCAGGTCGGCCTGTTTGTAGAATCCGCCAACATGGTGCTGGCCGGGCTTGTCGAAGAAATTCGTGTTGAACCGGAGCTGACCCATGATTGTGACGCCATTGGCGAACAGGTTGCCCAGATCCATGAATTCGGTGGTTCGCTCCTGGGGATCGATCACGGTCACGCCGACGGTCCCCCAATCCTGCGGCGAGACGGCGCCCACCGCAAACGCGGAAAACGGAAGCTGAGGAACCTACAGCGGATTCATACAAAATGTCTGATTGAGAAACTGGTCGCTCCCGTCCCCGCCAGCCAGAACGTTCCGGTCGGCAACGGCGACCAGTCGCGACTTCCCGAAGGAGACGATGAGATTCTCCGAGAGCGGCTGCGCGAACGCGAAGTTCGTCAGATACAGACTGCCGGACGCGGAATTGTCGACCGGCTGGACGGCATTGAAAATCGTCGGTGTGACAGCCCCTGTTTCGAACGAGACGTTGCCGTAGCGTCCCCAGATGTTTTCCAGGGTGACCAGGAACTTGCCGCGCTCCGGTCCGCCAAACTTGTCCAGATCGAAAACGAGGTCATGGCGTGAGTTGCCCGTATACTCGAAGGTGTCGCCCCCTTGGATGCCGAATCTGGCAAGTTGTGGCGGCACCGGCGGGCGAATGCCTCCGTCGACTCCGAAAAAGAACTGCGTGACCGGGCCGCGATAATGGATTCCGCTCTTCCGCAGGGCTGTTCTACCACCCCACCAGTCGCCGGTCAGATGCGGTCGCGACAGGAGTCCCGTCCCGGTCGTCGGCTGCGGACCGGAACCGCGAGGTCCACTTCCATTTGCCGGCGCAATCGACCCGGGCGCCCCACCGGCGTTATCGTCCTCGACGGGGGAATCGAATAAAAAGTCGATTGGGGCATCGACCGCGGCATCGACCTCGGGATCAAAAAAATCATCGGATATGGCACCCGCCTGGTCAGGCGGCAGTTCGCGAACTG
This sequence comes from Planctomicrobium piriforme, assembly GCA_945860955.1. Lineage (GTDB taxonomy): Bacteria > Planctomycetota > Planctomycetia > Planctomycetales > Planctomycetaceae > UBA10511. Next base: position 14,218 of record CAMATH010000168.1, read on the forward strand.
TCTCCGCGGCGGGCAAACTCGAAAGCAGCCCTTCCGAGTTCTCTCCCCGCAGCGGGTCTTCCTCGTCCTGTCCCCAGGCCGCGATTGGTCCGGCGGCGATCAACAGCAACGCCAATGTCGTTTGTAAGAAGCGTGACATGAAATCCAACCTCCGGAACTGCGGGCCGCACCGGTGCGATGCGGAGGGCCATCCCTCCGATCACGCTGCGACCAGGCGACGACCCACTTTGCGTAATGGATCGGTTCTCTGGGGGGGCACTCAAGTTAGAACAGGCAAATCCGTCATACGCGACACGACCGGGCGCTCAATCTACCGGTTGGTAAAGATGGGGGCTTGTGGCGATTGGGGTCTAATGCTCGGATAAGAGAGTCTTGATGGATTCGGATGGTACGTGAGTCGTTTTTTCGAATAGGCCCCACACGGCCTGAATTGAGACAGTGGGCACCGTCCTCCGTAGGACGGCTCTCTGAGCCGTCCGGAGGGAGCGGCAACTGAAACGGAACCGGAGGCAACGTGCAACCAACGTATCCGGAGTGATCGCGCGACATCCCGCTTGGTCGCGAACGCCGAAGTGCGAGGCGGGAGCCAGCGGCAGCTGAAGTTAGGTTTTTAAGGGATGACCAAAGGTAACTGCTCAATAACCCCGCGGTCGGCGCGCGGTCCGGCGGCGCTCGTCGCAGGCGTCGATTGAGTGCGCGAGTTTACGGAGGTGGAGAAGTTGCCTCAGGCCGCTGCCATTATCCGGTCTCGGGTGCGGGGGTCGCAGTCGCT
>CAMATH010000169.1 GCA_945860955.1 Planctomicrobium piriforme
GCCCGTCTGGAAGCGGTATTGGGTGACCGCTTCCAGACGGGCGCGGCTCTGGTTCAACGCCCCGTTACCTGCCGTGCTGAGGACTACCGTACCCAATCCTTCGCAAATACTCCCGGGTCCGCTTCGCGATGGGCAACGGCTTATCAAACGGCGCGGGATACATGTCCTGTTCGACAGTGAGCAGACCGTCGTACCCCACCTCTTCGAGTACGTCGCGAAACGCCTCGAAATCGACTACTCCCTGCGACGGCTCGCAGAAGACGTCGTCCCCCACCGCTGTCCCAAACGGAATTCGCTCGCGCAGCACCCGATCGCGCTTCTGCAAGTCGACACTTTTCAAATGCAGATACGGAATTCGCGCGTGGTGCTTCCTCATAAATGCAACCGGATCCCCTCCTCGATACGCGTGGTGTCCCGTGTCGAGGCAGAGCGAAACCCGGGCCGGGTCGGTCTCTTCCAAAAGCCGCTCGATCTGATGTTCGTATTCCACATGCGTGTCTGTATGCGGATGAAAGACCAGCCGCAAGCCAATCTCCCGCGCCCGGTCCGCCACTCGGTGTGTCGTCTCAATGAGCCGCTTCCAGCCTGCCGCATCCAGTTCGGTCGGTAACCTATGTGTCCCGGTGAACGGGTCAGTGTAGAGGTCGTCGATCAGGACCAGGAACTCCCCCCCCAGAGTCGCCGCCAGTTCTCCTCCTCCCCGCACCTGTTTCTCAAGTTCCGGCCAGGCCTCGGGTTGCTCCAGATGCCCGATCGCCGTCGCGGCCGACACCCGCAGACCCCGCGGATTCAGTTCCTTCCGCAGAATCCGCGGATCGGTCGGCAGATACCCGTACGGCCCCAATTCCGTCCACTCGTAACCCGCCTCGGCGATTTCATTCAGAAATCTCTGCCACGGGGTCTGTCGGGAATCGTTGGGGTACCACACGCCCCAGGAATCGGGGGCGCTGCCGATGCGCAGGGTCATAGTCGCTGGGACTCGCTGTACTGGATTGTTGTCTGCCACACGAATTCGATTCTCCCCGCTACGTTCATCGGGTGCAAGCCGCGCCCCTCACTCGGTTGGCACCGCATTCCTCTGGTTGATCGACTCGCAGCGACAGTATCATCCCACCGGTCCTGCTCAACTCCTCTCCCGATCTCCGCCGTGTCCGCCGCAGTCGCTCCGACGAATCCTCCAGAGCCGATCGATGCCAACGCGAGACAACCGCCGGCGAGGATCACGTCGCTTGATCAATTTCGCGGCTACACGGTCTTCGGAATGCTGTTGGTCAATTTCCTGGGAAACTGGAACGGCTGTCCGTCACTGTGGAGGCACCATCACGACCATTGCAGCTACGCGGACACAATCATGCCGCAGTTCCTGTTCGCTGTTGGCTTTGCGCTGCGGCTGACGTTACGCCGCGGGGACTCGACGACATCTCCCTGGAAACGCGTCGCCCGTCGCGCTCTCGCGCTGGCGCTGATTTCAGTGGTCGTTTACTCCCCGGGAGTCGCCGCCGCCGACTGGGCGGGCTGGTCCGAGAAAGGGTTTGCGGTTCTGCTTCGACCGCTGAAGCGGGAGTGGTTTCAGACGCTGATGCATATCGCCGTCACGTCGGTCTGGATAGTTCCGGTCGTTCGAGCCAGTCTACGAACCCGTGCCCTGTTCGCCGCCGCTTCGGGTCTCGCGCATGTTGTCCTGTCGTACTGGTTCAATTTCGCCTGGGTAAATTCCGAGCCTTGGGGAATCGATGGGGGACCGCTGGGATTTCTCACCTGGACGATTCCCGCGATCGTGGGGACCGTGGCGTGCGATGGCGTGACCGGTCCAGACTCGCCGAAGGTCGGGAGGCTGTCGTGCCTGGCGGTTGCGCTGATGGTTGCGGGCTGGGGATTTTCCTGTGGAACCCGCCTGTATGACGTTCCAGCCGAACAACGCGGGGCGAACGCGCAAGAAAAATTCGCCAGCAGCCCCGTTTGGCCGGACTGGAATCAGGCGAAAGGGCGAGCGGTGACGACACTCTTGGCCGAGCCACCGTTCGTACGGCCCCCACCCGCGAGTGAACGGCAGTGGAACTACTGGATGATGAGTCAGCGTGCGGGGACGCTGTCGTACCTGACGTTTTCCGGAGGCTTTTCGCTGCTGTTATTTATCGGCTTCTGGTGGTGCTGCGACCACTGGGGGTGGCGGTTCGGGCTGTTTCAGACAATGGGAACCAACGCGTTGGCGGCGTACGTGATTCACGGTCTGGTTGACTCGGCGATCTCCCCTTTCGTCCCGCCCGACGCGCCGGTCTGGTACGTCACTGCGGCGTTCGCGTGCTACTTCGCGCTCACTTGGGGTGCGGTGAAAGGGCTGGAGCGGCAGCGGGTGTTTTTACGTGTCTGAAGTTCCGTGAAGGCGATCTGTCATCGTCGACCTAAAGGCTGACTCCGTGAATGGGTTTCGAGCCGTTTTCAATGGGACTTGTGCGACGGTTCGAAATTTTGTGAAATCAACACGATTCGGCCTGGGCAGTCCGGGCTTGCGCCGCGTTCAATAGGAACAGTCAATGAACACGCCGACAGATCGACCGGAAATCACGCTTCGCATTCCTGGAGCCTGGGCTCATCCAGGCGAGCTGCTCGAGCGCCTGCCGGAGGGTTATCGACTGACTCCCGAGGCACTGCTTCTTCCGAATGGCACGGAGATCAAGTTCTCCCCGATGCCCCCGGATGATCAATTTCCGGAGATCTTCAAGTCGTCTTGCCCCCGACGTCCCAGTGACGACGAACTGGCGGTCGTCGCACGATACACCGTGAACATCGGTTTGACCGGACCTGGCGGCTCCCTGGAGTCGGCATTGACCATGATGCAGGCCGGAGCGGCCATCGTGCGCGCCGGTGGAGCAGGGGTTTTCATCGACAATTGTGGTTTGGCTCACGGCGGCAGTCTGTGGATCGAAATGACGGATGACGAAAGCCCGGACTCCATCAGTTTCGCGTTCGCGTCAATTGTCAGCGGGACTCACGAGGTGTTCACGATGGGAATGCACGCCATGGGATTTCCCGACATCCTGATGCGCTCCCCGGCAGTTGACGTGCAGGGAGAGACAATAATCGACATCATTCGCTACGTGTGCGGCGGCGGCAAACCGATCGGTGTCGGCCATATCCTGGCAGACGAACATGCGCCACGTTTTCACGTTGTCGCGTTGACGCAGGACGACTTCGAACCGGGCAGCCCCATGCACAATCCCAACGGACGTCTGAGAATCGTGAGCGCGAAGGAAATCGCCGAATCCAACTGAATTGGCTGGACCGCGCCCCGGTTAAAAGGAGGCGGTGATTTGGGTTCGAATCAAGAGGCCGGTTTGTCCCGCGACGAATCCGGTGCGGTTCTGGTCGGCGGGGGAGTTGTGCAGCCAGGCGGTGTCGGCGGTGAACCGCAGATTATTTTTCCCGGGGAGAATAAACCAGTTGAATCCCCCCGCGTACTCATTCCCGGTTCCATAATCCCCGGTGACCACCGAGGTCCGGGTATACAGCTCAACTTCCTGCGGGATCACAAAATATCCCCCCTGAACGAACCCGCCATACGCCTGAGTGGAACTGCGCGGAATGGGGCCGTTCCCTTCCAGTCCCAAGAGGTTTTGATAATAGCCTTCTGTCGACAGACTGATTCCGCGGTATTTAAACGCCAGATCCAGCGCCAATAACGAGATATTGAACTGAGTCAAAGTCACCCCGGGGGCGAAGGCACCCTGCTGGGTGATGAGCGTGCCGTCAGACAGTCGGATCGAGGAGTTTTCGGGCGCGTTATTGTTCGACTGGCTTCCCTGCTCCATGGAAAACGTGTAGCTGCCGCCGAGACGGACCGCGGGCTGTTCGTGTGCTTCCAGGTCGGAATACCCGGGACCGAACGCGCCCCACGGTTCCCACCAGGTCGAACCGGACCAGCACGCCCGATTGTCGAGCTGGCTCGGCCTGAGATTGAGCGTGTTGAATCCGTTGGAAATCATTGCGTGGTAGAACCAGCCATCGGCTGGCTCTCCGGTACACCAGATCCCCTGACTGAGACTGGGGCGAAAGAACGTGGTCGCCATCGTTCGGTCTGGTCCCTCCTGCGCCACAAACGAACTTCCAATCCACTCCCGCGTTCCGGGAACCTTGTTCTGACCCACGCTGAGCGTGAACGCACGACTGAACTGGTAATTCAACGCGTAGGCCCGAAAACCAATGGGATTGCTCGTGGCCGAGTTGTAGTCAATGTTGACGAGATACGTGAGATCGGGGAGCAACGCTTTGCCGGACAATATCAACCGTCCGCGTGGAATCAGAAAATTGCTGCTGCTGACGAGCGGGGTCACGTTGCCGGCACTGTCGGTCCATTCCGATGTCTCACTCAAAAACCCCGAATAGCGAAACGTCGTCTGACTGTTGATCTTCAACGAGAAGGGGGACTCGTCGTCATCCTCCGGGAAAATCACAAATCCACCGTCGTAGCCCACCCGGTATTCGGGTGCGGTGTTCGCTTTCAGATTGCCGCTTGAAGCGGCCGGGACCGTCGTCCAATCCGATGAAGTCGATTCGACCGATGGTTGAAACGGCGACTGTTGCTGAAGTTGGCGAATGTCTTCCGCCAGCCGGGCATTCTCCGCCCCCAGCCGTTCGTTCTCGGCGATCACCGACTCCAGCGACTTTTCGAGGCGATCGATGCGACGGGTTTCCGGAAGAGTATCGAACTCGTTCGTCGCCGGCTCACCAAATGCCCGCGTCAGACCAATGGGTGCCACGAAGAGCAACCACACAAACAGTGTCCGCACGATCAGCGTAAGGCGTCGCATGGCCCGCTGCTGCCGTCGTTCACCGCGCGAGGTACTCAAGGGCATGTCGCCAATTCCGGAGCGTCACGAAACGAGTGCTGTCGCACACTCCGTTCACCGGGAATGCGCGCGAATAATAATCCCTCTCTAAAATCAGTATCGGCAGTTTTTGCTGACAGGGTAAATTTTGACGAATATGACGCATTTGCCGGCCGCATCGCCGCAATATTGACCAAACTCCTCCCAGATCCCCAAAAGCAAAGTTCCGGAGAAATTCCCCCCCGCTCTCCACAGCGACCTAAATCATGCACCCTCTGTGGATTGTGATCCCAATGCCGATAAGTTCGATAGGTCCGCTGGCATTGAATTTTGGCACGGAAGCCGATACGCCGGCTGTGCTGTCACCTCACATGGCACCGATCCCATGCTCAGAAAGTCACTTCTACCCGCCCTGCTGCTCACTGGTGCTCGTCTGGCGACTGCTCAGGACAGCACCATTCCCGAACTTCCTCCTTTGGCAGGAGATGAAGCAGGGATCGTCGATTCCGTGAATCCCCCCGCTATCCCCCCATCGGGACAGCCGGCGATTCCGCAATGGCTGTGTGAAACCACCCCGGCACTCCCCCCAGCCTCCCCGTTTGCCGGCCCGTTCCTCGAACGCCCGAAACTGACGGGCAACTGGCTGGGAACTCGCGATCAGCTCGCCCAGCAGGGAATCGCGATCGACGTCTACTCGACGCAGTTCTACCAGGGGGTCACGAGCGGCGGCATCAACGAAGAGTTCGAATACGCCGGCCGGTTTGACTACTTGGTCAACGTCGACGGTGAGAAGGCGGGGTTGATGAAGGGGTCGTTCTTCACCCTGCATGGCGAAACCCGGTACGGCGATACGATCAACCCCGACACCGGCGCGATCATGCCGGCGAACGTGGGGATGCTGTTCCCCCGGCCCACTGGAACGGTCACCGCGTTGACCGGCGTCAAATACACCCAGTTTCTCTCCGAGAATCTGGCGGTGTTTGGTGGCAAGTTGAACCTGCTTGATGAACTCAAGCAACCGTACGCGACGGGCCGAGGGGTCGACGCGTTCATGAACACCGGGCTGGCATTGCCGGTCGTTGTCGCCCGGACCGCCCCGTATTCGACACTGGGAGCGGGATTCGCGGTACTCGAAAACTTCGAGCCGGTCTTCACCTTCTTGATGTTGGACACGAACAACACCCCGACGACCAGTGGGTTCGAGAGCTTTTTCTCGAACGGCGTGACGTTCATGTCGATGGTCAATCGTCCCATCGAGATTTTTGGACTGCCCGGTCATCAGGGAATCGGCGGTACCTACAGCACCGGAACCTACAACGACCTCAATCCGACTCCGTACTACAACCCGGGGGTGGGTTTCGGCATCGCGACCGGTACCATCCAGGGTTCTTGGTCGATGTTCTACATGGCTGACCAGGCATTGTATGTCGACCCGAACAATTCCAAGCGATCGTGGGGATTGTTCGGCAACCTCGGACTCGCCGACAATGGACCCAGTCCGGTCCAGTGGTCAGGATACGTGGGATTGGGGGGCAGCAGCCCGATGGTGTCGCGACAACTCGATACTTTCGGCGTCGGGTACTTCTATGTCGGCTACTCGGATCCTGTTCAGACCCTGGCACCCAAGCTGCTGCCAGTCGGCAACGACCAGGGGGTGGAAATGTTCTACAACGTCGCAGTCACTCCGTGGTTCCGGTTGACGCCGGACCTGCAGATTCTAGGGCCGGCTCGCGAACGAACCCTCCCGCCGAATGTGCGGGACATCGACACCGCGGTGGTGTTTGGACTGCGTGCAAAGATTGACTTCTGAGTCCGGCCGATCCGTCTGACAAAAACCGCCATCCCAACGACTCGCGCCGCCTGAACCGCCGCGTCACCCGGGAACCGAATCCGCCGTTTCGCAGTTCGCCTTGAACTCGCAACTGAGGTTTCGTCCCGGGTGTTGTCGTTTTCGGAATCGATCACAAACCCGCCGACTCACCGATGGTGATCAACCGGGCGATTTCGTCATTTTTCAGTCCGATCGCCATCGGTCGCACCGTTCCCGGCAGGACGACGGCGTCGTACAACTCGGTCACCATCCCCTCAAACCGCAACCAGTGAGAAATCGCGCCGGTCTGGAGGTGGATCACCTGAATGCCGCACTGGGCTTGCGCGTCGCGGAACTTCAACTGCTCGTCGACCGCGAGTCCGCCAAAGGTCAGATCGTGCCGGGGTTTTGACAGGGTCACGATCGCATAGTCACCCGCGAACGCCAGACCACGGAGAAACCCGGGGCAGAAGGCGAGTGGTTCGAACTTGCCGGTGGCCAAATCGATGTGGCCGATCTCGCCCGAACCCGCGTTAAGCAGCCAGAGTTTTCCCTGATGCCAGCGCGGGGAATGGGGCATCGAAAGGCCGGTGGCGATTGTCTGATTCGACTGGACATCAATCACACAACCGCCGTCGCGGCGGCGGTCACGCCAGCCGTCGGCGACGTCGCTTTGTGATACACAGGTCACGTACCGCGCTTTGCCGTCGCGGGCTGCCAGACCATTCAAATGGCAACGACATCGTGAATATCGAGATCGCCCGTGGTGTGGGCGGCACGCGGAATGTAGACGCGGTCGTAGCCGTCGTGAGTCGTTGCCGGGGAGAGGGAATTCTCAAACCGCCAGAGCTGGTACTGGCTGCTCATCCACAAGGTTTGCGAGTCGGCGGAACCCCACAACCCCATGCTGCGGTTAAATGTCCGCTCAAAGACCGAAATCCGGTCATCCGGTTGCCGACCGATGAGAAACAGCTTCGCCGTCTGGTACGTGGTGAGAGCCACGCTGACGTTCTGCTCAGCGAGCCACGCGGTGAAGTACCGGGAACCGAGTACCTGCAACCAGGGTTCCTCGGGATTGACGGGCCTCGCAGCCCCGGAATGCCCCATTTGATCCATTTCGGAACCCACCCAGTCTCTTCGATTGGCGGCAGACTTCAAATCGATGTGAACGTCGATCGGAGGCTACTCGGATCGGAAAGGATTCGCAAGGCAATCGGGCGATCACCGCTGTCTCTTGCCTCCGGCTCCCCGCTGTGAAGCTGAGTGTTCTTGGCAACGTCCGTTGCGGGGAAAGGGGGTTGCGCACATCGGCTTGAATCGGATCCTTCTCCCCGCTTTCGGGGAGAAGGTGGCCGACAGGCCGGATGAGGGGGAATTCGGGGGAATCGCAAGTTGGGCGCTGTAATGAATTGTGAGTGTGTCCCCGAAGTTCGGTTGTTATGCTGACAGCCAGCGTTCGCCGCCTCCATTGTATGGACCTTCGGAGAATTCCATGTCCGCGCCGTTGTCACGCCGCCAGATTCTGAAAGCCGCCGTGGGCACTTGCGCCGCCGCGGCTTTCCCAGGTTATTCTCACGCTGGAGATGCCGCTCCGAAATACCGCTATATCGACATCCACACCCATCTGGGGGCGTTCTACCACGATCGCGAGCTGACGGCAGATCTGCTGGTGCGGTTTATGGACGAACACCAAATCGAAAAGTCGTGCGTCCTGCCGCTGGTCTCCCCCGAGTCGGCCCCTATTCCGCAGCCAACCGCGACCGCGCTCGCCGCTTTCAAAAAGTATCCCGACCGCATCATCCCCTTCTGTTCGATCGATCCGCGCGTTCTGACATCACCGCCACAACGGACTGGACATGTCGCGGGAGTCGCCGGGGTGGTCGAAATGCTCAAACGCTATCAGGATGCCGGTTGTCGCGGTGTGGGGGAACACAAAACCGGAATGCTGTTCGACTCTCCGCAGCAGATGTTCTTCTTTGAGGCATGCGCGAAAGTGTCGTTGCCGGTGCTGTTCCATCTCGACGATATCCGCAACATCGACACTCCCGGACTGCCCCGGTTGGAACGTGTCTTGAAGACGTTTCCGGAACTCAATCTCATCGGCCACGCGGCGGGATTCTGGGCGTCGATCTGCGGTGCCGCCACGTTTGAGGACTTTGGCAGATACCCCGAGATTCCGAAAAAGGTCCATCCCGGCGGTGCCCTCGATCGCCTGATGAAGGAGTACAAGAATCTCTATTGCGATCTGTCCGAACCTGGAGGGGAAAAGGCGATTGCGCGCGATCGGGAGTTCGGGCGGGAGTTTCTGATCCGCAACGCAAATCAGCTTCTCTTCGGCACCGACGTCCTTATGCCCGATCAGAAGATCCCCCAGTTCGAACTTCTTGACTCGCTCAAGCTCCCTCCCGACGTTCAACGAAAAGTCTACTACGAGAACGCGGTGAAGCTGCTGAAACTGAAGTCGGAGTGAGTCGTTCGAATCGGTCGGGGAAATCGCTCGCCATCGCGATTTGGGCATCCGAAGACCTGCTGACTCCAAATTCTCCAGCGAGCAATGGCATCCCAAGACAGCGCTCTCGGAGTTGCAGGTGGGCCGGTCGCACTTGTGAACCGCAATCGGTGGTATCGCGCACTCAGGTCACTGAACCCCCTGGCGGATCCGTTTCATCCAGCCGCTCCAGCCGCGCGATCAGTTTCCCTCCGCAGCGCAAACCGAGCGCGAGCAACCCCGCGTTCGCCAGCATGGCGCCCAAATAGCATCCCACCAGAGCCAGTTCCGACCATTCGTCATGGTCGGGCACGTACGATAGGGCGACTCCCCAGGGAATCGTCAGCCCCTGCACGGGTAGCCAACGAACCGATGCCGGCCCGTCGCGAAATTGCGATTGCAGCAGGCAGAATCCGCAGACGCCGAGGTATCCGACCGGCACTCCGATCGTCCAGCGCATGGTGGTACCTCAGCTTCCCTGTTCTCTCTCTCGGGGGCTCTCGGCTACTGGTACAGTCCGCGCGTCAATTCCATGAACGCCGTCTCGAGGTTCAATTCCTCCTCCCGGAACAGCGTCAGTTTGTGTCCCGCCCCGACCAGCAGCGTCGGCAGGAAGCTGTAGTCCAGCACGCCTTTCTGCAATGTCACGACAAGCAACCCGCCGGTCCGCACCTCGACCTTCGCGACGTCGGAATGCTGCTCGACCAGCTTCGCGGCGGTGTCCGCTTCGCCCCCGACTCGCACGTGCAGCACAATCGCCTGTCGAACCTGCTGCATCACCTCGTCGACCCGGGCGTTGGCGACCATGATCCCCTTCTCGATCATGCCGACTTTGTTGCACACGTCGGCCAGCTCAGGAAGGATGTGGCTGGAGACCATCACGGTCTTCTTCAGCTCTCCCAACCGCTTCAGCAATTGTCGAATCTCGATTCGCGCCCGCGGATCCAGCCCGCTTGCCGGCTCGTCCAGCAGCAGCACTTTGGGTTCGTGCAGCAATACCCGCGCGAGGCCAATGCGCTGAGTTTGTCCCCGCGACAATTGGTTGACCATCGCGTCGCGCTTGAACGTCATGTCGACCAGTTCGAGTTTGTCTTCACACACCTTCCGCCGCGCGGGGCCGTCGATACGATAGGCGGCGGCGAAGAATTCGAGATACTCGATCACCTTCATGTCGTCGTACACGCCGAAAAAGTCGGGCATGAACCCGACGATCCGGCGGATCTCTCGAGGGTGCGTGTAAATCGAATGGCCGTCGACGTACGCCTCACCAAAATCGGGTGTCAACAACGTCGCCAGCATCCGCATGGTCGTGGTTTTGCCCGACCCGTTGGGTCCGATGAACCCGAACACGTCCCCTTCATCGAGTTTCAGGTTGATCCGGTTGGCGGCGATCAGATTGCCGTACCGTTTAGTCAAATCGCGAGTTTCGATCACCGGGATCAGCCTGCTGGGGATTCGTCGGAGGAGGAGCCGTCGGAACGCGTTGTTCGTTGAGCTTGGGCAGATTGTTGGGAGCGGTGCGTTCGACCTGTTCGACCGCCACAATCAGTCGCACAAACGTCGCTTGTCGGGTCGCCGGCTGGGTAACGCCGTTGAGTTTGACCTCCGAGCCGGCGGTCTTCAATCGCCCGATCAGCACACCGCGACCGAGATTGGTCAGCGGCGTCAGTTCCAGGTCGCGGAGGGCGGAATGGGTCAACCCGGTGTACTCGCCACCGCCGGCCGACTGATGGAACGAGATCATCTTGAGAATGTCCATCGGGTCGCGCCCCAGGGAATCGTAGGGGGCCAGGGATGTAACCAGTTCTCCGTCGATCTTCCCGACCTGCTCCTTTCGCGTGCGGCGTTCGCCGGTCAACAAAGCCCGCAACTCCCGTTGTCGGCTTTGGCCCCCGGCAGGCTGCCAGGCGACCCCGGGTGCGAGCGTGCGATCGTCATTTTTCGGGAAGTAGGCCCAGCCTCCCACGACCAACAGACAGTCTTCCAGAACGCCGGGGAGGTTGTGAGTGATTGTGCCGGTCACTTGGTTGAAACCGTTCGACTTCAGCCGACTGGTCAGCACCGTACCCTCGACCCGACCGTGCCACTCGCCACGCACGCCCCGTGTCGACCATTGCAGCACGGGGAGGTTGTCGATGGTCGCCCCATCCGAACTGAAGGAATAGCGTTGTCCGCCCGATGAGAAACCGGGCTCGCGGTAGTATCCGCCAATTGCGTTCTCGGGTGAGCCGGCCCAGTTCAAATGGCTCGCGAGGGATCCCTTCGAGGTCGCGCTGGCTTCCTCCGCCAAGGTAAACGGTGGCCGGGGCGTGATCTCAACCTGAAAGCGTTCATGTTCGGGGTTGTAGAGCGAAATCCAGCTTCGACCGCGGGCGATTCCCGTGGAGGAGTCGATGTCGACGACGTCGGTCTGATTGATTCGGATCTGTCGACCATTCACGTCGCCCCCCCACCAGGCACCCAGCAGAACGAAGCTGGCGGCCAATATGGGGAACGTGATCCAGGTCAATTCGGGTCGCCGAAAGAGACGGTGAACCAACAGATAATCGAGCGGACCGAGTACCACGACCGTCGCCAGGATCAGCAGCAGAATCCACCAGTGCGACGGGCGGTGGACTTCAGGAAAGTCGTCTTGCGTCTGATTCCACTGGGTCGCCAAATCTCCGACGCCGTTCTGTGTCAGTTTGCGCCCGACTCCTGTCACCGCCCCTTTCACGACCCGGCCGGAGTTCCCCGCGAGCTTGGTCAGGGCGTTGGGGAGCGCGGCCCAGTCGCTCAAGGGAGGTTTCTCGATGTCGAGGACGATGATCGACACCCGGCCGAACCCGAACGGAATCGTCGCGACAATGGGTGCCCCCCCCAGATCTCGCACCGGAACCTGGGATGATGGCAGTCCCTTCACCCGGGGAATTCGCACGCGCCCCGCGCTGCGGAGCGCCGACCCTTTCCCGCCGAAACTTTCGAGATTGCTGAATTGTTGCAGCCCGACATCCCCATCCAGTTCGATCGGCAACCATTTCGACAGGGGCGAAGCGGCGTAAGCGGCTCCATCGGTCAAAGACAAGAGCAGGTGCCCCCCCTGTTCGACCCACGTGTTGAGCGCACCGCTTTGCGCTTCCGAAATCCCTTCAATCAGGCTCGGGCCGACGGCCGCGTTCGCACGTGTCGGGAGGATCACCAGACCGGCCGGGTTGTATCCCCGCCAATCGGAGGGCAATCGATCGACCCCCGGGTACGACACAATCCATGGGGGGGCGGTTCCATCGTTGGCCGCCGAGGGATCGAAACCCGGTTTCGCTTCCATCGACTCGGGGAGTTTGGACAGCGACAGCCAGACCGGAATTTCCTGTCGCATCGGAGGATGCAGTTCCGAATCGCGATCGCCGGTGGGGGCCAGCCGCCGACTCCAAACCACCTTACCCGATTCGTCAACCAGCGACAGATCCAACCCATGCTTCAATCGCCCAATCGCGAACGTCGCTTCCAACCGAGTCTTGGTATTCTGTACCACGCGGGTCGGTCTGCCACGATACATGGCAGGGACACCGTCAACATCGGGGCATTCGACCGTCAACGTCAGGGTCAGTGCCTGATCACACTCGGCGGTCAGTCCCAGCAAAGTGGTCTCGCCGACTTTGTACCAGCCATCCAGCCCCGCCTGAATCTGGGACACGGTCACGAGATCCGGCGTCTCGGCCTGCGCGGACTGGCCTGTGGCCAACCAGACGCCCGCCAGGAGCAGCGCGAAGAGCATCCCACCCATCCAGCGGCGCGCAAAACCCCACCCGTCCGTTCGAGCGTCTTTTCGCCGACCGTTGTGCCATCCTGAAAAATTCACTCGCACCGCCTGGGTCTGGGGGATGTTGGGGATTCCTGATACGCCCGACGCGCTGGTTCCGTTGGCGTGTCTCAGACGCGAGACGTCTCGGCGGGGTCAGCGGCCGATTCGATCCGCCGGCCTCTACCGAAAAACGCCAGGGGCTTGATCTCGGGGGCGAAGTGGTTGGTCATCATCGGACGGAAGACCACCATCAGCAAGAGAGGCAGGTACCACAACACATAGACCCCGCCCCGTTGCGGGTACCAGAACTGCGCCCCCAGCACGATCGCCGTCGTCTGCGGAATCAACTGCGCCAGACTCTTCTGCCGGGGCCAGAATGTCAGCACGAACAGCATGATGATGTAACTCACCAGCACCGGCAGTCGGTACGCGGGGCCCAGGTCGGCCCAGAAACTTGTCCCCAGAGGTTCTTCCCAGATCTGCAGGCTCGTCCAGCGGACATAACCCAGCGTGTTCTCGACCAGATCCCGCGAACTGTGCGTTAGAATGGCCAGAACTCCTACAACCAGCCCGGTGGTCAACAGCACCGCACAGGCGAATCGTCCCCCGCCGCGCCGTCCATAAAACCACCCCCACAAGGGGAGCAGAAAGACTGGGAAAAACACCATTCCGGAGGCGAGTCCCAACAGGCTCCCCGAGGCAAACGGCGATCGGTAGAAGAAAATCGCCCACACCACCAGCGCCGCCGGCAGAACCTGGATCACCGATCCCAAGTCATACGCCGTGCAAGGCATCAAAATGTACAACGACGACATCGCGAACCCCAGATCGGGGTCACCAAAGATCTGCCGGCCGACCAAGGTCAGCCCCACAATGACCGCCAAGTGCGACAGAATCGCGATGCCCCGCACGGTATACGTTTCGACCTCACCCAGACGGTGGTCTGACTGCGGACCTCCCGAAACCACCGCTTTTGAAATCTCGTCGACCGCCTTTTTCACCAGTGCGGTCGTCGGTCCGGATGCGGGAGGGGCGTCCAACTTCTCAGCCGCCGGCAATTCTCTGGTCGAGTCGGCACCGTCGGCTGAATCCGATTCGGATGTCTCTTCAACCGCGACCATCGCCGGCCGTTGATCCCCCGCACGTGTCAGCGCCCGCACGGTTTCATCCTGCAACGGGTCGGTCAGAAGTTTTGTCGTCAAAAACACCACGGTGGCGGCACACAGAAAGCTCATCCCCGCGACGTTCATGTTCTGTTCAAGGCGAGGTCGACGGACGAACAGTCCATCCAGCAAGACCCGCAGCAGCCCCAACCCCGAGGCGGCGAACAGCCAGTACGTCCCCCGCGATTCCAGCACGGGCTCCCCAGAGCGCAGCATCAAAACGCCCGGCGAAATCGCGAGCAACAGCAGCAGGTCAATGTTTCGCAGCGACCAGATCCGGCTGAATTTGAAGTAGACAGCCAGAATCAGGACGAACGACAGGTACAGCCAGGTGGGATCACTGAGCTGATACCCGGACAGGAATTTTTGCATGATGCGTTAGGGGAGTTGTCCGACGCATCCGTTAGCATACGTCATGGGCCGCCTCCCGCCAACCACCCGGGCAGACCGATCTCCCCCCAACGGTTGTTTGAGGTCGGGTCGCACCGGTCGTACCGGATGGCCATCGAGACGTCGTCAAACTCGCGGAGCCGCGCACGTAGCGTGGATTTCAATCCACGCGATTTTCCCCCACGCGTGTCGTGCGGGCCAGTTCTCTTCGAATCCTCGTCGTCACGTTCTGTGACAGGCGAATCAGATCGCCGCTCGGGAACTTGGCACCAAAGCTGGGGGGACTCTGTCCCCCCAGACCCCCCTGGGATTTTCTAAGGCATTGGTCCGATGTCCAATGGGCGGAAAAAACGGCGGTAATCGGTACTGGGCTGCGACGGCCTGTTACACCTCGCGCATGTCGGGCGTTGGGAGATTGCCTGCATCCCCGAATCATCAGCTACCGTCAGGCGTCAGATCAACCATTGGACACTGGACACATGCCTCCAAAATCCCAGGGGGGGTCTGGGGGGGACAGAGTCCCCC